>CAYJRJ010000064.1:0-2470 GCA_964372775.1 uncultured Planctomycetales bacterium | reverse complement strand
CGAAGCGATCGGCCAGATATCCGCCAACCGGACGCAGGAAGCTGCCGGCGAAGACGCACAGCGCCGTGAAGTTGCCCGCCATCACTTTCGTGAGTCCGTACTGGTCGTGAAAGAAAAGAACGAGGAAGCTCGCCAGGCCCACGAAGCCACCAAACGTGAAGCTGTAGAACAGACACAACCACCACGTGTCGCGCTCGCGGCATAGACCGAGATAGTCTCGCAACGGTTTGGGAGCAGGTTGAGATGGGCTCTCCTTCGCTAACAGACTATAGAGCAGGAGGGTGATCACGACGGGAATGAGTGCGAATCCAAACACGTTATGCCAGCCGACGCGCTCGGCTAGGCGAGGTGCCAACAGCGCGGCCAGGACCGTGCCGCTGTTCCCAGCACCCGCAATGCCCATGGCAAGGCCCTGATGCTGCGGGGGATACCAGCGACTGGCGAGCGGGAGTGCTACCGCAAAGCTGCCCCCCGCGATCCCCAACAGCAAGCCAAGCGCCAAGAACTCCGAGAAGCTGCGCCCGAAGAGCCACGCCCACACCAAGGGCATCATCACCAAGAGTTGGCTCAGGATCCCGGTCCGTTTGGGACCGATGCGGTCGACGAGAATACCGAGTGGAATCCTCACCAGCGAGCCTCCCAGAATCGGGATGGCGACGAGCAGTCCTTTCTGGCTCGCGGTGAGCCCGAAGTGGCTTGCGATGTGCACGCCGAGCACGCCGATGAGCACCCACACCATAAAGCTGATGTCGAAGTACAGAAACGCCGACAACAGCGTTGGCGGATGGCCGCTCTTGGCAAAGTCTTTTAGCCGCATGCTCCGTGTCCTTGTTGGGTGTTATCCCACCACCTGCCGCGTCGCCAACGGCGACCCCTCGGCGTTCAGCCGAGGGTGCCGCTTCGCGGCAGGTGGCAGGTGGTGGGATTACGCATCAGGTTTTCCGGTTCGGATCGTGTACGCCTCCTTCACATCGCTCACGAAGATTCGGCCGTCACCCGGATGGCCGGTCTTGGCGGTTTTAAGAATCGCCTCGATTGCTTTGGCCGCATCACCGTCTTGGACGACCAGCATCAGGCAGAGCTTGGACAGTTCGCCATAGACCGCCGCGCCCACCTGGATCCCCCTCTGCCGGCCGCGGCCCAGCACATCCCACTTGGTGAGGGCTGACAGACCGGCCTGCTCCAATCCCTGAATGACCTCAGTCTCCTTCTCTGGTCGAACGATCGCTTTAATGAGTTGCATCCTTCTCTCCTGTTGAAATCCGATAGGCTTCAGCCATCTCGATGACGAAGATTTTCCCATCGCCGAACTCGCCGGTCTGGTTCGCCCGGATAATCGCCTCAATCGTCTCCTGGGCTTGGCTCTCCTCGACGATGAGATCGAACAGCGCCTTGGGAAGAAACGCCGGGCCCTCGTTTCCTTGCGCTCCCCGGAGCCCGCGCTGCCGTCCACGGCCCAGCACTGCAAGGACGGAATACCCGAGGCAGCCGATCCGCGCCAACTCTTCTCTTGTCGCCGAGGCCTTCTTGCGACGGACGATCGCGACGATGTCAACCATCCCACCACCTGGCTGTCGGCCGGTCTGTCAATGCGGTAAGGAGTCCGGCAGACCGGCCGGGGTTCGCCGACTCCTCAGCAATTCTCCATTGAGCGAACCATCCCGCCTTTGGCGGGATCAGCGAGGTGGTGGGACCATGGCTGAGCACCAATTTACCCGATGCGATGATCAACACCATCGCCAGCAGACGGCGCAACCACCACCCCGAAAAATGGTTGGCTCCTAATCGCGAGCCCATGACACCGCCAGCGAAGGCCGCGACGACAAGCGGAGCCAGCGAGCCCATCACCAGCCGTCCCGCCACGAAGCGACCGACCAGCCCCGCGGCGGAATTGACCACGATGAACCCGGCAGAGGCCGCAGCGGTCTGCTTGGCATCAGCCCAGCGCAGGAGCATCATCAACGGGCTCAGGAAAATCCCTCCTCCGACTCCGACCACGCCCGAGAGCAGACCAATCCCCGCCCCAACCACTACCGCGATGGACAGCCGGGGGCGCATCAACGAATCTGCGTGCTGGAGAGCCGGCAGGCACAGGCGAACGGCAGCGACAAGCAAGGCCGCAGCCAACAGCCATCCGTACGTTCGAGCTGACACGGGAAGCCACCCGCCGATGAGCGCGGCCGGAACAGACCCGATGAGGAACGGCCAGAGCAACGGCAACGATCCATGGCCCGCCCGCCAGAACATCAGGCAGGCGGTGCCGGCCACCAGCAGATTGAGCAGCAGCGCGCTGGAGGCCATGGCTGCTGGCGCATACGCCAAGAGAGACATGGTCGCAAGATACCCCGACGCTCCGCCGTGCCCAACCGAGGCGTAGATCAACGCCACCAGAAAGATCAGGACAAGGAGTGCCGAGGTTGACATGAGTGGTCGGCATCGGTGTAAGGATTTTCATCGCGCAGCAGCTTCA
>CAYJRJ010000063.1:0-3199 GCA_964372775.1 uncultured Planctomycetales bacterium | reverse complement strand
GAGTGGGAGCAGGCGGCGGCGCAGGACGTGTGGATTGACCTCACGCTGAAGATCGATGCAGCGTCGGCCGCCCGGCACGATGACGTGAAGGACGCGGTGGACTACGGCCGGCTGGTGACGGCCGTCAAGCAGTTGGTGGAGGGGAAATCCTTCCGCCTCATGGAAACGATGGCAGAGGAGATCGCGGCGCTCGTCTTGAAGGAATTCCCGACGCCGGAGGTCGAGGTCAAGATCACCAAGCGCGCCTTGCCGGGGATCGAGTCCGCCGCCGTCGAGATCACCCGCGGTAGCTCGCGAAAGAGTGAGGGGTTTCCCAGAGCTTGACGGCGCTGACGGGAAACTTCGCGCGGCGGGCGTAGTCGAAGATGAGCTTGGCGATGGTTTCCGCCGTCGGGTTAATCGCCATGAGGTACAGCCGCTCCCCCCGCGAGCGTAGCAGCTTCGCCACGGGATCATCCTTCCGCAAGAGCATCGTGTGATCCAGCGTCTCGTCAATCCATCGCTGGATGGTCCGCTTGACCTCCTCAAAGTCCCGCACCATCCCCCGCGCATCCAGCCGCGCACTGCTCAGTTCAATCTCGACCTTGCCGTTGTGCCCGTGGAGGTAGCGGCATTTGCCCGCATAGTTGAGCAGCCGATGCCCGTAGCAGAAATGAATGACTTTCGTCACCTGATACATGGCCCGTGCGGGACGTTCCTCTTTTCGCCACCTGCCGAGAGAAGCGAAAAGAGCAATGTCCCGACTCCTTATGCGATCAGTTGCCCTCCATCAACAAACACGGTTGATCCGGTCATAAAGTCGGTCCCTTCGATGAGGAAGAGCACGGTGTTCGCGATATCCTGCGGGCTGCCCCAGCGCGCAAGCGGCACGCGCTGGCTGATGTGCGAGCACTCCGCTCGGCTCATGCCTGCCGGCGGCAGGATGGGGCCCGGGGCGATGGCGTTGACCTGAATCGACGGCGCGAGTTCCTTGGCGAGCGCTTTGGTCAAGCCGATGACGCCGGCTTTCGACACGCAATAGGGCAGGTAATCGCGGTACGGGCGCACGCCGGCCCAGTCCGCGAGGTTGATGATCTTGCCGCCGCCGCGCTGTTTCATCAGTCGGCTGGCGTACAGCGCGCAGAGAAACGGGCCTTTGAGGTTCGTCCCAAGCGCCGCATCCCAGTGACGCGCGGTCAGTGTCGCCCACGGCGTTCGCTCGAAGTTCGCCGCGCTGTTGACCACGACATCAAGGCCCCTGAACCGTCGTTGGATGCGAGCCATCAGCTGCTTGACCTCAGCGGAGTTGGAGAGGTCGGCGTGCACCGCGAGGGCGTCGGGGGCGCCGTGCCGCTCGAGTTCCTTCACGGTCCGACGGGCATCGCGTGCCGAGGTTCGATAGGAAATGACGATGCGCGCGCGGCGTTTCGCCAGCGCCACGGCGATGGCGCGGCCGATTCGCTTCGCTCCACCCGTGACAAGGACGACGCGGCCTTCAAGGGTCATGACGGTAGTCTAGGGGGTCCCTCAACCAGTGTGAGGGGAGGGGAGCCGTTAGGAACCGGGACTTCTGGGGAAGCGCTGCTGGAGGCTGTCGGCCATTTGATTGATCGATTTGGCCAGACCCTCCAGCGCGTCGCCACGCCGCAAGGCGATGCGTTGCGAGAAATCGCCCGCCCCGACCGCTTCCAGGACACGTTTAATGCGATTGATGGGTCCTACCACACGGTGGCTTTGTCGGATGCCGAGGAAGTACACGAGGGGGATTGCAATGAGCAGCTCGACAAGCAGCGTGGTCGCCACGGCGATCAGCGCGGCGATCAAGGTCGCCTGCTGCTCGAGGTCCGCGCGGTACATGTTCGTCCACAGCAGGCCCGTGGAGATGAGCGAGCTGACGACTGCGACGATCAGCACGACCACGAAGACCCGTGTCACGAACCGCAGCTGGTAGCCGCGATCCACGAGGTACTGCTTACGTCGATACGGTAGCTCGCCGTTCATTATCGAGGGCAGTATAAACGCAATTTCTCTCTTGTCAAGTTCGAATCCCTCGGAGTGTCGATAATTCGGATCCCTCGGATTGACTTTCACGGAACGCTTTGCTAGGCTGGCCGTTAGATGCATGCAGATCGAACCTCACCCGCGTGCCTGCTGCTCAGCGGCGGGCTCGACAGCGGTTATCTCCTCCATCAGTTCCTCGCTCGCGGTGTTCGAGTGTTCCCGGTGTACCTGCGGTGCGGCTTCCGCTGGGAGGCGGCTGAGCTCTACTGGCTCCGCCGGTTCCTCCGGGCGGAGCGTTCACCGCGGCTGCTGCCTCTCCAGGTGGCGGTGCTGCCTCTTCGCTCGATCTACGGCGTGCACTGGAGTTTCACCGGCCAGCGTGTGCCGGATGCCACGAGCGCCGATTCCGCGGTCTACCTGCCCGGCCGCAACGTCTTGTTGCTGTCCCAGGCCGCCATTGCAGGCACCCGGCGGGGGATTTCCACGATTGTTCTGGGTCTGCTCAAGGGGAATCCGTTCAGCGACGCCTCACCCCATTTTCTGTCGGATTACGCCGCAGTTCTGCAGAGGGCCTTGGGTCAGCCCATTCGGATCGTCACACCGCTTCGCCATCTCACCAAAATCCAGCTGATTCGCCGCGCCAAGGGGGTCCCGCTGGCATTGACGTTCTCGTGTTTGAGTCCTCGAGGAATCCGGCATTGTGGCACGTGCAATAAGTGCGCGGAACGCCGCCGCGCATTCCGCGCCGCCGGGATGCCCGACCCAACGCGGTATGTGCGTTAGTTGGTTGCGCTCGTCAATCGGCAAGAAAGCGCTGATGGCTGTCTCCGGCCTGGTGCTCGTCGGGTTCATCATCAGCCACCTGCTGGGCAACCTCCTGATCTTCGGCGGGCCGGATGCGCTCAATGCCTATGGCGCGAAGCTGCGCCATCTCGGGTGGGGGCTCTGGGCGGCCCGCGCCTTCCTCCTCATTATGGTGGTTGTGCACATTGTGACTTCAGTGCAGCTGGCGGTTGAAAACCGGCGCGCCCGGCCGCAGCGCTACCGGATGCAGCGCTATGCCGAGACGACCCCGGCCGCCCGCGCCATGCGTATCTCCGGCGGGCTCGTGCTCGCCTATCTGGTCTATCATCTGCTGCATTTCACCTTCCGCGTCACCAACCCAGGCATCTCCCATGGCGTCGATGCGCTCGGACGCCACGATATCTACACCATGGTG
>CAYJRJ010000062.1:0-3734 GCA_964372775.1 uncultured Planctomycetales bacterium | reverse complement strand
GGCTCCGGGCGCCCGCACATTCGCTCGCCCGGCGATCCGGCGGCACGGCGAGCGTTGACACCCGCAAGACCGTCTGCTAAAATCTGGACGTGCCGATCCTGGATTTCACCAGACTCAAGACCTACCCCGCCAGCTCTCGCAAAAGTAAGGTTCGCTTCGACGCCTTTGCGAAGCCCTGCAGGAAGGGTGGCTCCTTCCGCGAGTTCTACGACTCTCTCCCTAACTTCCTGGCCGTCAAGGAGTTTCAAACTGTGGTGGATGCCATTGTGGCGGCGAAGCGGCGCAGGCAGACCGTCTTGCTCATGGTGGGGGCGCATGTGATCAAAGTGGGCCTCAACCCGCTCGTGATTGAGCTGCTCAAGCGAGAGGTCGTAACCGCGTTGGCCATGAATGGCGCGGGGATCATCCACGACTTCGAGCTGGCGTTCATGGGCTCCACGTCCGAGGATGTCGACGCAGCCCTCGCTGACGGGTCCTTCGGCATGGCCCGCGAGACGCATGAATCGCTCAACCGGGCCATCCGTGAAGGCGCCAAGAAAGACTGGGGGCTTGGCCGCGCCGTGGGTGCCATGATCAATCGTCAACGGCTGCCGTACCGCCGCCTGAGCCTGCTGGCCACCTGTCAGGAGTTCGGTGTTCCCGCCACGGTGCACGTGGCGATTGGGACCGACGTCATCCACCAGCAGTCGAGCGCCGACGGAGCCGCCATTGGGCAGACGTCATTGGCTGATTTTAGAACGCTGGTGGGCATCGTCGCGAAGCTCGGCAACGGCGGCGTCGTGGGCAATCTCGGGTCGGCCGTCATTTTGCCGGAGGTGTTTTTGAAGGCGGTGTCGATCGCGCGCAATTTGGGGCACCCGGTGAAGGAGTTCACGGCGTTCAACTTCGACATGATGCGGCACTACCGGCCGTCGGAAAACGTCCTGCGACGTCCCACGCTGCTGGGCGGACGGGCGATCCATATCACGGGTCACCATGAGTTGATGATCCCTCTGCTCGTGCGAGCCGTCATGGAACAGCTCTCATGATGAGCCCATCGGTGGACGGATTGCTCCAGCGATTCCGGAGCGCCCGCGTGCTCATCGTGGGCGACGTGATGCTCGATGAGTTCATCTGGGGCCAGGTGAGCCGCATCAGCCCCGAAGCGCCCGTGCCGGTCGTCTGGGTCCAGCGGGAATCCGTCATGCCCGGGGGGGCTGCCAATGTGGCCAACAACATCGCGGCGCTCGGCGGGTCGGTGTCCGTCGTCGGGCTCATCGGGGAGGACCGGTGGGGCGAGCTGCTGCGAAGCGAGTTGGCCTCCCGGACGATTGACACGAGCGGAATCATCCGGGTCAAACGGCCGACGACGGTCAAAACGCGGGTCATCGCACATCACCAGCAGGTCGTCCGGGTGGACCGCGAGCAGCCGGAGGCGCTGCCCGACGGGGCGGTGAGCCGGCTCATTGAGGCGGTGCGCGCACGCATCGCAGATGCTGATGCGGTGATCCTGGAGGATTACGGCAAAGGCGTCATCACACGGAAATTGCTCGAGTCGATAATCCCCGTGGCCCGAAGCCATCGCAAAATCATCACCGTCGATCCAAAGGAAGAGCACTTCGATCTCTACCAGGGCGTCACGGCACTGACGCCGAACCGGATGGAAGCCGGAGAGGCGGTCGGCCGCGAGCTCAACACCGAGGCACAGATCCAGCAGGCGGGGCGGCAGATCCTGCAGCGGCTGCGCTGCCAAGCGTGCCTGATCACCTTAGGCGAGGAAGGGATGTGGTTGTTCGAGCAGGGCGGACGTGAGACCCGCATTCCGACCGTGGCCCAAGAGGTGTTCGACGTAGCCGGAGCCGGCGATACCGTGATCGCCGCGTTTACGCTGGCGCTCGCCAGCGGCTTAGGTATGGCGCAAGCCGCGCGGATTGCCAACCACGCGGCGGGGATTGTCGTGGGTAAGCTCGGGGTCGCGGTGGCGACACCAGAGGAATTGCGGCTGAGGCTCCAGTCTCCCCATCGCGCGGTGAAACGGAAGGCGGCGCACCGTCCGCTGAGCGCGCGGAAGTAATGGCCGTCCTGGCCGTCATCCCGGCACGCTATGGCTCAACGCGGTTTCCCGGCAAACCGCTGGCGATGCTCCACGGCAAGCCGATGGTCCAACACATCTCTGAACAGGTGGCCAAAGCCAAGCGGGTCGATGAGGTCGTCGTGGCGACGGATGATGATCGCATCATTGAGGCGGTTGAGCGCGCCGGCGGGACGGCCCTGCTGACGAGTGCGACCGCGCGCAGCGGCACCGAACGGGCCGCCGAAGTCGCCCGCGCGCGCAGTGCCCACGTCGTCATCAATGTGCAAGGAGATGAGCCGCTCATCCAGCCGGACATGGTGGACCAACTCGCGGAGTTCCTCCAGCGCCACACGGCCGTCCCGATGGCGTCACTCATGACACCGCTCCGTGATCAGGCAGATGTCGGGAATCCAAATGTCGTGAAGGTGGTTGTCGATCGTGACGGGTTCGCGCTGTATTTCTCCCGCGCCCCCATCCCGCATCTACGGGCAGACCAGAGTGGCTCTAGGCTCAAGGCTCTAGGCTCAAGGCGAGGGCAGTTGCCTCCAGCCTCGAGCCTCCAGCCTCGAGCCTATAAGCACATTGGCATCTACGGCTACCAGCGCCACTTCCTGCTGCAGTTTCCCAGCCTTGAGCCAACACCGCTGGAGCAGGCCGAGCAACTGGAGCAGCTGCGCGCCCTGGAGCACGGCTATCAGATCAAACTCCTCGAAACGGTGCACGACACGATCGGCGTCGATACGCCTGAGGATCTGCGTCGAGTCGAAGCGCTCCTTGCCGCGAGCGCGACACGGCGATGATCAAGAATCCGAAGCGGTATCGAGAACAGAGCGAACGGGAGCGGGCAAAGCGCCTGCGCAAGCTGACGTACCGGAAGAGTATCCAGATGGCGGAAGACCTGATGTCGTGCGGCTTACTCGAGCAGTTGAATGTTCGCGAAGCCGATCGTCCGGTAGCCTTGCGCTACTTGCTGCATGACCGCACAACGTGAAGACTCCCTCCCTGGCGTGTTCCAGGCGCTCGTGCGGCTCTTGGAGCAGGCGCAGGTGCCCTACCTCATCGTTGGGGGGATGGCGCAGGCGGTTGTCGGGGAGCCGCGCATGACGCAGGACGTGGATTGCATTGTCTTTGTGCAGCCGCCTCAGGTGTCGGGACTGCTCGATGGATTCAGCAGGGCAGGATTTGCGGTGGACCGCCCTGGGGTGCTTCAACGGATCGAATCGACAGGAACGTTCAATGTGCAGCGGGGGCGATGGCGGGTGGATATCATCTTGGCATCGACCGAGTTTGAGCAGAGCGCTCTGCAGCGTGCGCAACGACTTCGTCTGTACGACGTGGGAGTCAATCTCCCCACGCCGGAAGATCTGATCATCGTGAAGCTCGTGCCTGGGCGGGAGAAGGATCTGCTCGATGCCAAGACGGTGGTGATCCGACACCGCGATCGGCTTGATCGAGCCTATCTGGAACGCTGGGCCCAGCGCCTATCTGAGGAGGCCCAGGATTCTCGCATCGGGGAGACCCTCCAACGGATGCTCAAGGAGACCGAGACCACGTGATGGCTAAGTACATCTTCGTGACCGGCGGGGTCGTCTCGAGCCTCGGCAAGGGGATCGCCTGCGCGTCCATCGGGCTGCTGCTGAAGTCGCGCGGCCTGAAGGTCACCCTCCAGAAACTCGATCCC
>CAYJRJ010000061.1:0-4062 GCA_964372775.1 uncultured Planctomycetales bacterium | reverse complement strand
TGGGACCGGGTGCTCGCGATCAATCTGAAAGGCACAGTCCTGAGCACTCGAGCGGTCGCCAAGCACCTGCTCAATCAGCGCCGCGGCCGCATCGTGAGCATCGCGTCAGTCGTCGGGATCTTTGGAAATCCAGGGCAGGCGAACTACGCCGCATCGAAAGCGGGCATCATCGGGTTCACCAAGGCGGTGGCGAAGGAGCTGGCAGTTCGTGGCATCACCTGCAACGCCATCGCGCCGGGGTTCATCAAGACCGAGATGACCGAAGCGCTCCCGGAGGAGGCCAAGCAGCGGCTCATGGGGGCGATCCCCATGGGGACGCTGGGCGAGCCGGTCGATGTGGCGCAGGCCGCGCTGTTTTTGGTGAGTGACGCCGCCCGGTACATCACCGGCCACGTGCTGGTGGTGGACGGCGGCCTCGCAATGTAAGGTCGCGAACAAGGAGGGTTGTATGGCAGAGGCTGTCGCGGATCGGGTTCGGGCGATCATCGCAGAGCAGCTGGGTGTGAAGCTGGAAGAGGTGACGGACACGGCCTCCTTCATCGAGGATCTTGGGGCCGACTCGCTCGACACCGTGGAGCTCGTGATGGCGCTGGAAGAGGAGTTCGGGATCGAGATTCCGGATGAGGACGCCGAGAAGATGGCCAACGTCGGCGACTCCATCAAATACATCGAGTCGAAGACTGCCAGCACCAAATAGCCCTTGCCGTACAATTGCATAAGTTGACAGAACGTCCCGCTGAGGCGGGACGTTCATGTTTTCAGTTCCGATATCTAATATCGAGGTGAGACGATGAGGCGGGTGGTGGTGACAGGGTTAGGCGCGGTGACGCCGGTGGGCAACGATGTGCCCGCCATGTGGGACGCGCTGCTGGCGGGTACCAGCGGAGTGGCGCGGATCACCGCATTTGACCCGAGCTCTCTGGACTCCCAGATCGCGGGTGAGCTCAAGGGCTTCGACCCGGCCCTGTACCTCACCCCAAAAGAGATCAAGCGCACCGAGCGGTTTGTCCAGTTCGCCATTGCCGCCTCCCGGCAGGCGTTGAAAGACGCCGGCATCGCGATGGAGCGGGAGGATCCGTTTCGCTGCGGGGTGGTGATTGGCACCGGCATCGGCAGCATGCACTTGATTGAGCAGCAGCACGATGTCCTGCTCGCTCGGGGGCCGAAGAAGCTCAGTCCGTTCATGATCCCCATGCTGATCTGCAACATGGCGCCGGGCCATGTGGCGATGGACGTCGGCTTCAAGGGGCCGAATTTCTGCACGACCACCGCCTGCGCCTCGGGCGCCCACGGGCTGGGCGAGTCGTTCCGGATCATTCAGCGCGGCGAGGCTGACGTCATGCTCGGCGGCGGCACGGAAAGCTGCCTCACGCTGCTGACGGTCGGCGGGTTCTGCGCGCTGATGGCACTCTCGCGGCGCAACGAGGCACCCCAGAAAGCCAGCCGGCCGTTTGACAAGGAGCGCGACGGCTTTGTGATCGGCGAGGGCGCCGGAGTGCTGGTGCTCGAGGAGCTCGAGCGCGCTAAAAAGCGCGGTGCCACAATCTACGCCGAGATGATCGGCTACGGGCGCAGCGCGGATGCGTTCCACATGACGGCACCCGATCCGCAGGGCGAGGGGGCGGCGCATGCCATGGCGCTTGCACTTGAGGATGCCAAGCTGCGGCCCGAGCAGGTGACCTACATCAACGCCCACGGCACCTCAACCGAGCTCAACGACAAGATCGAAACACTCGCGATCAAGAAGGTGTTCAAGGAGGCCGCCAAGAAGGTCGCCGTCTCCTCCACAAAGTCGATGACCGGCCATCTGATCGGGGCGGCGGGCGGGGTGGAGGCGGCGATTTCGGTGCTGGCCATCGCGCGCGGCGTCATGCCGCCGACCATCAACTACGAGCACCCCGACCCGGAGTGCGACCTCGACTACATCCCCAACCAGGCCCGCAAGGCGCCGGTGGAGGTCGCGCTCTCCAACTCCCTGGGGTTCGGGGGGCACAATGCCACGATCATCTTCAAGTCCTTCCGCGGTTAACCTCGAGCTTGGCGGCGTCACCTGTCTGTGATATACTGTATTTCAGCATAGGTCTGAAAATCAGTAAAACGGAGGTGCGCGATGATGACCACAACACCCAAACCGGTGAAACTGTGGGGCCGCGGCCAGCTCACTATCCCCAAGATGGCCCGTCAAGCGCTCAAGCTTGATGAGGACAGCCAGCTCTGCGTCTTTGTGGTCGGACGCTGTCTGATTCTCACGCCGAAGCGTCTGCAGGGCGCGTCCCTGGCCAGGGATGTGGCGCGGTCGATGAAAACCAAGGGACTGCGCTTGGAAGACGTGCTGCAGGACCTCAAGGAGGAGCGCCGGCGCTACAACCGAGAGGCGTATGGCGGCTGATTGCTGGCGGGTGTTCCTGGACACCAGCGTGCTCATCGCCGGCCTGGCCTCTCCCACCGGCGCCTCGGCGGCGATTCGCAATCTCGGTGAGGCTGAACAGCTTCTGATCGTCGTCAGCCGGCAGGTTCTTGTCGAAGCCGACCGGGTTCTCCTGAAGAAATTTCCTGAGCACGTCGAGCGCTATCGCCTGTTCATCAAGAGCGTGTCGCCTGAGCTGGCGGATGACCCCTCGCCGCGAGCGGTTCGGGACGCGGCCGCCGTGATCGATCCGGACGACGCCCCGATTCTTGCGGCGGCCAAACACGCAGGCGTGGATTATCTCGTCACGCTCGATGCGCGTCATTTCGCGCTTCCGAAGGTCCGCGCTTTTTTCCCATCCCCGGTCGTGACCCCTGCCGAGTTCCTGGCCGCATTTCGCAAGTTCTGGGAGCAAGCGGCCTGACCCGATTCTCTTCGGAACCTTGTTGGGGAGAACAAGTTATGGTAAGGTTATGATGTTATGGCAGTGCAACAGCGGCGTCAAATCCTCGGAGACCTGCTCGTTGAGAAAGGGCTCATCAGCGCCGATCAGCTTGAGCGGGCGCTGGCTGAGCAGAAGCGCACCGGCGAGCTGCTCGGCAGCGTGTTGACGCACCTCGGTTTCGTTCGGCAGGAGCAGCTGTTGCCTGTGCTGGCGGAGCAGGTGGGGATGCCGTACGTGCGCCTTGAGGACGTGCGAATCACCCCGGATGCGCTGGCCAAGGTGCCCCCAAAGTTCGCCAGCCATTATCTGCTCATGCCGTTGAAGTTATCGAACAACACCCTCGAAGTCGCGATCGCCGATCCGTTTGACATCCAGACGCTTGACGAGCTGCGGCTGCTGCTGGACTGCCAGGTCAAGCCCGTGCTCGCTAGCCCCAAGGACATCCAGGAGGCGATCCAGCGCCACTACGGCATCGGCGCCTCGGCGGTGGAGCGCATCCTCGACACCGGCACGCGCGAGACGACGCGGGAAGCAAGTGCTGCCGAGGACATCACCGCCAAGCCCGATGAAGCCTCAGTCATCTCGTTTGTGAACCAGCTGTTGCTCAGCGCGGTGGGCGAGCGGGCGACGGATATCCACATCGAGCCCTTCGACCAGCAGCTGCGCATCCGCCAGCGCATCGACGGCGTGATGTACGACATCCCCACGCCGCCCGATCTGGTCAAGCTGCACCAGGCGATCATCTCGCGCCTGAAGGTCATGGCCAAGCTGGACATCGCCGAGCGGCGGCTGCCGCAGGACGGCCGCATCAAGATCCGGCTGGACGGCCAGGAGCTGGACCTTCGCATTTCGGTGCTGCCGACGAGCTACGGCGAGACCGTCGGCGTCCGGCTGCTGTCTGCGACGATGCTCTACAGCCTCGAGCAGCTCGGCTTGATGGAGGATAACCTGAAGCTGCTCGCCTCGCTGATTCAGAAGCCCCACGGCATCATCTTCGTGACCGGCCCGACCGGATCGGGCAAAACGACGACGCTCTACGCCTGCTTGTCGCAGCTGAACCGGCCGCGCGTCAAGATCCTCACGATTGAGGATCCGATCGAGTATCAACTCACCGGCATCACGCAGCTACAGGTGCACCCGAAGATCGGCTTTTCGTTCGCGCAGGGGCTGCGCTCGATGCTGCGCCATGACCCGGACATCATGATGGTGG
>CAYJRJ010000060.1:0-4337 GCA_964372775.1 uncultured Planctomycetales bacterium | reverse complement strand
AACGCGCCGTATTGTAACAAAACCCACCCGACCGGTAAATAAGGACTTCAATGTAAGGTAAAAGGCAAAAGGCAAAAGTACAATTCAAAAGTCAAAATTTTGAATTTTGCCTTGTAATTTTTCCTTTTGCGTTTTGCCTTTTGCCTTCTCTCATGGTATCGTGCTTGCACACGATGGCCTCGTTAGTACGACTCCGCGCGTTTCAGCGGCGCCTCCTCGCCTGGTACGATCGGCATCAACGGGATCTGCCGTGGCGCAAGACCCGCGACCCCTACGAAATCCTCGTCTCGGAAATCATGCTCCAGCAGACGCAGGTGGATCGCGTCATTCCCAAGTATCACGAATTTCTCAGGCGCTACCCCACGTTGGAAGCGTTGGCTCAGGCGAAGACACCGCAGCTTCGTCGCGTCTGGTACCCACTCGGGTACAACATCCGGCCGCTGCGCCTGCGGCGGATCGCGCAGCAGACGCTGCGCGACCACAACGGCCGGATCCCCGATACCTACGATGGGCTGCTGGCGATGGATGGCATCGGCCGCTACACGGCCGGGGCAGTGTTGAGTTTTGCATTCAAGAAAGACGCGCCGATCGTCGATACCAACGTGGCGCGGTTGCTCTCCCGGTACTTCGGGCTACGAGGCTCATTGAAGAGCGGGCGCGCCCAGCGGCGGCTTTGGGGATTGGCCGAAGCGGTCATCCCGCAGGGAAAAGCCTATGTCATCAACCAGGCCATGATGGACTTTGGCGCGATGATCTGCACGGCGCGCGCGCCGCGATGCCCCACCTGTACGTTTCGCCGGACCTGTGCCAGCTTTCCGTGGAAGAATGGTGCGAGCCAAACGTAAACGACGCCTTCACCCCGTTCCAACACGTTGGAACGGGGTTCACGCCGCCGTCGCCGTGATTGAGCGGCGCGGCCGTATCCTGATCTGCCAGCGCCATGACCGCGATTCGTTCGGCGGCTGCTGGGAGTTTCCCGGCGGCAAGTGCGAGTCGGGAGAATCGTGGGAGGTCTGTCTGCGCCGCGAGCTGCGCGAGGAGCTCGGCGTGACGGTTCGCGCCGTTACGCCGTATGGCCGAATGCGCCATGAGTTTACCGACGGCATTGTGTCATTCCGGGTCTTCCGTTGCGTCCTGGCGCGCGGGCGCCCCCGGCCGCTCGACGCCCAGGCGGTCCGCTGGGTCCAGGCGGCGGAACTCATCCGGTATGAGTTTCCACCGGCAAACCGGGCGCTCATTACTCGGCTGAGCGGTCGACGGAAAAAGGCTTGAGGCTTACAGAGAAGCCTGGTATAATTGAAGCAATTGATAGGGAGGGATGTCACATGATCGCACTGACTCCATCGGCAACGCAAGAAGTCAAACGGCTCATCGAAAAAGAGCAGAAACCCAACCTTGGCCTACGGCTCGGGGTCAAGGGGGGCGGGTGCTCCGGCATGTCGTACGTCGTGGCCCTCGATGAGGCAACGCCCAAGCAGTACGACACCGTGTTCGAGCAGGACGGAGTGAAGGTTCTCATCGACGCCAAGAGCCACCTCTATCTCGATGGGACGACCGTCGACTTCAAGAACAGCCTCATGGGCGGCGGCTTCGAGTTTCAGAATCCGATTGCCAAGAAGTCCTGCGGCTGCGGCCATTCGTTTTCCGCCTAGTATTGCCTTTCCGCGCATTCCTCAAGGATCTTTGCTGAAGGCGCCGCCATGCCATTTTCCACCCCGATGATGTATCGGGTGATTCTGTGCGATTTGGGAGGGGTCGTGGTTGATTATGACGCGGACCGGGTGGTGCACCATGTAGCGCAGCTTGTGGGACGCTCCTTCGATGAGGTGCAGCGCGTCGTGTATGACGAGGCGCTGCTGCAGTTCGAAATCGGGCGCATCAGCCCCCAGACCTACTACGAGGGGCTGCGGACGAAGCTGCGCCTGCCATGGAGCTATGAGCAGTTTGTGCGATTCTGGAATGACATCTTCAGTGAAAAGCGGGAATCGACCGCCCTCATCCAACGGCTGCAACACCGCTACACGCTGATCGCGCTGACCAACACGAACACGCTTCATCTGCAACACGTCAAAGCTACGATTCCGTCTTTGGCGTTTTTTGATGACTGGGTGGCGTCGTGCGATGTGGGGTGTCGAAAACCTGATCCGCAAATCTACCGCCTGGCGCTTGCGCGCGCGAAGGTTCCCGCTCAAGCGGTGGTGTATGTTGATGATCGTCCGGAGATGGTTGAGGCCGGTCGAGCGGTTGGGTTGACCGCCATCCGGTTTCAGGATGACCGTCAACTTGAGCGGGAACTGCGCGCGCTGGGATTTCCAGTCTGACCTAAGTCGACCGAGTAAGAGCTTTGAAACCCTCGGTCAGCACGAGGACCGCCAGCCCGAGCAGGATGAGCGAGACGAACGCGATGCCGTTCCAGGCGGGTTGGCCGGCCAGCAGCGAGGCCAGCCAAGGTTTCACCATGAGGATCAGCGACCAGAGCGTCATGATGAGCATGAAGGCGGCCGGCAGCGCGCTGATGAGCCACGGCCGTTTCGTGCGCTTGAGCCAGACCGAGATCGTCACTAAGGTCAGCGCCGCCAGCAGCTGATTGGACGTGCCGAAGAGCGTCCAGAACAGTTTCCACGCCGGCACCACATTTCCCAACGGATCTCTCACGGTCCAGCTGACGCTGATTGCCGGTAGTGCCAGTGTGGCGAGCGTGGCGACGATACTCCCCCAGCGTCCCTTCCAGCCGGTCAATTCCTGAAACACGTAACGGCCCAGGCGCGTCGCTACATCGAGCGTGTCGTAGATGAACGTGGCGAAGGCCAGCAGCACGAACGAGCGCGCGAGGTCGCGGTTGACGCCGAACCCCTCCACGAAGTGGCTCAGGCCGTTGGCATAGATTCGGTCCGGCGACTGCTGGGTGGCGGCGTCTCCGGGAGCGAGCAGCATGACGGTCGCCAGCGCGATCACCGCCACCAACCCTTCCAGCAGCATCCCGCCGTAGCCCACGATCCGGCAGTCCGATTCACGGGCGATCTGCTTTGAGGTGGTTCCCGAGCTGACGATGCCGTGGAATCCCGAGCAGGCGCCGCACGCCACGGTGACGAAGAGCATGGGAAAGAGGGGAAAACCACGCTGGCTTGTCCAACCGAGAAACGCCGGATACTGGATACGGTCGCCTCCGAGCAGCAGCCCGATGACACCCGCCGCCAGTGTGACGTAGAGAAAGAACCCGCCGAGATAGCCCCGCGGTTGCAGCAACAGCCACAATGGGATAATTGAGGCGAGAAAGCAGTAGCCGAGGATGACGATGTTCCAGACCAGCTGCGGGCGCACCGGCCACGTTGAGGGGAGGATGATCGGGATCGATTGGCCAAGCCAGATGATGAGGCCGACGACGGGAAGGAAGATGGCGGTTGCGAGAGGCAGCGGCATGCGCCACTTGTAGAGGCTCAGGCCCATGGCGACCGCGACACCCAAGTAGAGCAAAGACGAGGTCGCCACGCCGCCGCCGTAGGTGGCTTCGACGAATGAGCTGCTGGTGAGATCGGTGAACGCCACGATGACGTAGATGAGCGAGAGCCACACGAAGCCCATGAACAAGAGGTGCGCCCTACGGCCGAGATGCTCATGCACGAGCTCGACAATCGAGCGAGCCTTGTGGCGGACGGAGCTGACCAGACTCGTGCAGTCGTGAACGGCGCCGAAGAAGATGGCGCCGAAGACAATCCACAGGAGTGCCGGCACCCAGCCGAACCACAAGGCGCCCAGGATTGGCCCGACGATCGGTCCGGCCGCGGCGATGGCGGAGAAGTGCTGGCCTAAGAGCAGCGGTGCCTTGGCAGGGACGAAGTCCACGCCGTCGTTGATCTCGCAGGCAGGCGTGATGCGCTTCGGATTGAGATCGAGCCACTTTGCGAGCAGCCGCCCGTAGAAGAGGTAGCCCAGCAGAAAGAGGACGCACGCCCCAAGTGCGACCGTAAACAACATGGACGTACTATATCAACTCAGTCGTGTGTCATCAAGCTGCGTATAGTTGCTCAGCGCGCCGGGCCACGCGCAACCGGCTCGCGCTTAACGCGGGCTCTCCCTCGCTGCGGTTCAGGATCCCTCGGCCTGCGGGCCTCGGGCCGGGCGCCCGGCTGCGGCGCCCCGGCCATGAACTCCTCGCCCCGAAGGGGGCTCGTCAGACAACATGGCCGCGGCGATGAAAGCGAGGGCGCCTCGCCGGGCTGAGCCCGCGCATGCGCTTCGCCGGGTTGCGCGTGACCCGACCTTCCACCTCGCGTACGCGCCGGCGGCGGGTGGCCGGGCGCATGCGGAGCCGGACGTCTGGAGGGCCGAGCGGCCAC
>CAYJRJ010000059.1:0-4436 GCA_964372775.1 uncultured Planctomycetales bacterium | reverse complement strand
TGGCCAAGACCGCCCGCAAGATCAGCCAGACGAAGGACATCACCGGCGGTCTGCCACGTGTCGCAGAGCTCTTCGAGGCCCGACGGCCGAAAGACCCTGCGATCATCGCCGAAATTGACGGCATCGTGGACTTCGGCACCGCGAAGAAGGGCCAGCGGCGCATCATCATCAAGAGCGCCTCGGGCATGACGAAGGAGTACCTCATCCCGCACGGCAAGCACCTCAACGTCTATAAGGGAGACTACGTCCAGAACGGCTCCGCCCTCACCGACGGGCCGATTGTCCCCCAGGACATTCTGCGGGTCATCGGCGAGCGGGGGCTCCAGGAGTACCTCGTGAACGAAATCCAGGAGGTCTACCGTTCGCAGGGCGTCAAGATCAACGACAAGCACATCGAGGTCATCGTGCGCCAGATGCTGCGCAAGGTGCGCATCGATGAGCCGGGCGGCACCGATTTCCTCATCGGGATGCAGATCGACAAGTGGCGCTTCGCGAAGGAAAACGAGCGCGTGAAGAAAGAAGGCGGCAAGCCGGCGCAGGGCACGCCGATTCTGCTGGGCATCACGAAGGCGAGCCTTTCAACCGAGAGCTTCATCGCCGCGGCGAGCTTCCAGGAGACCACGCGCGTGCTCACCGAGGCTGCGGCCAGCGGCAAGCGCGACACGCTCGTGGGCCTGAAGGAAAACGTGATCATGGGCCACCTGATTCCGGCGGGCACCGGCTTTCCGGCCAATCGGATCGGCGAGATGCTCAAGCTGGCTCCGGAGCCGTTGCGGCTCTCGTCGGAGACTGAAGAGAACGGTGGTCCCGAAGCGGCGGCGGGGTTAGAGGGGGAAACACCTTCATGAAGTTGTCTGCGCAGAGTTCGGAATTCGGAATGCGGAATGCGGAATGGAAAGCCTTGTTCGATTCCGCACTCCGCACCCCGCACTCCGCATTTCCTGGTGGGGTTGGGGCGCGGTGATGCCGACCGTGAGCCAGTTGATTCGCATCGGACGCCATTCGCTGCGCAAGAAGACGAAGGCGCCCGCCCTGAAGAGCTGCCCGCAGCGCCGTGGCGTGTGCGTGCAGGTGAAGACGATGACGCCCAAGAAGCCCAATTCCGCGCTGCGAAAAATTGCCAGGGTCCGCCTCACGACAGCGATTGAGGTGACGGCGTACATCCCGGGGGAAGGGCATAACCTGCAGGAGCACTCGATTGTGCTGGTGCGCGGCGGCCGTGTGAAGGACCTGCCGGGCGTGCGCTATCACATTGTGCGGGGCACACTCGATGCCTCCGGGGTGAATCAGCGGCGCAAGTCGCGTTCGAAGTATGGGGCCAAGGCTCCTCAAGGTGGGAGCGCGAAGCCCGCCGCGGCCACAGCTGAAGCCAAACCGGCCGTTAAGGCAGCGTGATGAAGAACAACGTTTGCTTAAGGCTGAAAGCTGAAGGCTGTAGGCAAAGACGTGTCACATCGGACGTCCAGCCTCCAGCCTCCAGCCTCCAGCCTCCAGCCCAACGATGAGTCGACGACGACGTGTGGCAAAAACCGAGACGCCGCCGGACCCCCGGTACAACAACCGGCTGGTCCAGCAGCTGATCAACATGCTCATGCACGATGGCAAGAAATCCACCGCAGAGCGCATCGTCTACACCTCCTTTGACGTGGTGAAGAAGGCCTCCGGGACGAACGATGCGCTGACGGTGTTCCATAAGGCCGTCGAGAATATCCGGCCGCACGTCGAACTGAAGGCGCGGCGGGTGGGGGGTGCCACGTACCAAATTCCGATCGAGGTCCGCCATGACCGCAGCCTCTCGCTCGCACTGCGCTGGCTGCGCAACGCCGCGTCATCGCGGCGGGGTGCCCCGATGTCCAAGCGGCTGGCCGATGAGTTGTTGAGCGCCTATAAGGGCGAAGGTTCGGCGGTCCGCAAGCGGGAAGAAACTCATAAGATGGCCGAGGCGAACAGAGCGTTCGCGCATTACAGATGGTAAGTCGCGAGGCTCTGCTGATCCAACCCGGATTGATTCCGGGACATTTCTATTTTTCGCTGACGCAAGCAAGGGCGAAAAATAGAAACGTCCCGTACGATACACAATGACCACGACAGAGCAAAAGCTTAGCAAAGAGTCGGTTGAGCGGCTGACCTACACGAGGAACTTCGGGGTCATCGCCCACATCGACGCGGGCAAGACGACGACGTCGGAGCGTATCTTGTTCTACACCGGCCGTATCCACAAGATCGGCGAGATTGATGAGGGGACAACGACGCTTGACTGGATGGCGCAGGAGCGCGAGCGGGGCATCACGATCACCGCGGCGACCACGACCTGTTTCTGGCGCAACTACCGTTTCAACCTCATCGATACTCCGGGCCATGTCGACTTCACCGCCGAGGTCGAGCGCAGCCTCAAGGTACTCGATGGCTGCGTGGTGGTCTTCTGCGCCGTCGGAGGTGTCGAGCCGCAGTCCGAGACGGTCTGGCGCCAGGCGGACAAGTACGGCGTGCCCCGCATCGCCTTCGTCAATAAGCTCGACCGCACCGGGGCCGACTTCTTCGCGGTGGTCAAAGAGATCCGGGAACGGCTGGGTGCTAAGGCCGTTCCTCTGCAAATTCCCTGGGGCCATGAGGACACGTGTGTCGGCGTGGTGGACCTGGTCACCATGAAAAGCATCAAGTTTGATTCCACGAACCCCGCCGCGCAACCCGAGATCGGCGAGATTCCCACGGAGCTGAAGGAGCAGGCGAAGCAGTACCGGCATGATTTGCTGGAAGGCGTGTCGGAATACGATGATCAGCTGATGGAGAAGTACGTGCACGAGCAGGAGCCGACGGAGCAGGAGCTTCGCGACGCGATCCGCCGCTCGACGCTGCGCACCGCCGAGCTCATCGAGCAGCAGGGAGACAAACGCGATCCGATTTTCGTTCCCGTGCTCTGCGGCGCGTCGTTTCGCAACATCGCCGTGCAGCCGTTGCTGGACGCCGTCTGCGACTATCTGCCTTCACCGCTGGACATTCCGATCCCCCCTGCCCACGCGCCTGCGGACCCCGACACCATCATTGCGTTGCAGCCCGATGAGACCGGGCCGTTCACCGCGCTGGCCTTTAAGATCGCCAGCGACAAATTCGTCGGGGAGGTCTATTTTACCCGCGTCTATTCAGGGACGCTGCACTCCGGCGAAACAGTCCTCAACGCCACCAAGCGGCGCAAGGAGCGCATCGGCAAGCTGTTGCGGATGCACGCCAACAAGCAGGAAATCATCGAAGAGATCAAGGCGGGAGACATCGCCGCGATCGTTGGCCTCAAGGACGTGAAGACCGGCGACACGCTCTGCGATGAAGATCACCCGGTCCTCTTCGAGCGTATTCAGTTTCCCGAGCCGGTGGTCTCGATGTTTATCGAGGTGAAGGCGAAGGCCGAGCAGGATAAACTCAGTACCGCGCTCGGACGGCTCCAATCCGAGGATCCGACCTTCCGCGTCCGGTATAACCCCGAGACGGGGCAGACGCTTATTGAAGGCATGGGCGAGCTCCATCTCGAGATTCTCATCGATCGGCTGCGCCGTGAGTTCAATGTGGAAGTGAACTCTGGAAAGCCGGAGGTCGCCTACAAGGAGACCCTCACCCAGCCGGTCGAGGAAGCCGAGTATAAGCACATCAAGCAGTCCGGAGGCCGCGGCCAATACGGCCACGTCGTCCTGATGCTGGAACCTGCCGAGCCCAAGAGCGGCATCACGTTCATCAACAAGGTCGTGGGAGGCCGTATTCCAAAAGAGTTCATCCCCGCCGTGGAAGATGGGGTGATGGAGGCGGCCAACTCCGGTCCGATGGCGGGATATCCGGTGGTGGATGTCACCGTGACCCTCTTTGACGGCTCCTATCACGACGTCGACTCCTCCGAGATCGCCTTTAAGATTGCGGCGATCGAAGCGTTTCGAGAAGGCATGCGAAAGGGGCGCCCTGTGATGCTAGAGCCGATCATGCTGGTCGAGGTGGTGACGCCGGAATCGTGCATGGGAGAAATTATTGGCGACTTGGGCTCGAGGCGCGGACAGGTCGAATCCACCGCGCCGCGCGGGTCCAGTCGTATCATTCGCGGGTTTGTTCCGCTGGGAGAGATGTTTGGGTATGCGACGGCCATCCGCTCGCTGTCGCAGGGACGCGCAGCCTATTCGATGGAACCGGCACGATATGAAAAAGTTCCGCCCAACATTGCAGCAGGGTTGACGGGAAAAGGAGGCAAGCGCTAAATCCCCCCACCTGGTTGTGAGAGCGGCAGGTGCCGCCGTGAACAATCTCGTGAGTGGAGCGCTTTGGGGAGACGATGCAGGACGAAGTGACAGTTCAACAAGCAGATTGTCGGGCTGCTGATAGCGGCCCCAACCAGGTGGGGGGATAAATGTCCAAGCCCAAGTTTGAGCGCAAGAAGCCCCACGTGAACATCGGCACCATCG
>CAYJRJ010000058.1:0-4646 GCA_964372775.1 uncultured Planctomycetales bacterium | reverse complement strand
CGGCCGGCCAGTAGACGGTGTACTTGCCATCTGCATCGTAGTCGGCATCCGTGGTCGAGGAGCCCTCGGTGGGCTGCCCCGGGGCTCCGGATTCGGTCGTATCCACCGTGATGCCGTTGGAGCTTCCGATTGAAGACCATAACCCTGCCCCGTTCTTTGCCTTGACCTGAAAGTAGTACTTTTTCCCTTGCAAGAGTGTAAGGCCGCTGCGGGTCACCGAAGCGGTCGTGCTCGTGGAGGTCCAGTTGACGAGGATTGCGCCCGAGGTGGAGTCTTGGCGGATGAGGTACTGGTACTCGGCAATGCCGGACTCGGCATCCGAACTGGTCCAGACAGCATGAAGGGTGGTCGTGGAAATCGTAGCGGTACCGTCGTCAGTAACGACAGGTTTGCTGGGAACTGTTGTGTCGGCAGCCCAGAGTCGTGAGGGGAACACCAACCCCCAGGCCGCTACAATAAGGAGGAGCGCAACACGTAGCCGCCCCGCTACGTGAATGAGATATCCTCTCATGACCTCCTCTAGATTTTGCTATTTATGAAATACTTAGTTTTTAATATATCATCTCTCTAACAGGGAGTCAACAAAATACATTTGACACAACATACATTTGTCTTACGAGAGAGAATGGAAAGACTTGCTAGGAGGGTTTGACTTCGGAAGGATTGACGGCCGGGCGCGCCTTGGCCACCACGGGCGCTGGCGCATGGTGGTTGTCGCCCATCGCCTGGATCGCCTCTTGCGCCATGCGATGCGCCGGATCGGGCAGGTGGCAGGGCTTGAGCGTCCCTTCCTCATAGAGGCTCACCAGCGCATCCACCACCACCGGGTCAAACTGGGTCGAGCGATTGCGTTTAAGCTCCTCAACCGCCTGCTCCACCGTCATCCCCTTGCGGTAGGGCCGGTCGGTGACCATGGCATCAAACGCGTCCACCACGGTCGCGATGCGCGCCCCGATGGGAATCTCGGTGCCCTTGAGCCCCTCCGGATAGCCGGAGCCATCAAAGGCCTCCTGGTGGTAGCGCACGATCTTCGACATCTCCTTTAGGCCGTCGATTTTCTCCAGAATCTCGGCGCCATCCACCGGATGCCGGCGCATGATCTTCCACTCCTCATCCGACAAGGGTCCCGGCTTAAAGAGGATCTCCTTGGGGGTGAAAATCTTGCCCACGTCATGCAGCAGGATGCCGGCCAGCATCACTTCCTCCGGCATCTCGCCCAGCGACACTCCCTGCTCCCGCAGCCGCGCCAGAATGCGGCTGGCGTACTCCACGCTGCGCGAGACGTGCTCGTGCGTATAGTGGGGGTCGATCTTGGAGATCACCATGGAGAAGGCCGCGACGATCCCGCGCGTGACCTGGCGCAATTCGTCGAGCGACTGCGTGAGCTGCTGGTTGGCGGCCCGCAAATCCTCGTAGAGCGAGGCGCTCACCTTGGCGAGCACTTCTTCTTTCAGGTATTCGAGGCTGAACGGCTTGATGACGTAGTCGATAGCACCCAGCGCCTTCGCCTGCTTCACCGACTCCTCGTCCTCGACCGCGGTGATGACGATGAACTTGGTCGTCTTGTCGAACTGATGGGCTTCCTTGAGCACCTGCATGCCGTGCAGGCCGGGCATGTGCAGATCGAGGAAGACCAGGTGCGGCCGATCCTGCTTGATGCGCGCGAGGGCGGTTGCCCCGTCATGGGCGACGGTGACGTCGAACCCCCGCTCGACAAAAAACGTCTCCAGCAAGCGGCAGATTTTCTGCTCGTCGTCAGCGATGAGGAGTTTTACCATGGCTCGTTCAGAAGTACGCTCTACCCCACCCTCTACCATACCTGAGCAAGGGTCGCGCTGACAACCCCCACACCAAATCGCTGTCGTGAGCTCGAATTAGCTCCAACGGTTCCAGACGAATCGAGCGGTCTGGCGAGCTGCCGGGCCGAGCGGCGATTTGGTGTGGGGGCAAGCAACCCGGAACTCATGCGTCAGACCCGTGCCCGGCTGCCACCGGCACGCTCGAGCTCTTCGCCGCAGTCGGGGAAGCAAGGGGCAGGCGCAGCGTAAAACAGGCCCCGCGGCCTTCCTCGGACTCGACCTCCATCGTCCCGCCGTGCGCCTTCATGATCCGCTGGCTGACGAACAGGCCCAGCCCGGTGCCGGTGGCCTTCGTCGTGAAGAAAGGGTCGAAGATCTTCGTGAGTTTGCCCGCCGGAATCCCCGGCCCGCTGTCGATGACCTGAATTTGCACGGAGGTCCCGTTGCTGGCCGCCCGCACCTGCAGCTTGCCCCCCGGCTCGCCCATCGCCTGGCAGGCGTTCAGGATCAAGTTGAGCAGAACTTCTTGGAGCTGATTCGGGTTGCCGCGCACCAAAGGCAGGTTCGGCTCAATAACCACCGAGCGCTCCACCCGATCCATCCGCGTCTGATAGCCAGCCAGTGTTAAGCTCTCCTCGATGATCGACTTGACCTCCAGCGGCACGAAGTCGGAGAGCGCGGGCTTGGCAAACCGCAAGATGCGCCGCGTGATATCCGCCGCGCGCTGGCACTCCTCGATGATGCTCTTGAGCACGGTGTCCACCTCGGCATCCTTGCCCTTGAACCGCTCGAGGTAGAGCTGCGACTCGCCGGAGATGATCGTCAGCGGATTGTGAATCTCATGGGCCATGCCCGAGGCGAGCTGCCCGAGGCTGGCCAGCTTCTCCGACTGGATCATGTAGGCTTCGTTATTGCGCAGCTCCTCGAAGTACATCGCGTTCTCCAGCGCCAGCGTCCCCTGGTTCGCCAGCCCGGAGAAGATGGCGATGTCATCCGTCGTGTAGCGCTCGCCCGAACGCTTGGCGCCGAGCACCAGAAAGGCGAGCAGCCGGTCGTTCGAGAAGCTGGGCACGATGAGCTTCGCTTCCAGCTTGCGCATCCACGAGTACGCCCAGGCGAGCTGCTTGGAGCGCTCATTCGAGACCGAGCGCATCGTATCCATCTCCCACTGCAACTCCTCCAGCAGCACGATGTCCTTCTCCTCCTGGAGCACCTCGATGAGCGGATCGGACGCGTCCACGCTCATCTGCTGCGGCATCATCGACTGATGGCGCACCGCCTGCAGCGTGTAGCGCTGCTCCTTGGCGTTATAGAGGAAGAGTCCCGTATGCGTGAGCCGCACCGTGCGGTTGACCACATGGACGATGAGCCGGCACAACCGCTGGATGTTCTTGATGCGCGTCATGCCGCTGGAGGCGGCGATGAGCGTCCGGTGGTACCGGCGCTGGTCTTTCAGCAGGCGCTCTTCAAGCCGCTGCGTAAAGGTCAGATACAGCAGCGGCGCGAGGGCGGCCAGGAGCACGAACAACCCCACAGGCACCACCCACCATGCCGCGCCCAGGTATCGCGCTAGCGGCGCGGATAACAGCCGCACCACCACCGTCGGCAGCATCACCACGACCACGTAGAGTCCGATGGCCAGCGCGATCTTGGTAAGCTGCACCCGTTTCAGCGACATGGGCGTTTTTAGGAGGAGGGGGAGGGTTGGGTGGACGACGGGGCTGCGCGCTTGACCACATCGAAGAGATCGCGCAGCGATGAAAGCGGCTTGTCGAAGTAGGCGAACGCCCCAAGGGAGAGCAGCCTGTCGCGGGTTTTGCCGCCGTCGTTGTAGGCGGTGATGACGATCACCTTCGTGCGCGGATGCGTGCGCCGGATGTGCTTCAAGACCTCATCCCCATCGAGCCCCGGCAGCTTCAGATCCACGAGCACGACGTCCGGATCATGATAGTCGACCAGCTCAATGCCCGAGGTGCCGGTGAGTGCTACGTGCACCTCATACCCTCGCGCGCTGAAAAACTGATCGAGCGTCTTCGTGAACTCCACCTCGTCATCGATCGCCACCAGCTTTGGGGTTGCCATCTGGGCTACTTGCGGTGTCGCACACTTCGCCTCGTGAGCGCACGGGCAAACATTTTGGCCTTCGCATAGGAGGCTCGAACCTCGTCGGTCGGTGGACTCTCCTCAAACAGGGGGTAGCGCTGCACGAGATAGTACGATGACACTGTACGACAGAGGCCTCGAAAGCGTTCCAGATGGCGATCGTATCGAACAGCATCGGTCAACAGGGCGCCGAGGTCGTGCGTACGTTTCAACTTCCATCCGTGTAAAAGCAGAAAGCCTTTCAGGGACTTTTCGATAGCCTGCTGCAGTCGAAAGGCGGCGTCTTCGGTGTCGCCCTCGGCGAGACGCTTCGCCACTCGCTCCAGATCCTGCGCTGCGATACGGAACCAATCGCCAGGGTAAAGCGACTCAGCGTTGGTGTCAGCCATGCAGGGGCCGGCCGCTGGTAACGATTGCCTGGAGAAACTGGTCACCACGGGCGAGTCGCTGCTCGAGCTCCCTCGACGTCAACACAATTGGGTCAAACGGATACCCCCTGATAACGGGTTCGGCAACTTTCCGGACGTCAGAGAGCCGCTGATAGAACGACCGCTTGGTATCCTTAATAATCAACAGGTCGATATCGCTGTCTTTCGTCTGGCGGTTCTCTGCATATGACCCGAACAGAATGATTCGCTGGGGTCGATACGTCTGTTCGAGCCGACGGACAACTCGACGCACGACACCACGGCCATTCCTTCTTCGTTTCATTATGAACGCCCCACCAAAGCCGCGGCCTCGGCG
>CAYJRJ010000057.1:0-5475 GCA_964372775.1 uncultured Planctomycetales bacterium | reverse complement strand
GCGCTCCACACATCCCAGACGCCCTGCGTGAGCGATTTCGCCATCGCCTCCGCCATCTGCGACCGGCAGGAGTTGGCAACGCAGACAAAGAGAATGCTCGGCTTCATAAGAGACGATAGGCCAGCGCGGCGCACAGGGCGGCGATCGGCAGGGTCGCCACCCAAGAGAGCAGAATCGAGCCGATCGTCCGCCACTGTCCCTGTCGCGTGACGGCACCCAACCCAAACAGGCTGCCGCACGAGACGTGGGTGGTTGACACGGGCAGCCCCCAGCGCGAGGCGCACAGCACCAACAACGCTGTGACAACATTCGCGGTGAATCCCTGCCCGTGGTTCATCGCGGTGATCCGCTGGCTCATGGTCGTCGCGACCCGCCGGGCGTTGAGCAGACCGCCGAGCGCCATCGCCACCCCCACGCCCACCATGGCCGTTGACAGCGGCAGACCGACGGCGGTTGCGGCGATGAGCAGGGCGACAATTTTCGGCGCGTCGTTGAGCCCTCGCGCAAAGCTCACGGCGCCGGCAGACAAAAAGTGGAGCTGGTCGAGGATGCGCTGGGAGTCGAAGCCGAAGAGACGGCCGTGATAGCGCTGCGTGCACTGCGAGAGCTGGCCGACCGACAACGCAATCCCGCTCGACGACAACACCGCCGTCCCGTCGGGACGGACCTGCACCGCCTGCGGCAGGCCGCCATCCACGCACAAACACATCTGCCGCTCCACGCCAAGACGCACACGGGCAAGGCGCAAGAGCGGGTAGAGGAGCGCCGTCGATGCGAAACTGAGGAAGGGACTAACAGCCAGCGGCAGGAAAAACCCCTGCCCCAACTTTGACAGATTGACCGACCCGGCCGCAGCGAATCCCGCCCCTACCAGCGCTCCGGTGAGCGCATGGGTTGTCGAGATGGGCCGGCCGGTCAGCGTCGCCAATATCACTGTGGCGGCCGCGCCGAATGCCACCGCGAGCAGAAACGCCGGCTCGCGCGTCAGGGCGTCCGGCACCAGCCCTTTCCCGCTGAACGTCCTCACCAATCCCCCGGATACGATGATGGCCGCGAGGGTGCCGGCAAAGGTGGTGCCGGTCGCCCACCACAACGCCCGGCGGTAATCGGTAGTGCCGCTGCCGAAGAGGGTGGCCACACCCTTGAAGTTGTCGTTGGCGCCGTTGCTGTAGGCGAGAAAGAACACTGCGCCCGCGAGCAGTGCCAGCGTCATGAGGCGTCGGGGCTCAGCAGAATTGGCCCGCAGCCGATGCGCCCGCCGGCGTTGCCGGTCGGCTGGCCGAAATCGTCGGGCTGCTCATGGAGGATGATCGCGCGGCCCGCGACGCTATTGGGACCGCTGTTCAACGTCACCCCTGAAAGAACCACGTCGAGATGCCCGCTGCCATCTGGACCGACGTCGATATTCCCAAGATCGCCCGGATGCGCCTTCTCAATCCCATCGGTCGGCAGAAATCCATGGGGGGCGCCGTGAGGATTGTAGTGGCTGCCGGCAGCGTTGCCATGGTCGCTGCACAAACCGTACTGATGGATATGCAGGCCGTGCCGGCCGGGACTCGCCCCTTCGACGTGGACCTCCACCTGAAGACCCGCCGGCGTATCCGCCAGCGTCGCCTCGCCAGCGACACCGAGCCCTTCGCTTGTCGCCTGGATCTGCGCAATCGCCTTCTCAGCGAACGCGTATGATGGCGGAAGACCCAATCCGCAAATGATGCACATGACCGGCCAGGCACGCTTCATCGGTTCCCTCCTCTTATGCGGATGGTCGCTGCTGAGGTTTCCATTTCGAGGTCGCCACGGTGAGGCCGACGATCAGCAGGATGGCCAGGGCGAGCTTCCAGATCTGCTTCGGATCTGTGAGCGAATAGCCGAGGTAGACCAGGGTGAAGGACGCGGGCAGAATGCCCAGCGCGGTCGCTGCCGCAAACGGCGCGAAGCGCGCCTGCGAGAACCCCAACCCGTAATTCTGCACGTCGTAGGGGAAGTTCGGGATCAGCCGGATCAGCAGCACCGCTTTGAAGCTGTTCTCACCCAGCCGCTGATCAAGCGCGGCCACTTTGCCCTTGAGGAGTTTGGCCACCGCCTCCCGACCCAACAGGCGCGCCACGAGAAACTGGGTGCACGCGCGGATGGTCGCACCCGAGACGGCCGCCACCGCACCCCACACCGGCCCGAACGCCAGACCGCCGGTGATGGTGATGATGCTGGCAGGCAGCGGGACGATCGGCTGCCCATAGATGACGAGATAGATGACCGGCGCCCACACCCCGAACGAGAGCACGAACTCCCGCACGCGATCAGGGGTGATCTTCGTGACGTCGAACCCGAACAGCTTGAGAACCCACCCAACGCCCACGACAAGGAGCACGAAGAGGCCGAGCTTGACCCCCACACCAAGACGCCGCGTACGTTCACTCATTCTTGGTGTGGGGGTGAACCCAACCATGACGCATGCAGCTACCCCTGGAACCCGACGCGCTTGTGCGAGCCGTCGCACATCGGCTTGCTGGCCGAGTGGCCGCAGCGGCACAGCGCAATCGTCGGCTCGGTTGTGGGCATCGGCTGCCCCTTGGCGTCAGTCACCAGCACCGGCCCCTTCACGATCAAGGGTCCGTTTGGCAGCACCTGGATCGACACATCAGCCATCGCGATCTCCTCCCTCTGTTAACAGCACGCGGTTCCGTTTCCCCCAGGACAACAGGCTGCCCCGACGAGCTCCCGCACTTCCCCGCTCGGCTCGAGGATCGTGAAGAGTCCCGCGTACGGCGGGCGCGAGAGTTTGGCCGCCGTATCGGTGCACACGGTGATCGCCATGTTGCGCGGAAACAAGTGCCCCTCCTCATCCATGATCGACTTGAACGGGCCGCGATAGATCGCGCTCTGGCCGATGAACTGGCAGCCGGCGGTCTTCTCGAACTTGAACCCCTGCACCGTCACCGAGTAAAAGTTGAAGCCCTCAATGGTTTTCCAAAACGTTTTCTTCAGCACCGACAGGCCATAGAACCCCGCCTGCTCGAGCGAGCACAGAAACTGCTCCTCAGTCAGCGCCCCGACGATGCACTCGCCCCAGAGCCGCTCGTTCACTTTCAGCCGAGGCGGCACTTCGCGATCCGAGACGATGTCGGCGATCACGGCGCGCCCGTGGTCTTTCAGGACACGCCAGATTTCCGCGAAGACTTTCGGTTTATCCGGGGAGAGATTGACCACACAGTTCGACGTCACAATGTCCGCCTCCTTGTCCTCCACCGGAATCGCCTCGAGGTAGCCTTTGCGGAACTCGACCACGTCATAGCCCAGCGTCCGCGCGACCTTCGCCTGACTTTCGCGGGCGATGGCGAGCATCTGGTCGGTCATGTCGATACCGATGACGCGCCCCGTCGGGCCCACGCGCTTGGCCGCGATGAAGCAGTCGATGCCCGCACCCGAACCCAGATCGACGTACACCTCCCCGGGCTGCGGGTCGGCGGCCGTCACCGGCGAACCGCAGCCGTAGAACCGGTCCAACACCTCCTGGGGAATGTGGCCGATATCGGCGTCGTCGTACTTCGTGGGGCAGCACAGCTCGGCCTGCGGCGTCTCGGCCGCCTGCCCGTAAAACTCCTGCACGATCTTGCGCGGCTTCTCAACATCAAAGGAGAGCACGCAGTTGGAGTGCAAAAACGCCACCTCCATCTCCTGCGCGCCCAGCTCGGTCGTGCCACAGACGATCGCGCCATCACCCATCGCATGGAGGATGCGTGGCGCATCGTAGCCCGAGCGGCGATTGACCAGCGCGGCTTTGCGCGCCGTCAACGCATCCATCGCATCCAACAGCATCGCCTGATACAGCGGATAGTAGGGATCGTCTCCGAGGAACTCGCCGGAAAAAAGGTAGCTGTGCTCAAGGTCGCCCCCGCCGGTGAGATAACGCAGCGGATCGGCGGAGGCCTGCGCTTTGCGCACCACACTCGCCTGGCGGATCTCGCGCAGCACCGGGCTGTTGCGCCAGATGGACTCGATCGTCTGCCCATTGGTCGCATCCCCGCACCGCAGCGGTTTGTGGTTCGCAAACGCGGCTGAGGGATAAACCTGCCCGTCGGCATAGACGCACAGGCTCTGCCAGCCCGCGTTGCCGAGGTCGAACTTCACACCGGCGGGCGCGTTAGCCCGCAGCTCACACGAGGCGGCGTTGTCGAGGATGATCCCGCGCGCGTCGGCTTCGCGCTTCACCGAACGCACCGCCTCAATCAACCGCTCTGTGGAGGGAAACCATCCCACCCCCTGCTCGCTGGCCGGAGGCCGGATCGCTATACGATCCGGATCGGCGTTGCCGATCCCGAGCAGGGGGTGGGACCAGCCGTCTTCCTCTAAAGGGGACTGTCCCCGAATGGGGACTGTCCCCGCCCTGCCGCGCCGATGCATCCACATCAGATGCTGCGCGCGCACGCCGCAGGACTCGGCCAGCCGGGTGATATTCGGCAGATCGTCGAGGTTGCTGCTCGTTGTCACGGTGGTGAGGGTGACGTCGAATCCGCGCCGACTCAGCTCCCTGAGTCCCTCAACGGCCGCGTGCAAGCTGCCGTTGCCGCGGATGGGATCGTTGATCTCCGGAGTCGAACCGTCGATGCTCACCTGAAACTTGACGCGCTCACGATTGAACCGGTCCAGGAGCGCGCGTCGTGCTCCGGCGAACAGCGTGGCATTGGTCAAAATGATCAGCTCGACCTGGTGATGCTCGGTGATGCGCCCAATCAGCTCGGGCAGGTCCTGGCGCACGAACGGCTCGCCGCCGGTGATGTAGAGCCGATCCACGCCCAGCGCTGCGATCTGGTCGATGAGTCCCTGCCACATCGCCGTCGGCAGCCCCTGCTCGCCGCGCGGCGAGGAACTGACAAGGCAGTGCGCGCAGGCGAGGTTGCAGGAGTTGTTCGTATGCAACCACGCCTCGCGCAGCCGCGAGAGGCTCAGGTGGTTGGCGCGGCCCTGGTAGGGCGGGCGCTCGACCGGTGCGAGGCTCAGGATGCCATGGCGCAACGCGTCGCTGAGGAACGCATGCACATGCACCCAGGCCTTGCCGGTCTCAAGGTGCCACTCGCTCGCGTAGCGGCTCACCAGCTCTGAGAAGCTCCCCGGCGATCCGCTCGCGGCCTGCAGCAGCCACGCGCCGCGCTCATCGGTGGAGACCCAGTTGGGCGCATCGCCGTCGATGAAGAAGGTCCACCCGTCACGAGGCATCACCGCGAGCGACGGCGCATGGAGCAGGGTCTGGTGGTCCCACCCCCTGCTCGGGATCGGCTTTGCCGATCCGGATCGCGTAGCGATCCGGCCTCCGGCCAGCGAGCGTGGGGTGGGATGGTTGAGCTCAGGCATGAAGTCCCTCCTTCCATGAAAACGCTTGTCAACACCCTGCTCGCGTCCTGCGAACAGAGACCCTGTGGTCATCCTTCCATCCGTGCCTGACCGTGCTGGCCAGCACACACCGTACGTATAGGACCC
>CAYJRJ010000056.1:0-5635 GCA_964372775.1 uncultured Planctomycetales bacterium | reverse complement strand
GGCGAACTGAAAGGTCGGTACTCCTATCGGGTAGGGAGCTACCGCATCGTGTACCTCATTCATCGGCAGGAGCTGTTGGTCCTCATCATCGATATCGGCCATCGCCGCGACATCTACCGATGAAGAACGGAAAGCTGGAGGAACGCTGGAGGAAAGCTGGAGGTGGCCCACAAATGCCAGCCGACCATCCGCTCAGGCGATCCCATTTGGACCGCCTCCGAGTCTTTTCCTTCTTCTTCACTGTGTTACTAGGATTCTCGCTGAGCGCGTTTTACTCCTCCGCCCTGCATGCTGAAGATGCGCGGCATGAGAACAAACCGGAGAAGCATCAGTCGCAAGAAGCTGGCACGCGTTACGACCAGCTTTGGAGTCAAGCCGACCGCTATATGGGGAGCGGGCGTTACGAGGACGCCATCCAGGCTTTCCAGCAGTGCGCTGAGCTGGTGCAGAATGATCCAAAACGGCTGGTCGCAGTCTACGACAATGTAGCTTTGGCTTACACATTGTCTAATGACAACGATGCCGCCGTCGAGTATTACAAGAAAGCGATCGCTCTATGAAGACAACCCCTCTTCCGTTCGCTCTCTTTTATTCGTCCATCTCGCAACCGCATATAACAACAAAGGTGATCAGGTCTCTGCAATTACCCACGCCCTTGAGGCGTTGAGGATTAATGCAGACCCTTCGGTTGGCGAACCCTCCATTGCCGTCTATGCCCATAAACAGCTTGTGAAGGCATACAGGAATCTCGGCTTTAAGTATGGCTATGACATGCCGTTGCTACTACGGGATATCTACTCTACCGAGAAGTTAGCAGAGGCAAATCCTGAATTTTCTGGAGACTACGCGCCTTCTATCGAAGAACTACGAAGCCTGGTCGCCTTAGTGGACCAACTGGAGAATCTGCTCAAACATTTTAATGGAGCCACAGTATTTCCTGGAGAACTGTCTGATTTGGGTAAGGGATCTAATGATGAGGTGGATAAGTTTATGGTCACGACGTTGGGGAGAGCGGGGGTTACGAAGGGCCTGGAATTGCCGGATGACGGCATTCCTGAAGCAGAAAAAGCGAAGGCCCTGGACAAATTGCGGAAGCGGGCCGGATATTGACAGCTTGAGAATTCAGGAAAACGTGCCAGGCGCGTCGGTGTCTGGCACTGGGGACACCCAGATGAATAACCGCAGGGTGTTCCTCCAACCCTATGGTTGACCGTATTATGATGATGACCAAGCCGGTTGCGCTCACAACAGGGATAGGCGAGATCATGGCGCCTCAGACTCTTGTCACCGCCCTGATCCTCAGTCCCGAGGGGACTGTCACAGTAGACGCTGGCGCGCTGCATGGCCGCAGCGAGTTGGAGAGTACCGTGCGGTTCGTCCAACGGAAGGACGAGGTGCCGGCCCCGCAGGTGCATTGGCTCGTGTGGGTGGCGGTGGAGCTCGACGCCGCTAATCGACTGGTGCGATATCGCGGGATCGCGGTGTCGGAGCTTTGGATTGATCCATCGGCCCGGGTGGGCTACAAGAATGTCGCCGAGACGGTCAACCGGATGTCGGAGGCGATGCGCGGCGGCATGAATCTCAAGACGCTCGATGCGAACGCCCGGTCGCTCCTTCGAGGGCGTCTGTCCGAGTTCGATGTGGGTGTGTGGGACCGTACGGCCCAGTCGTTGAAGGCTGCACTCCAATGAGCCTTGAGTGGACATCGCTCGTTCAGCGTTCGCTCAGCGGGCAGGGGATCACGCGCGAAGAGGGCCGCGCCATCCTCAGTCTTACCGATGATGATGTCCCCGAGCTGCTGCGCGCGGCCTTCGAGGTCCGCAAGGTGCACTTCGGTAAGCGGGTGAAGATTTGCGTGCTGCAGAACGCCCGCAGCGGCCTGTGTCCTGAGGACTGCCACTACTGTTCCCAATCTTCTCTCTCCACCGCCGACATCGACAAGTATCCGCTGATGATCAAGGAGCAGCTCCTTGAAGGTGCGCGGCGGGCCGTCGCAGCCGGCGCCAAGCGCTACTGCATGGTGACCAGCGGCCGCGGGCCCAGCGATGAGGAGATTGAGCAGTTCTGTGACGTGACGCGGACGATTAAGCAAGAAGTGCCGCTTGAGATCTGCGTCTGTCTGGGGCTGCTCTCGGAGGAGCAGGCGCGTAAGCTCAAGGCGGCCGGGGTGGGGTGGGTGAACCATAACCTCAATACCAGCGAGCGGTTTTATCCCGAGATATGCTCGACGCACACCTATAAGGATCGCGTCGAAACCGTGAAGAACGTCCGCAAGGCCGGCCTCATGACCTGCAGCGGAGGCATCATCGGCATGGGCGAGACGGATGAAGACATCCTCGACTTGGCCTTCGCGTGCCGTGAACTGCAGATGGACTCGATCCCGATCAACTTCCTGCATCCGATCAAGGGTACCCCGATGGAGGCCTTCACATTCCTGACGCCGATGAAGTGTTTGAAGGCGCTGTGCCTGTTCCGGTTCCTCAACCCGTCGAGCGAAATCCGGGCGGCCGGGGGCCGCGAGGTCAATCTGCGCTCGCTCCAGCCGCTCGCTTTCTATCCCGCCAACTCGATTTTTGTGGAGGGCTACCTGACCACGCCGGGCCAGAAGGCCGAGGAAGCTAGGCAGATGATCGAAGACATGGGCTTTGAGGTGGAATCCGTCGACGCGGAGCACCACGGATGCGCCGACGGTGCGAAGTCCCGAGCGACGGCGAGCGAAGCGAGCCGGAGTCGAGGGATCGAAGCGGTTTCAGCGTAGAGGGGACGAAAATGGCGAAGCGGTGGATTGTGACGGCGCTGGGCAAGGACAGGCCGGGCATCGTGGCCGGCGTGACCAAGGTGCTCTACGGGCTTGGCTGCAACCTTGAAGACTCCGCCATGACGCGGCTTGAGGGCGAGTTCGCCATCATGCTCATTTTCTCCGGCGGGCCGTCTGTGAGCGCCGATCGGCTGTGCCGGGCGTTTGGGCCGTTGGAGCGCCGTCTGCACTTGGTGGTCCACGTGAAGCCGCTGACGCGCCAGGAGACGACCGCCCCCCGCAAGAAGGGGCAGCAGTACCTCATTACCGTTTACGGAGCTGACAAGGCTGGCATTGTGTTTCGCGTATCGGATCTGTTGGCGCAAGTAGGCGTGAACGTCACCGACCTCCACACCCATCGCAGCGCGGGCAGAGGCGGCCGAAAGAGCCCGTCGCTCTATCTCTTGCTCCTTGAGGTCGAGCTGCCTGCGCGCCGCTCGCTCGCGTCGCTTGAGCAACGGCTCAAATCGCTGGCACGGCGGATGGGCGTCGAAGTGACCCTGCGTCCCGCCGAGCCGGATGTCCTCTAAAAGCCGGGACAGGGGGCGGGAGACAAGGGGCGTGGGAAAGATTTCGAAATCCCCCGCCCCCCGCCGCGTGCCCCTTGCCCCTTCCTTTGGTGTTTCGTGAACGTGCTATCCCTCCGGCGCCTTCCAGACCCGTTACTCAAGCAACTGACCCACCCTGTTGAGCGGGTGGATGATCATGTCCAGCGGCTGATCGACGCGATGGTGCGCACGATGCGCGCGCATCCGCGCTGCGTCGGGCTGGCAGCACCCCAGGTGGGCAGCCGGTTCCGGCTGGCGGTCATGGATGCCTCACGTCATCCCAAGGGGACGTCAAGCCAGGGGTTGTTGATCCTGGTCAATCCGCAGATCGATGAGATGGAAGGGTTGGTGCTGCAGCGCGAGGGATGTCTGTCCGTTCCGGATTTCACAGGCAGCGTGCGCCGCGCGGCGCGCGTGCATCTCCAGGCGCAAGATCGATTCGGCGAGCGGTACGCGTGCTGGCTGGAGGGATTCGAGGCGATCGTCGCGCAGCACGAGGTCGATCACCTGGAGGGCAAACTCTTCCTCGATCGCGTGACCAACATTAAAACCGACGTTTTTCCCCGCAAGACCTACCTGTAAACGTGCGGTATCAGATACCATTTTCAGTCAGTCCTTACGAAGAAGGTATCTGATACCGCTCGTCTAACTCTTGGGTTCAACAACGTTCAGGCGGGGAACTGAGGAGATCAGCCCTGCCGCATGCGCGCGTCTGAAGAGCTCACGGAGGGCTTCCCGGCAGTGCTTGGAGAGCGTCAGCGACTCCTCGTTGACGTACATGCCGATGAACTGCCGGGCGCGGTTGGCGTCGATGCCACGGCCATAGCGCATCGCGTAGGCGAGCGCGTCCTCCTGGTGCGCGAACGCGTAGAGGATGCTGTCGCGAAAGATCGTGGCGACGCGCGCGGCGTCCTTGCGTTTGAGCGCGCGCGCGATCACGTTGAGCCCCAGCGGCAGCGGCAGCTTCATCTGCTGTTGCCACCAAATCCCTAGATCCAGGATCGGCAAGAATCCCGCGTCGCGGTACGTCAGCTGCCATTCGTGAATCACTAACCCCGCGTCCACCTGGTGATCCAGCACGGCTTGCGGAATCTGCGAGAAGGGCATTTCAACCGGCGTGAAGTCCGGCACCGCGAGTCGCAGCAGCAGGTAGGCGGTTGTCTGGAACCCGGGGATGCCGATCTTTTTACCGGACAAATCCTTCACATCGTACGGCGTGGTGGCGATCACCAGCGGTCCATAGCCCTGGCCCACGCTGGAGCCCACCGAGACGATCCGGTACTGCGAGACCAGCGCCGGGTAGCTCGCTGCGGAGATCGCTGTCATCTCTAGCTCAGCCGAGAGGGCCCGCCGGTTGAGCGCCTGGATATCCTCCACAACATGCTCAATCCGGAAGTCATCCATGGAGACCGCTCCGCACGCGATGCCGTAGAACATAAACGCATCGTCCATGTCGGGCGTGTGCCCGATGCGGATGAGGCGCGGCTCCGCGATCGTTTGTCCAGCGTCCATTAGACGGCTCACCATTCCTCGTAGTGGAGCTTTTCCTTGGGCACGCCGAAGGTCTGGAGATCCTGATAGACCGCCTTGACCACCTGCAGCCACCCGCAGATGTAGATCTCCTTATTTGAGAGATCGGGGATGTATTTCTGGAATGTCTGCTGGATGTGTCCGGTGTCGCCGTGCCACTCCTTCGGGCGGCTGACGGTGGGGATGTAGTGAAAGTTGCGCCGCATGTTGGCCAGCGCGCGGAATTCCGATTCGTAGAGCAAACTGTGCTCATAGCGTGTGCCGAAGAGCAGCCACACGTGCTTCATGAAGTTGCCGTGGGCCAGGTGCTTGATCATGGAACGAAACGGCGCCACCCCGGTGCCGGTTGCCATGAAGACCGGCTCGTAGTCCATCGGCTCCTTGAGCACAAAGTTGCCGTGGGGGCCGGAGATTGTGACCGGATCGCCCTCTTTAATGTTCCACAGGAACGTAGACGCCGCACCGCCCTCGACGTGCTGGATGCACAGTTCAATCGTGTTCGGCTCATGGGGCGCAGACGCGATCGAGTACGCCCGCTTGACCGCTTCTTTTCCCTTGGGGACGTGGAGGATCACAAACTGCCCCGACTGAAACGCGATCGCCGGGGGATCGATCAGCTTGAAGTGGAACCCCCGCACGTTGTACGAGAGGATGTCGACCTGCTGGACTTTTGCGCGGAACATCGTTGCAGCCATCGTCGGTGTGAACGCGCCGTATTGTAACAAAACCCACCCGACCGGTAAATAAGGACTTCAATGTA
>CAYJRJ010000055.1:0-5880 GCA_964372775.1 uncultured Planctomycetales bacterium | reverse complement strand
TGGCGGTGTGGAGATGAACCCCTACGCCGTGGAAGTCGCCCATTCGCGTTATCACCTCGATGTCCGGCTGGGCACACTCGAAGAGGTGAAATTCCTCGATCGCGCGTTTGACACGATTCACATGTCGCACGTCTTTGAGCACCTACTGGAGCCTGTGACCACACTGAGGGAAATGCATCGCGTGCTGGATGACCACGGCCTGATCATCCTTAAGCTGCCCAACATCGGCAGCCTCAGCGCCAAGCGGTTCGGGCCCTACTGGCTGGGACTGGACCTGCCACGCCACCTCTACCACTTCACGCCGTCGACGATTACGCGGCTGCTCGAGCAGCACGGGTTCGCGATCCAGGCCATCCGGCAGGACGTCGGCGCCTGGGGCTGGTGGCGCGAGAGCCGCCGCATCCAGGCGCAGCACGCCGGCCAACCGCTGCCGCGCGAACCCTGGTGGCGCACGTCGCTCGATCAGGTCCGTGAGCGTCTTGCCTGCGCACGCGCGCAAGGCAGCAACATGGTCGTCTACGCCCGCAAGGTTTCGTAGACGAAGTTGTGATTCCCCTCATCGCTTGTCAGGTCGCGTGCAGCGACCAATTGAACCCAGCACAGCACTAGGTTTCACAACAACGAGGCGGGCGTCATCGCCGGCCTCGTCTGTTTGTTGAATCAGCGCATCAGTCCGTCCTCCGATCTCACTTCTCACCCGCTCCTCCCCTAATTGGGGACGTGTACCTTTTTCTCCCTGATCGACCGATCAAAGCCAACAAAAAATGGGGACGCTCCCCATTTTTGGATTGGCATTGAAGTTGCACCTAATAGAGCCGACCAGTCATCCACAACACATACACACAGAGGAGCGGGCCGATGAAGACCATGTACTCTCTTGTTATAAGTATGACGATGCTGTGGCCTGGCACGATGTGCCAGGCGCTCCCCGGGGAGTGGGAGTTGATACGAGTCGATGCGCAGGAAGCGGGCTTCCGATCGATCATCGTCCATCCGACGCAGCCGCAGTGGCTCGTGGCCGCGAGTCAACGGGCCCTCTATCACTCGAGTGACGGCGGCAACTCGTGGCGTCTGAGATTTTCGCTCCCCGGCGTGGCACAGGCCACCGGTGTGGCGATCAGCCCTGACTCCCCAACAGTGCTCGTGGCCACCGATCAAGGCGTGTATGCCTCCTTCGATGCAATGGATCACTGGTCGCTGACCACTCGCGGAGTCGGTGAGGCACACGCCAGTTGTACCCATGTGGCATTCCACCCCACCCGCCCTGAGACCGTCTTGCTGACCACTAACACGGGGCTCTTGATCAGCACTGACGGCGGGCGCACCTGGGTAAAGCAGCGCGTCCCTGCAACCAGCGTCCCGTGGGTCCACGTGGCTGTGGATCCGCGTAACCCCGACCGCCTCTATCTGCTTTCCCGCGAGAGCCTCTTTGTCGGAAGCATGACGAATGGGGATTGGCAGCTGCGAGTTCGCGCATTAGACGCTGAGGATGCGGAGGTGGAGGAGCCGGACGTGCTCGAGGCCATCGAGACGGAACGGGAGAGCGGCTCCCTCCACCGCCTCAGCGCCGTCGCCCTCGACCCTCAGCATCCATCCACGATCTATCTGGGTTCCTCAAGGGGCCTCTCGCGCAGCGCAGATGACGGGATCACGTGGCAGCAGCTGACCGGCATGGGGATGCTCTCGCCGGCGATTGCGCGCCTGCTGCCTTATGCCCATTCTCCCCTGGTCCTCTATGCCGCGACTCCACGAGGTGTCGCTCGGTATGACCCGCTCACCGACCGCTGGCGCAATCTCACCACCGGCCTGGCCGCCTCCATCGTCAACGATCTTGCCGTCACGCCGACCCATCTCTGGGCGGCAACGGATGACGGGATGTTCCGATATGAGATCGCACCGGAGACCTTCGGCGAGAGTGAGCCCCCAAGTCCGCAAGATCTGCTGGCGAACTTCGTCCACGAGCCAACGATCGCGCAGGTCCGCGATGCCGCCGTGCGATACGCCGAGGTGCATCCGGACAAGATCCGCCGCTGGCGCCGCCAGGCGGCATTCCAGGCCTTGCTGCCGTCCATCGATGTGGGATTTGACCGCGACCGCTCCGACGATATCCGCATTGATGAAGGCAGCTTCCCGAATTTTCAGCTTATTGAAACGAAGGACCGCGACGCCGGCCTCGATCTGTCAGTCACCTGGGACCTGAGCGAGCTGATCTGGAACGACGACCAGACCTCGATCGACGTGCGCTCGAAGCTCATGGTCCAGCTGCGCGATGACATCGTGGATCAGGTCACACGAACCTACTTCGAGCGACGGCGCCTGCAGGTCCAGCTGCTGACGGAGCCGCCCACCGACCAACAGAAGTTGTTGGACAAGGAGCTGCGCCTGCAGGAGCTGACGGCCGTTCTAGACGGGATGACAGACGGCTTTTTCTCCAAGCACACGACACCACAGCAACCACAGGAGGAGCGATGAGCAACGGAATGGAGCTGGCGGTTAAACGTCTGGTGAAGTTTGACGGAGAGGGCAGTCTGCGGGCCTACTGCGATCTCGTCATCAGTGACACGTTTCTTGTGAAAGGCCTTCGGGTCGTGGATGGAAAGAACGGTCTCTTCGTCAGCATGCCCCGCCAGCAGACCAAACAGGGCAAGTGGTTCGATTCAGTGGAAACACTCACAAAGGAGACCAAAAGCGAGGTCGACCGGATCGTCCTGGATGCTTACCGCGAGGAGCTCTCGACCGCCGACGCCGTCTCGTCGAGCCCTGCCTGATAGCTTCGCCTACACTTCCTCTTGACAAAGTGTATCTCCTACACTATATTTTATTAGTGTAGGAGGTACACTTATTCACATGAGCGGCTCTACCACGACTTCCAACGGACGTTCCCGAGAGCACGCCCCCCCGCCAACAAGGTTGGTGGGGGGGCACGCCGTCGCGGTCGACGTCGTGCTCTTCACCATTCAGGACGGCATCTTAAAGGTACTCCTCGTCAAGCGCCAGCACCTGCCCTACCGCGGCGCCTGGGCGCTTCCCGGCGGGCTCGTGGGTCCGGAGGAGTCGGTAGATTCGGCGGCGCTGCGGGAGCTCCAGGAAGAAACGAACATCGACAGCATCTACTTGGAGCAGCTCTACACCTTCGGCGAGACGGACCGCGATCCGCGCGGGCGCGTGATCAGCGTCGCCTACTATGCGCTGGTCAACTGGCAGCAGTTTCAGCTCAAGGCCCGCCAACGGGTCTCGGAAGCCAGCTGGTTCCCCGTCAAAGGCGTGCCGCGGCTGGCCTTCGACCACAACCGGATCATCGGCTACGCGCTGGAACGGCTGCGCAACAAGATCAACTACACGACGGTCGGCTTCCAGCTGCTGCCGCGCCAATTCACGTTGACCGAGCTCCAGCGATCCTATGAAGTGATCCTGGCTCAGCGGTTAGACAAGCGCAACTTCCGACGCAAGATGCTGCAGCTGCGGATCCTGAAAAGTATCGCAGCGTTCAAGGCGAACGGGCGCCAGCGACCGGCGCGGCTCTACACCTTTGCGGAGCCCAAAGTCGTCAAACTGCAGGAGAAAGGGATCATCGTCCCCTTCTGATCAATGATTCCACAGATTGGAACATCGATTCCGCAGATTGAGCAACATCGGCAAAATCTCCTTTCAGAATCTGCGAAATCTCATCAAAACAACGGCAACGGCCACTCAACCAACGGGCGTGCGTCCACAATTGCCCTGCTCAAGGAGAAGATCGCCGTCCTCAAGCAGGAGCGCCACGCCATCATCCTCGCCCACAACTACCAGGAGGGCGACATCCAGGATGTGGCCGATTTCGTCGGTGACTCGCTGGGCTTAGCCCGCACGGCCAAGGCGACTGACGCGAAGGTGATCCTGTTTTGCGGCGTGCACTTCATGGCCGAAACCGCCGCCATGCTCTGCCCCGACAAAACCGTGCTCATCCCGGATCTTGCCGCCGGCTGCTCGCTGGCCGACATGATCATCCCGGAGCAGGTCCGCGCCTGGCGCCATCGCCACCCCGACGGGGTCGTGGTCTGCTACGTCAACACCTCAGCCGCAGTGAAGGCCGAGTGCGACTACTGCGTGACCTCGACGAACGGCGTGCAGGTGCTGGAGCGCATCCCGGCTGACAAAGAGATCTTGTTTGTGCCGGATTACTACTTGGGCAGCTATCTGAAAGCGAAGACGAGGCGCAACATCCACGTCTGGAAGGGCTACTGCCCGGCGCACGCGGCGATTCTGCCGGAGCAGGTCGATCGTCTACGAGAGGAGCATCCGGACGCGGAGTTTCTCATGCACCCCGAATGCGGCTGCACCACGAAGCAGATGCACTTGGCGGATCAGGTCCTTTCGACCGAAGGGATGGTCCAGCACGTCAGCCGCTCACCCGCCAAGGAGTTCATTATCGCCACCGAGACTGGATTGCTCAATCGTCTCACCACCCAGTACCCGGACAAGCGCTTTTACGCTGCCAGCGAGCACGCCACCTGCCACCACATGCAGCGCAACACCCTGGAAAAGGTCTTCATGTCGCTGGTGACCATGCAGCATGTGGTGACTGTCGATCCTGAGCTAGCGGCGCGGGCCGTCCGCCCCATCGAGCGCATGCTCGACATCACCTAACCTAAAAAAGGGGACGTGTACCTTTTTAAAAAGTACACGTCCCCATTGTTCTTAGACGGACGATAAAGAGGGGAGCGCGTCGGAAAGCTTGTCGAAGTCTTTCGGCTCGTCGATCGTAATGCCTTGAACGCCGCTGTCGATGTGCCGCAGCAAACCCGTGAGGACCCGAGCCGGCGGGAATTCAATGAAGTGGGTGGCCCCGGCCTGCATGAGCGTGCGCATCGAGGTGTCCCAGCGCACCGGGCTAACGATCTGCTTGACCAGCAGCTCCCGAATCGCCTCAGGATCGCTCACCGACTGTCCGGTCACATTCGTGACGACGGGAAACAGCGGTGCGTGAATCTTCACCTTCGCGACGACGTACGCGAACTTCGTCGCCGCCGGCTGCATGAGCGGTGAGTGAAATGCCCCCGCCACCTCAAGCCTGACGGCCCGCTTGGCCCCAGCCGCTTTCGCGAGTCCCTCAGCCTTCTCGATCGCTCCTACCTCCCCTGAGAGCACCACCTGATCGGCCGCGTTGTAGTTCGCGGCGTACGCGCCCGAATCTCGGCAAATGGCCTCCATGGTCTCATGCGTCAGGCCGATGACCGCCAGCATGGCGCTGCGCTGATGGGCGGCGCACTCAGCCATCAGATCTCCTCGCGCCTGCACCACGTGGAGCGCATCGCTGAACTTCAGCGCGTTGGCGGCCGTCAGCGCCGTGAGCTCTCCCAGGCTCAGCCCTGCGACTCCGACGGGCTTGACCATAGGTGCCAGCTGATGAAACGCGGCGTAGGCCGCCGCGGCCGTGACAAAGAGTGCTGGCTGGCACTTTTCGGTCTTGATGAGCTCCTCCTGCGGCCCCTCAAAACACAGGGCGGCCAGATCGAATCCGAGTACGCTCTTGGCCTGTTTGTAGAGCTGGCGGGAGACTTCAAAGCGGTCATAGAACGCTTTGCCCATACCGACCGCCTGAGCGCCCTGACCTGGAAACAAGTAGGCCAACTGAGCCATCAGCAGGACATATAACGTGTGTAATGTGCGATGTGTAATGTGTCATGTAACTGCGCAGTGGCGTTCCCATGACACATTACACAATTCACATGACACATGTACGAGGGAGGGTTTACCACTGTAGGAGGATTGAGCCCCAGGTCATGCCGGCGCCGAAGGCGACCATCACGACATGGTCGCCTGCTTTGATGCGCTCTTCCTGGACGGCCTCGTAGAGGGCGATGAGGTTGGAGGCGGCGGAGGTGTTGCCGTAGCGCTGGA
>CAYJRJ010000054.1:5553-6345 GCA_964372775.1 uncultured Planctomycetales bacterium | reverse complement strand
ATAGAGCGTCGGCCTGCGGAGCCGAAGGTTAGTGGTTCGATCCCACTTGGGCGCATTTTTTAGAAGCTGGAAGCTAGAGGCTGGAAGTTGGAGACGGAAATGGTGACGGTGCCAAAACCAGACGAACAGTTCATGCGAGAAGCCTTGAAGGAAGCGGAGCAGGCGCTGAACTCGCGGGATCTCCCCATCGGCGCCGTCGTCGTCCATGCAGGGCAGGTGATCGCGCGCGCGCACCATCAGGTGAAGCTCCTGCGCGATCCGACCGCCCACGCGACGATCATCGCGATCACCCAGGCGGCGAATGCGCTGCAGGCCGATCAGATTCCCGACGCCGCCATCTACGTGACGCAGGAGCCCTGCGTGATGTGCGTGGGCGCGATCTTGTTAAGCGGCGCGCAGCGCCTGGTCTTCGGAGCCGCGGATCCCAAGCGCGGCGCGTGCGGCTCCGTCGTGGATCTGAGCAGCAACGAGCGGCTCAATCGCCGGCTCGTCGTCGTCAAAGAGGTGCTCGCCGGTGAGTGCCACGCCCTGCTGCGACGCTCAGTAGCGAGAAGCCAACTTTGAGTATACGAGTGCAGTGTTATCTCATAACATATTGATATACAATGAGTTACAGGAGAGGTGCGAGAGTGGCTGATCCGGACGGTTTGCTAAACCGTTATACGGGGGAAACCCTGTATCGAGGGTTCGAATCCCTCCCTCTCCGCATTCACTTAGAGGCTCTGATACGTCACCTTAAAATACCCCTGATTATAGCAAGCGGCCTTAGCCGCTATGACCTTGGCATTGTGA
>CAYJRJ010000054.1:0-5543 GCA_964372775.1 uncultured Planctomycetales bacterium | reverse complement strand
CCTCTCCGTTTTTTGCTTTGCAAAAAACGGAGAAGTCTCGCCCGCCAAATTTGTTGCACAAATTTGGCGAGGCGGACTCTCCACCGGTTAAGGTAGCACCAATGCATTACGTATACATTCTTCTCAATGAAGCAAGAACGAGAACGTATACCGGCGTTACGGATAACGTTAAGAGACGTTTAGCGATGCATAATGCGGGGCAGGTTAAAGCGTCGAAGCCGTATCGTCCGTACAACGTATTTCATACGGAATTTTTTGAGACACTCAAAGAGGCTCGGCAAAAGGAAAAATTCTACAAGTCAACAACCGGGCGCAGAAGATTAAAAGCGATACTTCTTAAGTGATATGTCCTACCTCCCGCTTGCCCGCAAGTACCGTCCCCAGACCTTTGACGAATTGGTCGGCCAGCCCCACGTGACGAAGACGCTCACCCAGGCGCTCGAGAGCAAGCGCCTGGGGCAGGCGTATCTCTTCACCGGGTTGCGCGGCGTCGGAAAAACCTCCGCCGCCCGCATCCTCGCCAAAGCCCTCAACTGCGCCAGCGGCCCGACCGCCAGCCCCTGCAATACCTGCTCGAGCTGCACCCAGATCGCGCAGGGCAACAGCCTCGACGTCATCGAAATCGACGGCGCGTCCAACCGCGGCATCGATGAAATCCGCAACCTGCGGGAGTCCGTCCCCTACATGCCCACCAGCGGGGCGTTCCGGGTCTACATCATCGATGAAGTCCACATGCTCACGACCGAGGCGTTCAACGCGCTCCTCAAGACGCTTGAGGAGCCCCCGGCGCATGTGAAGTTCATCTTCGCCACCACAGCGCCCAACAAAATGCCCTCGACGATTCTCTCGCGCTGCCAGCGGTTTGATTTCCGGCGGCTTGAGTCGCAGACGATTGTGCGCGCGCTTGCCCAGGTCGCCAAGGCCGAGCGCATCGAGATCGACGAAGCCGCGCTCTACGCCATCGCGCGCGCTGCGGACGGCAGCCTGCGGGACGGAGAGGTCGTCCTGGAGCAGCTGAGCAGTTTCGCCAAGGGGGCCATCCACGAAGCCGATGTCACGGAGCTCCTCGGCGCGATTGAGTCGGAAGCGCTCGCCGCCCTCACGCGCTCGATGGTGGAGCGCAACGCCCCCAGCGCGCTCTCAGTGCTGGCGGCGCAGCTCGAGCAGGGCAAGGATCCCGCGCAGGTGCTCCTGGGGCTGCTGCACCATCTGCGCAACCTGCTCATTCTCGGCAGCACCAAGGACGCACCCTCACGTCCAGCGCTCATTGCGCGTCTGGTGGATGAGCCCGCCGAGCGCCTCGCCAACCTTGAGATGCAGGCCGCGCAGACCTCGCCTGATGAGCTGCTGGTGTGCGTGCAGATGCTCGCCGCCACGTATGAGCTGGTGCGGCGCAGCCCCATGGCGCAGACGATCCTGGAGCTGGTGCTCATCAAGCTGTGCACGCGAGAGCGTTGGCAGTCGCTGGAGCAGATCACCCGCCGGCTGGAGCAGTTGAGTGCGAGCACTTCGACTCCGGTGGCTGCGCCTGCGCCGGCCGCCGCGGTGCCCGTCCAGTCGTCCGAGCCGATGATGGCAGCCGAGACAATGGGGCTTGAGGGGATGTGGTCCACATTTCTGGATCGGCTCGGGCAGCAGAAGATGTCGCTGGCGGCATACCTCGCGGAGGCCAGGCCGCTGCGCCATGAAGGCTCGGTGCTCACCGTCGGCCTGCCGGCGTTTGCGCTGCACCAGGAAGTGCTGAACCTGACCGACAATCGCCGGCTGATTGAGCGGCTGCTCGGCGAGTTGCTACAGGGAGCGGTGACGGTGCAGTATGCGACCCTGCCCGCCTCCAGCGAGCGCGCCCCCGCCGCTTCCACTCCTGAGCGCGCGGTGGCGGCGAGCCCCGCCATCGTGCAGGATATTGTGAGTCTCTTCAACGCCACGATTCTCGACCCGCCCCGTCCCACCTAATGCTGACGAGTTACGCCAAGCCGCTGCTGCGGCTGCTCGAAGCGCTCGAGCGGCTGCCGGGCATCGGCCCGCGCTCCGCGGAGCGCATCGCCTTCTATCTCCTGCGCACCTCGCGGGAGGAGGCGCGCGAGCTCTCGCAGGCGATCGACGATGTACGGGAGCGTCTACGATTCTGCGAGGTCTGCTTCAACCTGAGCGAGGACGCGCGCTGTTGCATCTGCCAGGATGCCACGCGCGACCCCCTGCTCTTGTGCATCGTCGAAGAGCCGAAGGACGTGCTCGCCATTGAAAAGACCGGCGCCTATCGTGGACTCTATCACGTGCTGCTGGGCGCCATCGCCCCGCTGGATGGGATCGGGCCGGAGCTGCTGAAGATCGATGAGCTGATGCGACGGCTCGATGAGGCCGCGGTGGAGGAAGTGATTCTCGCGACGGACGCGGATAAAGACGGCGAGGTGACGGCCAGCTATCTCTCGAAGCTGCTGCGCCCCAGGCCCCTGAAGCTCACGCGCATCGCCTCCGGCATCCCGGTCGGCAGTCACCTCGAGTACGCCGACCAGGCTACCCTCGCCAGAGCCCTCGAGGGCCGTCGCACGCTGTAACTCACACGCTCCGCTCACGCGGGTGGCGCTGGCGGTCGCACGTGCTTCATGATCGTGAGGAGCTCCTCGACCGCGACAGGTTTAGGCAGATACCCCTGCACGTTGAGGTTGAGGCTCTTCACCGCATCTTCCTGCGCTCTTGAAGTGGTCGTGATCACGACCGGGATGTGGCGCAAGGCGGGATCCGACCGGATGGCCTCGAGCACGGCGCGTCCGTCCTGCTTCGGCAGCCCCAGATCAAGCAGAATCAGCGTCGGTGTTGGGGCGTTGGCGTGCGCTCCCTCGCGGCGCAGAAACGCGAGGGCCGCTTCGCCGTCTTCCGCCACGCTGAGCCGATCCAGCATCTGCTGATCTCGAAACGCCCGCTTGACCAGCACGATGTCGTCCGGGCTGTCTTCGATCAGTAAGACGTGCCGCAGCGTATCCGCGGATGGATCAGCCATGCGTCAGTGCGTCCTCCCTCGGGCCGAACGTGATCATGAACTCGGAGCCCCCACCCTCCCGCGGCGTCATCCACGCGTGGCCGCCGTGACGCTGGGCGATCGCCCGCACAATGGCCAGCCCCGCCCCGGTGCCTTCGATCTCGCGGCCGACCGCCCGCTGAAAGAGTCCGAAGATGCGCTCGCGTTCTTCCGGCGGCACGCCCGTCCCCCGGTCGCGCACGACGAGGCCGACGTGATCAGGCTCCCCGTCATCCGGCCGATAGACGCCGATCTCAATCTCGGGCGGCTGGCCCTCCCGCACGTACTTGAGGGCGTTGCCCACGAGATTATACACCCCTTGGGTGGCCCATGTTTTGTCCGCGCGAATCCGGGGCAGGTTGGGCTCCACCGTGACCGTCGCGCCCGTGCGCTTGATGGCATGGTCCAGCCGAGCTAAGACTTCCTGCACGATCAGTTGGCTGTCGATCGTCTCGCTTGGCACCGTGACCCGCCGGGCGCGCGAGAGCGCCAGCAAATCATCCAGCAGTGTCGTCATCCGGCCCGTCGCCTTGACGATGCGCTCCAAGTAATCCTTGCCTTCGCCGCCGAACTGCTCGGCGTAGTCATCGTGGACGAGTCGCGAAAAACTTTCAATGCCCCGCAGCGGCTCCCGCAGGTCGTGCGAGGTGACATAGAGGATGGTCTGCAGCTCCTTGTTCGACTCTTCCAGTTCGCGGGATGTCTGCCGGAGTGCGGCCACCATGCGGTCGAAGGCCCTTGAGAGCTGCCCGATCTCGTCCTTGGCATCGGTCCCGACGCGGTATGTCAAACTCCCCCGCTCGATGGTCTCGGCGCCTTGCTGGAGTGCTCGGATAGGCCGGGCGATCGTTCTGGCGAGCAGAACGGCGAGCCCCGCGACACCGAGGAGCACGATCAGGCTCACGGCGAGCAGCGAGAGCTCCAGCGCACGCACCGGGGCGAAGGCTTCGCGGGCATCGAGTTTGGCCACCATCCCCCAATTCATCGAGGGGATGTGCCGCCACGCAGCCAGCACTCGCTCACCGCGGTAATCCACCGAGACACCCGAGCCGGTTTTCCCGCGGGTCGCCTCCTGGATCGGCAGCCCGCGCGCATCGCCGAAGCGCACCGTGCGTGCCAGGGCCGAGCCCTGATCGTAGCGAAGCGGCGTGAGAAACAGCACATGCGTATCTTCAGGAGCGCCGATCAGCGTCTCACCGGTGTTCCCCAACCCGGTGACATCCTGCACGAGGGCATAGATGGTGCGCATCGGCACTTGAAACGCCAGGAAGCCTGCCGCCGCGCCGTCGCGCTGCAGGAGAGGGGCGGTCGCCAGAAGGAAGAAGTCATGGCCCGCCTCGCGATCGACGAACACCTGCCCGAGATAGACGCCTTTCTGCGCGCCGTGGAATGCGGCCGGGTCGACGTCGGCGAGGAACTGGTCGAGCTCAAGCCGGCTGCGTCCCTTCGCGAGGCGGTAGACGATGCGCCCCTCGGGGTCGGCGAGGACGATGTCCATGTACCCTTTGACCGCGGCGAAGGTCTGCAGCTGCCGATCGAGCGCGGCCTCCGCGGCGCGATATTCCGGCTCGGTGCGATGCGCGGCAAAGCCTTGGAGGATAGGGAGGATGCCCTGGAGATTGTGGTAGTCCTGGGCGATCTGCAGGTCCGCGCCGACGCTGTCGAAGAAGAGCTCCAGCCGCTTAACTTTGAGATCCGCGATGATCTCAAGCGTTGAGAGCGCGTCGCGTGTGAGCGCGCGCGCCGTGTGGAGGAAACTCAGCACGCCGGCGCACACAATGGGGACGATGCCGATGCTCAGCAGGACGATGAGCAGTTTGCGTCGAATGGGCATGCGAGGCGCTCGCGCTGTGGGTATTGTAACAGGAATTCCCCCCGCCGCGCAGGTGGTGTAGAATGCTAAGTCATTCCCCGGTAGCGCAGTTTCCGTCCGCCAAAGTTCGTTGGCGGACGGACCCGCCACGCAGTGTGGCGGGGGTAGAGCGGCTGACCAAGGTTCATGTACTCGGTGTATGTGCTCCAGAGTCTGAAGAACGGAAAGCGCTACGTTGGCGTGACGAGTCACGATGTTGAGACCCGCATGAGACAACATCGAAGTGGCTCAACGCAGTGGACGCGACAGAACGGGCCGTTTAAGCTTGTGCGCACCGAGTCGTTTGCTGATCAAACCGCAGCGCGTCAACGCGAGAAGTTTCTGAAGTCAGGCCACGGGCGCGAGTTCCTGAACCCGATTATTCCCCGGTAGCTCAGTCGGTAGAGCGGCTGACTGTTAATCAGCATGTCGGAGGTTCGAGTCCTCCCCGGGGAGCCATCATTACTGCTCGAAATATTTGAGCAGAGAGGTTACAGGCTCCGGCTCTCAGCCGAGAGCCGGAGCCTGTGCCATCTGGCGAGGGGGGCGCGAGTTAGCGCGATACGCGATGGGGTGCATGTGGAGGGCGTACCTCTCTGATCGTCCAGGCATCGCGCCGGCACGCCCCATCGGTGTGGCGGTGGCCCACAGGGCCTCTCATCCTCTCGGAAT
>CAYJRJ010000053.1:0-6624 GCA_964372775.1 uncultured Planctomycetales bacterium | reverse complement strand
TGTGGTCACCGGCCATGAGAAACTCCACGAGGTCACCGCTTCGATAAAAGATCACGCGATCGGCCAATCCAGCCCGAAGTTCCCAGAGCCCTGGGCGCAGCTGTTTCAGCCCCAGGCCATGCGCAAGCTTTCCCGTCTCAAATGTGGCGACGAGCTGCTCAACGGCGGCTTTTACGCGAGCCCTCCTCGCGAAATCGAGGCGTTCCACCGTCCGGTCGAACCGTGAGGTGGCCCGATAGCGCATGAGCGGGAGTTACAGTGAATGGAGGTGCTTCACAAAAGCCTCGGCAGAACCAAACGTCTTCCCGCCAGGCTCCTTGCGAAGCTTGAGGAGCTTGCGGATCTCCTCATCGGTATAGGGCTCTTGCGCAGGCACCAGGTCCACTCGGGTAATGATAATACGATGGGACTTCTCATCAATGAGAAAGCCGATCCGGTCGCCCTTCTCCTGAACGCCCAGGAGCTTGCGAATCCGCTTGGGCAACGTCACTTGCGCCTTGCTGCTCAGTGGAGCGCTAATGATATGGGGCATCATCCACCTCCTGTAAAGATTCTGTGTTGTAAGAATACCATACATCGTGAGGCCTGGCAAGCGTTACGAATCGCCAGCGCAACGTCTGTGCCGTGCCCCCGACAGCCCGCTGGCTAAGGCGCGAGTTGCGACGGCTCGGGTGCGGCACCCTCTGGGTGTCGCTGCGGCCACGGGGCCGATCCTGGGGGGGCGGCGAGTCTCTTGCCGAGCCCCCGACGGCCCGGCGAAGCGCATGCGCGGGCTCAGCACGGCGAGGCGCCCTCGCCCTTGAGCACCGGCCATGCTGTCCGACGAGCCCCCAGGCGGGGCGAGGAGTTCATGGCCGGGGGCGCCGAGGCGTGCGCCCGGAGCCCGCGTTAGCGCAAGCGGGCCGTCGGGGGCTCGGCATCGCACGTCTATCATTCGAGTCGGCAGCGGGATGACCGGGAGCACCGAGCAAATAGGGACGCTAGGCGAGAAATGCAAGCGTCCCCATTTCCCGTTACTTAGCGACGAGGGTGGAGATCTTGAAGACGGGAAGGAAGAGCGCCACGACGATGCCGCCGATGATGACACCCAGCACGGCGATCACCAGCGGCTCGATGAGGCTGGTCAACCCTGAGACGGCGGCGTCGACTTCGCTCTCGTAGAACTCCGCAATCTTGGTGAGCATCTTCTCCAATTCGCCGGTCTTCTCCCCCACGGAAATCATCCGGGTCACCATGGGGGGGAACACCTTGCTCTGGGCCAGCGGCGTGGCGATGTCCTCGCCTTCCTTGATGCTCGAGCGCGCGTCGATCCCCGCCCGCTCGATCACCTTGTTGCCGGAGGTCTTGGCGACGATCTCAAGCGCCCCTAAGATCGGCACGCCGGACTTGACCAGCGTGGCCAAGGTCCTGGTGAAGCGCGCGACAAACATCTTCAGGAGCAGCTGCCCAATGAGCGGTGCCTTGAGCATGGTCCGGTCAAACCACATCCGGCCACCCGGCGTGTTGATGTGCATGCGAAACGCGATACAGGCGGCGAAGCAGGCGATGATCTCAATGACGAGGTACTTGCGCATGAAGTCGCTCAAACCCAGCAGCATCAACGTCGGCAGGGGCAGTTGCCCGCCCAAGGAGGTGAAGATCTCTTTGAACTTTGGCACGATCACCACCACGAGAAAGGTCGTGATGCCGAAGGCCAGGACCGAGATGAACGCCGGGTAGAAGAGGCTTGCTTTGACTTTGCGCTGGAGGGCGACCGTTTTCTCAAGATAGGCCGCGACACGATCGAGAATCTCATCAAGCCGCCCCGACGATTCCCCGGCTCGAATCATGTTGACGAAAAAATCGGAGAACGCGCGCGGATGGCGGCCCGCCGCTTCGGAGAGACTGGAACCGGCCTGCACATCATCGCGCATCTTGGCTAAGATCGGCTTGAAGGCACGGTCGTCGAGCTGCTCGGCCAGCACATCCAGCGATTGCGCAATCGGAATACCGCTATCCACCATGGTCGCGAGCTGGCGAGCGCAGATCACCAGCGCGTCGGATTTCACCTTCGGTTGGCCCACCCGTAGGACGGAGGCGCCGCGAGACGCCTGGCGCTCGTCGATGGAGAGCACCACAAACTCCTGCTTCCACAACTGCTCGATGAGCGCGTTGCGCGACTCGGTCTCGATGCTGCCGCTGTGCGTCTTGCCAGCCTTATCTTTTACAACATAGGCAAAAGTAGGCATGACGATCAGACCTTCCTCGACACCACAGAACCACAGAATCGCCACAGAGACACAGAAGCACGCGTGACACAAGTCTCTGTGTTTCTGTGGATTTCTGTGTCTCTGTGGTGTTGCATGCTATTCTTCTGACGTCACAGCTAAGACCTCTTCGAGGGTGGTGATTCCCTGCTCCGCCTTTTTCAAACCGTCCTGCCGCAGGGCGAGCAAGCCCAGCTGTTCCATCGCGTGGCGCTTGATCTCCCATGACTGGACCCGAGCCACCACCAGCTCGCGGATCTTTTCATCGACCTCGATGACCTCGATAATGCCCATGCGTCCGCGATAGCCGCTGTTATGACAAAACCGGCACCCCATCGCTTTGTAACATGTGGCCCCTGCCGAAAGCTGAACCTCCAAACGCTTCAAGAGCTCCTGCGGGGGGTCAAATCGTTGCCGGCACTTGGTGCACAGTTTGCGCACCAACCGCTGCGCCTCGATCAACGTGACACTCGAGGCGACCAGAAACGGCTCAACACCCATGTCCACCAGACGCGTGACAGCCGAAGCGGCGTCATTGGTGTGCAGTGTGGAGAGCACCAGATGGCCGGTGAGGCTGGCCTTCATCGCAATATCCGCGGTCTCGAAATCCCGGATTTCACCGATCATCACCACATCCGGCGCCTGACGCAGGATCGCGCGCAACCCGCTCGCGAAGGTCACGCCGACCTCGCCGTTCACCTGAACCTGCGTGATGCCCTCGACCTGATATTCGACAGGATCCTCGATCGTGATGAGATGCTTGCCGGGAATGTTGAGCGCGTTGAGAATTGAGTACAGCGTCGTGGATTTGCCTGAACCGGTCGGCCCGGTGACCAGAATCATCCCATAGGGCCGTTTCACGGCGCCTTTGAAGGCTTCGATCGACTCTGGCAAGAACCCCAGTTGATCCAATCCCACCGTCAGGTTTGACTTGTCCAGCAACCGCAACACCACCTTGCCCCCCTGCGTGATGGGCAGCACCGACACGCGGAAGTCGACTTCCCGATCATCCAGGCGCACCTTGAACCGGCCATCCTGCGGAAGGCGCCACTCGGTGATGTCCAGCCCCGACATGATCTTCAAACGCGTCAGGACAAGGTTTTGGGACGCCTTCGGCAGGTGATGGGCCTCAATCAGGCGGCCATCGATCCGATAGCGGATCCGGAGCGCCTTCTCCATCGGTTCAAGGTGAATATCGGACGCGTTGCGGCGCATCGCTTCAACGATCAGCAGGTTCAGCACCCGCACCACCGGCGCCTCATCCTCCTGACCCTGATTGAGCAGCATCGCGACGACCGTGTCGATGTTGTCATCGTCTTTGGCTGTATCGGCCGCTGCGGCCGACGCGGGGTCGTGAAATGTTTGCTGGGCCGTATAGACTTGCTCGATGGCGCGCCGGATCTCGGTTTCCGGCGAGAGGACCGGATCGATCGCGACCAGGCTGAGCGCCTTCAAGTCATCAATGGCAAAGATATCCAGCGGATCGGCCATCGCGATGGTCAGCCGTTCCCCGTACTTCGCCAAGGCGATCAAATTGTGCCGGCGCGCCAGACGCTCGGGAATCAGCTTGACGATGGATGGATCGAGCCGGTACTTGGTGAGCGAAATCATGGGCAACCCCAGCTCTTTCGACAACAGCTCGGTGAGCTTCACCTCAGAAATGACGCCGCCTTCGATGAGCAGCTGGGCAAAGCTCTTGCCGTTGTGCGCGGTCTGCGCGAGGAGCGTCTCCACTTGCTCCCTCGTCGCCGCGTGCTGGGTCACCAGCAGCTCTGCGATGCGCTGCTTAAAGCTGCCCATCACTCCTCCACCACCGAGCCGACCGTTGTCCGAAACACTTCGTCCAGCGTGGTCGTGCGATTCGCGACTTTGGCCAATGCTTGTTCCCGCAGCGTCTTCATGCCCTGCCGGCACGCCACGACTTCGATCTCGCGCTCCGGGGCGCGCTTGAGGACCAGCGCTCGAATGTCGGGCGTCATCAGCAGCGTCTCGGCGATGACCTCCCGCCCTGAATAGCCGGACTGGCTGCACGTTCGGCAGCCCTTACCCCGCACAATCTCCAGCGGCTCCTTCTTAGCGTCGAGCAACCCGAGCCGCTTGGCCAGCTCCGGCGGCGGCCGGTAGGTTTCGGGGCACTTGCGGCAGACCTTCCGGACGAGCCGCTGGCCGACCACCGCCATCACGCAGGAGTTGAGCAGAAACGGCTCCATGCCCATATTCACCAGCCGCACGATGGATCCCGCGGCGCTATTGGTATGCAGCGTGCTCAGGACCAAATGTCCCGTCAAGGCTGATTTGATGGCCATGTCCGCCGTCTCGGGGTCGCGGATCTCACCCACCATGATGACATCAGGATCCTGCCGGAGGATCGACCGCAGCGCGCTGGCGAACGTCAAGCCGATCTCGGATCGCACCGGCACTTGATTGATGCCCTCCAGCTCATACTCGACAGGGTCTTCGACCGTAATGAGGTTTTTGTCCGGCGTGTCGATGATCTTGAGCAACGAATAGAGCGTCGTGGTCTTGCCGGAGCCGGTCGGGCCGGTCAGCAAGATCATGCCATGCGGGCGCTGGGCGCACGCCTTGAGCACCTTGAGGTCGCGCTCAGAAAAGCCCAGCGTGTCGAGATTGAGCTTCACTTCACCCTTGTCCAGCACGCGCATACACACGTTGCCGCCGAACACCGACGGCAGAATCGACACGCGAAAATCAATCAGCCGCTCGTCCACGCGCAGCTTGAAGTGCCCGTCCTGGGGCACCCGCCGCTCGGCGATGTTGAGCTCCGACATCACCTTGATCCTGGAGACGATCGCCTCATGCAGATGCTTAGGCGGCGCCGACCCCTCCTGGAACACGCCGTCGATGCGGTAGCGCACGCGCACGGATTTCTCCTGCGGCTCAATCAGCACATCGGAGGCGCGCGTATGCACGGCGCGCGTCAGCAGCGCGTCGGTGAATTTGACCACCGGCGCTTCCTGGGTCTGACTCAGCAGCTGCTCAGCATTGGTTTCTTCTTTCCCAGACTCAATCACTTCGACTGAGGCTTCAGCCCGCTTCGTCATCTCGCGCAGCGTGTCTTCGACGCCCGTGCCGTAGCATTGGTCGATGCCCTCATGGACGTCCTGCACAGTGGCGAGCATCGGGTTGATCGTCAAGCCCGTGAGTGTTGCGAGCGTATCGAGCGCAAACACGTCCAGCGGATCCGCCATGGCGACGTTGAGCGTCTGGCCCATGCGCGAGACCGGCACGACTTGATACTGCACCGCGAGATCGCGCGGAATGAACTGCTTCAGCGCGGGGTCCAGCCTCATCCGCGCCAGGCTGATCGGTGGGATTCCCAAGCCTTCGCTGAAGGCCGCTATGAGATCCTGCTCCTGGACGAAGCCGCGCTCGATCAGAATCTTATGGAGGCTGCCCCCACGTTCCCGATGGATGGCCAGCGCCTCCTCGAGCTGCTCAGGCCGAAGGAGCTGGCGGGACAGCAAGACGCCGGTCACGCGCTCTTTCAGGCTCGGCATCACGCGTGCTCCTGATGACCATCGTGCCGGTAGAATTTCACGATGGCCTTCGTGATGTCCGATGGCGTGCTCACGAACGCCTGCACGACACACTTGGTCATCGTTTCCACCGCTTCGATGGCCAGCAGATTGGAGGGATCGGCCATGGCCAGCGTCAGCGCGTTGCCGATGTGATCGATCGGGATCAGGCAATACTCGCGCGCCATCTGCTCCGGCACCACGGCGATGACGGTTTCGTCGATTTCGTAGCTCTCCAGCGGCAGATAGGGGAACCCGTACTGGGTCGTCAGGGCGAGCGCGATTTCCTCCTCGGTGACAAACCCCAGGGTCACCAGCACATGGCCCAACAGCCCTCCAGCCGTCTTCTGCTGGGCCAGCGCCTGCTCGAGCTGGCGCTGGGTGATCAGGCCTCGCTCCAACAGGATTTCGCCGAGTCGCTTGGTAATAATCCGTCGTGCCATAGGTTCAGTGCTCCAGGCCGCTGCGCTAGCGCGTCATCAGGCGGCGGAGATCCTCCGGGTCGCCGGATCGAGCCATCGCCTCTTCCGGGCTGATGACCCGATTCATGTACAGCTCATAGAGTGAGTGATTCATCGTCCGCATGCCCTCTTTCTGTCCGGTTTGAATGACCGAGTACATCTGATGGATCTTCTGCTCGCGGATGAGCGCGCGCACCGCGTGGTTGGCGAGCATCACTTCACCAGCCAAGACCCGGCCCCGTCCGCTCGCTTTCGGGATGAGCTGCTGCGAGATCACCGCCAAGAGCTCGAGCGACAACTGGGAACGGACCTGATTCTGCTGGTGCGCGGGAAACACGTCCACGATACGGTTGACCGTCTGCACCGCATCGGAGGTGTGCA
>CAYJRJ010000052.1:0-7141 GCA_964372775.1 uncultured Planctomycetales bacterium | reverse complement strand
TGGCGTGAGCTCATCCGGTGTGGCGCATGACTGCGGCGATGCCGTTGAACGTCAGGGCCAGCGCGCGTTCAAGGCCCTTGTGGGTGCGGCCGTCGCGGGCCTTCCGGCGCTGCCTGAGAAAGCGGGTCTGCAGGAGGCTGATCGGATCCACATAGGGGTTGCGGAGCCTGATGGCGTTTTGGAGCACGTAGTTATTGTCCAACAGCTCGCGCTGCCCCGTAATCGCCAGCACCGCCTTGCGCGAACGCGCATACTCGGCCTCAATGATCGAGAAAATCCGCCGGCCCAGCGCGCGCGGTTGAACGAGCGCGGCGTACCGCCTGGCGATGCGCATGTCCGCCATGCCAAGGCTCATCTGGGTGAAATCCACCGTGACATGAAACCAGGCGAAGGCGGCATACATCTGGCGCAGCAGCTCAAGGGCCCCGCGACGCCCGCGGCAGAACGATTCCACCGCGCTGCCGAAGGGGAACCAGCTGGGGAGGATGTGGCGGCTCTGGACCCAACTGAACACCCACGGGATCGCCCGCAGATCCTCGATCCTTCGACTGCGCTCAGGATCGAGCCCTGAGCGAAGTCGAATGGGCTCGATGCGCCGTCCTGCCTGCGCCCCCCCTGCTTCGCTTTGCGAAGCAAAGCGTGCGGGGGCAGGCAGGGAGCTGGACCGCCGTGCGGGTCGCGACCCGATGCGAAACTCGGTGATGGCGTCGATCGGTGTGGCCTGCTCAAAGTAGCGCACAAACGCCTCATCCTCGTAGACCACCTGCCGATACCGCTGCCAGGCCGCCTGCGAGAGCGCCTCCGTCGCCTCCTCCCAGACCGCCAGCTGCGCCGGGGGCTTGGGCTCAATGAGCGTCGCCTCCAGCACCGCGGAGAGCACCAGCTCCAGATTGCGGATCGCCATCATCGGGTTGGCGTACTTGGCCGCGATCACTTCGCCCTGCTCCGTGATCTTGATGCGCCCCTCGATGGTGCCGCGGGGCTGGGAAAGAATCGCTTGGTGCAGCGGCCCTCCCCCGCGGCCGATGGTTCCCCCGCGCCCGTGGAAGAGCTGAAGACGAATACGATGCGCTTTCGCAACCGCATGCAGGCGCCGCTGGGCCTGGTAGAGCTCCCAGTTGGCGGTGAAGAATCCGCCGTCCTTGTTGGAGTCGGAGTAACCCAATTGGATCTGCTGGAAATTCCCTCGGGCCCTGAGGTAGTGCCGGTAGACGGGGTGCTCGTAGAGCGTCCGCATGATCTCATGCGCATGGCGCAGGTCATCGATGCCCTCGAACAGCGGCACGATGTTCGCCCCGCTCCACCAGCCGCGCGTGGTCCGGCGGAACAGATCCGCCTGCTGAAAGAACCACAGCACGGTCAGCACATCGCTGGGTTCATGCGTCATGCTGATGATGTAGCTGTCGATCGCCTCCGCATCCACGTGCTCCAGGTGCTCGGTCATCACCTGGAAGGTCCGGATGACTTCGCGCGTGGAAGGGCTGCACCCTTTGAGCAGCTCCACGTAGCGGGGCTCAGTGAGCAGCCGATCGAGGAGGACCCGCCGCTCGGCTTCACTCATGAGGAGCGGGTTGTCTTGAGCGAGCTCGTGCGTCAGGACCAATTCGGCAAACGCCTCCAGATGGCGCTGGCTGTGCTCGCGCACATCGAGCCGCGTAAAGACACATCCAAAGAGCGACACCTGCAACGCGAGCTTCGCCACTTCATGCCGCGCCACTGGATCGGCCCGGTGGCTGGCGAGGCTGCGCTGGATGAGCTGGATCTCGCGCAACAGTTCTCCGGAATCGCCGTAGCCGTCCGACACCTCGGCCGCGTGCCGGAACATCTGCCGCAGGCGATAGCTGATGATGGCCAGTTTCTGACGATACGGCTGATGGGGAAATTTGGCATCCAGCGACTCGACCAGCGCCGGGAACATGCGGCGGTCATGGGCGACGGACCGCACAAACGCCGGCAGGAGACGGCACAACTGGTCGGACTGCGTCAGGCGCTCCTGCAGCCGTTCCAGCGAGGTCAGGTAGTTGGCGAGAATCGCCTGCCGGTAGCGCAACAGCGCCCAGCGCAGCGACTCGTGCGTCACGTTGGGGTTGCCGTCCTTGTCCCCGCCGATCCAGCTGCCGAAGCGCACCAGGCCCAGGAGCGGCATCGTGCGGCCGTAGACCCGCTCGACTTCCCTGCGGAACGCCATCGCGACATCGGCCAGCGCATCGTAGAGCACCGAGGAGAGATAGTAGAGGCCCTGCTCGACCTCATCGTGAATCGTCGGTCTGGTGGGCCTGAGCTCATCCGTCTGCCACAACTCCATGATCTGTTCGAGGAGCTCGCCGGTGATCGCATGCTCCTCTTTCGGAACCGGGTTGAGCAGCTGGCGCTTCGTCAGCAGGTCCCAGATCGCCCGGTGCTTCGTGAGGATCGTAGGCGGCAGCGCCTGCGTCGGATGCGCGGTTAACACGAGCGTGATCGACAGATCCGCCGCCCGCTTGAGGAGCGTCTCGTAGGAAATCGCTGCAGCGGAGAGCCGGTGGACGACGTCTTCAATCGACCCGCGCTGGGGATGAAAACCCGGCAGCGACTCGTAGTAGCGCTTGCGCCGCAGCCGGTGGTTTTCTTCCGCGATGTTGACGAGCTGAAAGTAGACGGAAAAGGCGCGGATGATCTTCTCGGCCGTGGCCATTGGCAGTTGATGGAGCCATCGACGCAGGCGCGCATCATCGCCACGGCGGCCGCGGCGGATTGTGATGGCGAGCCGGCGGATGCGTTCTTCCATCTCGAAGAACGGCCGCCCTTCCTGGTGGATCAGGACCTGCCCGAGCAGCTCGCCAAGGAAATGGACGTCTCGGCGCAGCGGCGCGAGCTTCTCTTGGTGGGAATCGCGAGCACTCATCTTTTCGTGGTCGATGCACCTTCCAGAAATGCGAGGATTGCTGAGTAATCGAGCTCACCCTTGCCAGCGTTCTCCGATGCTGCGAACAGTTGTTCGACGGCTTTCGTGATGGGCACAGCGGTGCCGGTTTCGTCCGCCAACTCACTCATCAACCGCAGGTCCTTATGCATGTGCTGCAGGGCGAAGTGCGGCGAGAAGTCGCGCTTGAGCATGCCCGCGCCTTTCGTCTGATACCACGGCGAGCGGAACGTGCTGGCCTCAAGGACTTCCAGATATCGCTTCGGGTCAAGCCCTACCCGCTGCACCAAGAGGAGCCCTTCCGCAAATCCGGCTCCGAGGTGTGCGAGCATGAGGTTCGTCGCCAGCTTCAGCGCCGCACCCATGCCAACTGCGCCGGCGTGGATGATGGTCTTGCCCATCGCCGACAGGACTGGGCGGACCCGCTCCAGCGTCGAAGGCAGGCCGCCGACGAGAATCACCAACGTGCCTTCGGCCGCTGGGCTCTTGGACCCGACGACGGGCGCATCGAGAAACTCGGCTTGTTTGGTCGTCACGGCACCCGCGAGTTTCCTCGACGTCGCCGGCGAGACGGTGCTCATGTCGATCAACACCGATCCCGGCCTGATGCCGTCCAGCACGCCATCGGGGCCCAGCACGACCTGTTCGACATCCTGGGGCCGGGACACCATGGTGATGACCACATCCACTTCGTCGGCCACGTGAGCCGCTCCTTTCCCTGCCTTCGCCCCCACCTGCACGAGCGGCTGCATTTTGGCGGGCGTGCGATTCCACACGGTGACGGGGAATCCCGCTTTGACGAGATTCGTCGCCATCGGCGCACCCATCGTCCCGAGGCCTAAGAATCCGACGCGGGGGTTGGTCTGCGACACCCTCTTCATGGCGAGCTTAGGATAGCGGCTCGTCGCATCGGCTGTCAATGCCGTCGCACCCAGAGGTAGGCGATCGCCAGCGCGGCGTACGCGACCCCGGCGATGGCAAGGCCTAGGGCGGCCCACCGTTGAGGACAGATCCACGGACTCACATGCCGCGGCAGCCAGCGGTGGTTCAGCCAGTAGAGCAATACGGCGTAGGAGACGGTGCCGAGGAACCCAATGAGAGCGGAGAGGAGAATGAGCGGACCCGGTTCGCTTAGCAACATCGTCACACAGGTCACGGCCGTTGTCGCCACGAGGCACACGAAGTACCAGCGCCGCACAGACCATCGGCGCGCGGCCGGGAAGAAGCTGAGCATGTAATCGGTATGGATGCGCGCCACCGCATCGGCGGTGGCCATCCAGGTGTCGGAGAGAAAGGCTGCGGCGACGACAAGGAAGAGCATCCGGCCCGCCGCGCCCCAGCTCAGCTCGAAGAAGCGGCTCTGGACGACCGCGATTTCGTATTTGTCGGGCAGCAACCCCTGGGGATAGAGGACGGCGTAGGCCAGCAGGCAGGTCATGAGCGTCGTCAGGAGGTTCCCGACGATCCCCACGGCGCTATCGACCATCAAGAATCGTCGCCAGCGACTGATCAGCGGCTGGGAGGCCTGGCGTGGCACCACGCCGGCGTCAAAGGCCACTTCGTGCCGTCCCATCAGCCCCTCGACATGGCCCATGGTCTTGGCCATGCCCGCTCCCTTCTCTCGCAGCCAATAGGAATAAAACAGCGTCCAGAACCCGCCCAGCCCGGCGAACGTGATCGCGGTCAGCAACTTGGTCGCATCCGCTGGATCCCACGGTCGTGCCGGCGGCGGCGGAACGCACAAGCCCTGCATGAACTGCGGCAGCATCGAGGCCACCGCGGGATGGCTGCACGCCACCACGAGCCCAATCAACGTGACGACGGCCACCACTTCCATGAAGCGCTCGACGAGCGTATACACGACGCGGCTGCACACCAGCGCCACGAAGAAGATCGTGATGGAGCTGTAGGCCCAGAACAGCGTCTGGCCGCGCTCGCTCCAGCCGGTTGGAAAATGCGTGAGGGCGGCCAGCGCCGTGCCGCCGGCTGAGGCGAAGGAGCCGAACCACAAAAACGACAGCCCCATGAAGACCCAGAGCACGAACGCCACCCAGCGATTGAGCCGGATGAAGCCCTGGAAGATCGTCTCGCCGGTGAGCAGCGTGTAGCTGCCGATGGCGTAGTTGATGGGAAACTGCAGCAGACAGGCCGGAATGAGGAGGAAGAGGAAGGCGAGGCCGTATTTCGCGATCAGGTAGGGCCACCAGATGAGCTCGCCCGAGCCCTGCGCGAGTGCCATCCAGACCACGCCGGGACCGAGCGCAGCGAACCAACCAGGAAATCGAGGAAGGTTGCCTTCACGAAGTGGCGGGAGCTGACCCCAGTGGGACACGACCGTCACGCAGGCGCTATGCAAAGCGGGCGGGGCTCCCGAGCGGATTAATCACCTGGATCCCCGGATAGCCCTCGAAGTCCTTGACGTTTTGGGTGTAAATCGTGCGCACACCGTTATCAAGCATCGTCGCGACAAGAAACGCATCAAAGATGTCTCGTCGTTTGACGTCATGGCGATCCAACATACTGACCAAACGCGAGATGGTGGTGTCTTTCGGGACAATCCGGCGGAACCCTCCTCCATCCCAGTAGGTGCTGAGTTCTCTCTTGGCTTGGGTCTGGCTGAGCACGGGTCTGACCAAGCGATCATCGGTGATGACGGAAAAAAATTCACAGAGCACTTGAGGGCTCAGACAAGCTGGAATGGCTCCTTGAGCCGCCTGATCTCTCAGCTGTCGTGCTGATGCATGAAAGGGGGAACTCTCCGCATGGGCGTGCACGAGGATATTGGCATCCAAGAGAATCATTGCACCTTTCGGCGAAGATGCTCCCCATAGATGTCTTCCCGCCGCAGGGAGCCGATCACCTTCATCTTATACACGCCAAACTTCGGCGCTTGGTCCCGCCTGGGCTTGGCGTCAAGACCTAGGTAGGCCCGAAGGGCCTCATCGACCAGCGCCCGCACCGGTCGGCCCCGATCCACGGCCTTGCGCTTCACTTCACGGTACAACGCCTCATCAAGCACCATCGTGGTTCGATGCATTCGCTGCTCACCTCCACGCCAAGGATATCATAAATATGCTTTTATGACAATGCATATTATTGCGCCCCGCGCTCCAACTTCCCGCTCACCTATCGGCCATCCATACGTCCCAACGTAGACGCGCTGATTCATCGAGCTATGTGCGGGAAAAAACGAAAGAGGCAAAGAGGGAATCAAACATTTCATCAAGTAGCCGCACATTCAGGTTGTCATAGACTGTCTTTTCTTGTAGGAGCGCCACCAAGGGTCAGCCGTATGTTCTTATGCACTGTGCTTGGACCGGTGAAGGAGTTTCGCGCGGAGATACTCGCGGTTCATCGTGGCGATGAACTTGACGTGGATGGACTTCGGACAGGCTTCCATGCACTCGTAGTGGTTCGTGCAGTTGCCGAAGCCCTCCTGGTCCATCTGCTCCACCATAGTCAGCACGCGTCGTTCACGTTCCGCATGTCCCTGGGGCAGTTTCGCGAGATGGGCGATCTTCGCGGCGACAAACAGCATCGCGGACGCGTTCGGACAGGCCGCGACACAGGCGCCGCAGCCGATGCAGGCGGCTGCATCCATCGCCTCTTCCGTGTCCTTCTTCGGCACCGGAATGCTGTTGGCTTCAGGGGCTTCACTCGTATTGACGGAGATATAGCCGCCTGCTGCCATGATGCGGTCGAAGGCGCTGCGATCAACGACGAGATCCTTGATCACCGGAAATGCCCGCGCCCGCCACGGCTCAATCGTGATCGTGTCGCCGTCCTTGAAGTGCCGCATGTAAAGCTGACATGTGGCGACAGCCGGCTCGGGGCCGTGGGCGAAGCCGTTGATCATCATGGCACAGGAGCCGCAGATGCCCTCGCGACAGTCATGGTCGAAGGCGATGGGTTCCTGACCCTGCTTCGTGAGCTGCTCGTTGACCACATCGAGCATCTCCAGAAACGAGAGGTCCGGGCTGATGTCCCTGGCTTCGTAGGTCTCGAACCGTCCTGGGTCCGCTGCGCTCTTCTGTCGCCACACCCGTAATGTCAAGTTCATCTCAGCGCCCCTACGGGCAGCGGGTGGCAGGGGGATGCCCGAAGCGGACGTCCGGAGGGGCGAGCGGCCACGGGGTCCCCATCGCAGGACACCAGGGACGAGCGAGGCCCGGAAGCCGAGCGCAGGCCGGCCACGCTGGGGCCGGCCAAGCGATGACGCGAACCGCATGCGAGCCAGGA
>CAYJRJ010000051.1:0-7405 GCA_964372775.1 uncultured Planctomycetales bacterium | reverse complement strand
GCGCTCACCCAGACCATTGACGATCCGAACATGACCGCAGTGCCCCGCAGCGTCAGCGGGATCGAGCCGACAGCGACTTGTTATTGGCCGGATCCCGCCCGCCCTGGTCAGATCAAAGCATTCAAGATCGTCGGCGATCCCGATGACACCGACGCGGATGGCGATACCAAGGAGCAGGTGCCCTGCTTTCAGATCTGGTGGAACAAGCGCATCGAAGCCCTGAAAGCCAACTCCTTGGCGACCACGAGGCTGCCATCGCTGGTGGACCAGTTCATTGACGGGCCGCTGAAACGGTTTCGCACGCAGGCGCAGGCATCGTATGCCACACGGTCGTCATTTATCCCCTGGTGGTGGCGGCCGGGCTCTGGGTCGGGGAGTTCATCGGGTCTGCTGGCCAGAGGAGACATTGAAGGCCATGGGATCCGAGACCTCGACGGCTCTTTCAAATATGAGGGCGTGCTGCCGGCCATCTCGCGCGCCCTGGAGCGCTCCGGCAGGAACGTGACGTTCTGGAAGCCCGGCCCCACGTATGACCAGTACAGCAATTGGCTCAGCCGGCAGGAAACCTGCGACACCGAGGCGTGCGCGGATATGTCCCGGCTGCCGGGGTGGGATTCGCTCGACGCCATGGTGGAGCAGCTGCAGACCTTCGCCGCCTTTGCGATGGAGCTGGAGAACGCCAGCGCCGATGAAATCATGGGCACGATCGAAGTCTGGCTGCCCATCTTCTATGACCCGGATCCCGCTGAGCACGACGATTACTACGATCAACTCAAGAACGCTAGGGATGAAGACGGCAACTTAATCGGCACCGTCGCACAGCTGACGGCGTGGCGGCAGGAGCTGGAGCGGTTGCGCCAGGGGCTGCCCAAGTGCCAGGGGAACTTCCGATGGGTTAGTGGATGGCGCTTGGACGGGCTCCTCCCGCCTCTGCCGTGCAAGGACATCCCCACGCGGCCGGTATGGTGGGGAGGGCCGGGCAGCGTGATCCCGAACAGCGGCAGCATCGACGAGGACACCGACGACGAGTTCCGGGAGATGCGCAGCCAGACGAGTGTCTTCATGAATCAGATCGAGCTGTTCAGATCGGCGGTCAAGACATTCGCCGCGCAATGGGCCGCCTACTCGAGCGAAAACATCCCGAATCACGAGTGGGGCTGGTGGGGGCCAAATCTGATCGAGTACCGGTGGCTCGACTCGCGCGGCGACCACAACATCAAGGTGCACATCAGCAACTTTCAGCTCGCGCGGCTTAAAAGCAGCAGTTCGCTGACCAAGAGCTGCACCAAGCTCAAGGATTATGAGGATCCCCTCGGCAAGAAGACCTGGGTCGAAGTGATCCGAGAAGACCCGTCCAACATGCCCGTCGGGGGGGGCGCCTCGCGGTCAGGACTGTGGGACTGGAATCCGACCTCGCGGGGCTCGATGATCGTCCACAAGCGGGCGCACGCGGGCTACGGCCTGATCGAGGACGACAGCCAATGGTACGTCAAACTGGTGCCTGCGCCACACTAACAATGAATCGCTCGACGATTGGCTATAGCGTGATGGTACTGGCGGCGGTGGTGGCCGGCATCTATCTGCTGCCGTCGCGGCCACTGAGCGACGTGGAGCTTGGCCGCGCGATCTTTACGGGTCTGGCGCGTGGCAGCCGTGCGGTGCAGGAGCAGATCGACTGGGCGCATCTGAGCGCGCTGGATATCGATGTGGGCAGCGCGTATACGATGCTCAAGACGGACCTTGACCGGAGTCGGTATTGCGACACATTTGTCGTGGGATTCTCTCAGGGGTTCCGACACTCAGGAGCGAGCACACGCTCCTTTGTGAATTGGCGGATGCAGGCGCGCGATGGGGCGAATGTCACGGTGGCGGTGGACGATGCGAAGCACCACAAGACGCTCTTGCTGGTGCTGGGCCCTTCCAGCGATGGAACGATGCGGCTTCAGGCGATCAGGTGGAGCGATGCGTCGTGACGCGCGCGGCATCTCGACCATCGAATATGCAGTCTTGATTGCCGTCGCTGTGGCGGCGCTGTTGAGCATGGCGGTGTACACCAAGCGCGCGTTGTGCGGGAAGTGGCGGATGGCGGGGGACTCCTTCGGACATGGCCGGCAGTACGAGCCCGGCGTTACTATTGTTACAAGATGACGCAACACCACAGAACCACAGAGGAGACACAGAAACACAGAAGTCCTCTGACGCCGTCTCTGTGTTTCTGTGGAATTCTGTGTTTTTGTGGTGTGGAGAGCAGCCATGGCATTTCAAGAACTGGTCTTATATAGCTGTGTGATGGGCTCGGTGGGGAGTGCGGCGATTGCCGCCTACCCGCTGGCCGCTCGGCTCATGGGCCGCACCTCCGACCAGGTGAAGCGTCTGCAGCACGTCAGAGTGCAGCAGGCGGCGAAGGATCTCGATGAGATTTTTCTTGATGTCAAACCCAGCTGGTTAAAGATCGCCTACGGGGTGGGGCCGGTGACGCTGGGGTTGGCGGCCTACGTGCTGACGCGCCAGCCGCTGGCGGGTGTAGCGGGTGCGATCGTCGGCCTCCTCATCCCGGATCTGTGGATGCGCCACGCCAAGGCGTCTCGCAAGCAGAAGTTCCAGGCGCAACTGGTGGACGGGCTGTTCATCCTCTCCAGCAGCTTGCGTGCAGGTTTCTCGCTGCCGCAGGCGTTTGAACAGCTCGCTTCAGAAATGGCCCCGCCGGCCTCGCAGGAGTTCGGCCTGGTCATCAAGGCGCACCGGCTGGGCCGCACGCTGGAGAAAGCGCTCGAGGGCCTGAACCAACGGGTGCGCTCGGAGGATCTGCGATTAGTGACCACCGCGCTGCTGCTGGCGCGCGAGACGGGCGGCGATGTGACGCGCGTGATCCAGCAGTTGATCACGACCATCCGCGACCGCAAGAAGCTGCGCGACAAGGTGAGCACGCTGACCGTGCAGGGAAGGTTCCAGGCCTACATCATGAGTGCGTTGCCGGTGGTCTTTGTGATGTTCGTGCGCTCATTCAACCCCGAGTACTTCCGGATGATGCTGGAAGAGCAGGTGGGCCAGATCGCCCTGGTGGCGGCCGCCGTGCTGTGGGTGGTCGGCATGATCCTGCTGGCGGTGATGAGCAAGGTGGATTATTAATGATTTCGCAGATTAGAAATCGATTTCGCAGATGTGGTTCTTCGGACATCTGTGGAATCATCTTTTCAAAATCTGTGAAATCAGAGAAGAGGCATTGTTCATGACACTGTGGTTGGTTTCACTCATGGGATTCATGGCCGTCTGGCTTGCGGTATGTGCGCTTATGCCCAAGAGCGCCACGGCGCAGGCGCCGCAGCTGAGCGAACGTCAGGGGGTGAGCCTCTGGACGCGCTTGACTGACGCGCTGGCGCGCCGACGGCATCGACCCATGGCGCAGCAGCCGGATGCGGATCTGGCGCTCCTGCGGCCGCGATTCCACGGCACCCGCCATGCGCCGCAGGGGATCATGCGGCGGCTCTTGAGCCTGCTGGGGCGCGTGCCACCGATGTCGGAGGCGTTGGCCGAGCATCTCGGCGATCGGCTGAGCTACCTGGGCTCAGGGTTGAGTGCCAGGGAATTCAACGGATTGAAACTCATGCTTCCAGTGCTCTTGACCGGCGGCATGACGCTGATGGCGCCGTTGGTGGTTCGCGGCTATCCGATTCTGCTCGTATTAGCGCTGATCGTGGGCTTCTTTATCCCGGATGTGTGGCTGCACGGACGCATCGGCGCTCGCCACAAGGCGATTGTGCGGCTGCTGCCGGAGGTGGTGGATCTGCTGGGCTTGTGCATGGGGGCGGGGCTCGACTTCCTTGGAGCGCTCAACCGCGTGGTGGCGGCCAAAGCGCCCGGCCCGCAGAAGGAGCCGCTGTTGGAAGAGCTCTCGCTGGTGATCCAGGAGATTAAATTCGGCAAGCGGCGCGGCGATGCGCTCAAGGCCATGGGCGCGCGGGTGGGTTTGCCTGAGCTCTCCTCGTTTGTGCGCACGCTAGTACAGGCCGATCGGATGGGCACGCCGATCGCCGAGGTGCTCTCGGCGCACTCCGAGGATGTGCGGTTTGAGCGCTACAACCGCGCGGAGCGGGCGGCGCTCAAGGCGCCGATCAAGATCCTGGTGCCGCTCATTTTTTGCATCTTGCCGTGCGTGGCGATCATCGTCGCAGCGCCGGTGTTTATCCAATTTTCGAGGATGAAACCATTTGGACAATAATGACGCAGATTTCGCAGATCGCAGAAACCATACTAAAAAGATGATTTCACAGATGTTGCCCTACAGCCATCTGCGAAATCAGCTTTTAAGGGAGCTTTTTGCGATCTGTGTAATCTGAGATTGGTTTAATCAGTTTAACGAACCCGGCCGGGTATGCCAGGCCTGTTTCCCTCTGCAGGGGGAACGGGCAGAGTCAGTGGCTACCCGGTCTTTTTTATTGGGTGATTACGCCGATTCAAAAGATGATTACGCCGATTAAAAGTGAGCGAAAAGAGATGGCGACAGGAGTTCTGAGGAACAGCGATACGCAGACGCGCACTGTGATTGGCTGTTGCTTTCAGGTTCACCGAGCGCTAGGACCAGGGTTTCCGGAGAGGATTTACGAAGCAGCACTTGTGGAATGCCTGAAGCCGACAGGTTTGAGTGTGGACCGGCAACGACGGTTTCAAGTGGAGTTTGCGGGAGCCAAGGTGGGAGAGTTTCAGATCGACCTGCTCATAGGAGGACGAGTGATTGTGGAGGTAAAGGCGGTGGCCGGTCCTTTGCCAAAGGTGTTTACCTCACAGCTGGTCGCGTACCTCAAGGCGGCAGGACTTCCAGTCGGGTTGTTGGTGAACTTTGGCAACCCCAGTTGTGAGGTGAAACGCTTGGGATACTCGCCCGACCAATCGGCGAAATCGGTTATGAAATCGGCGAAATCGAACTACAGCCTTGGGATGTCATGAGAATAGATCGGTGGTTGCAACTCAAACGGACTAAAGCCTTTTGCATCGGCCTCGCCCTACTCTTCGGGGCGGAGCAGGCCGTCTACGGCGCTGACGCCAACGCGATGCACGCGATCGCCCTCTCCGGCGAGCAGCAGCGGCAGCTTGATGCCGTACGCGCCTCGGCCGTCATCGCGATTTACGACGACCTCTACGCCCGCACGCCGACGAGCGAGGAGCTCAAGGACGCGCTCGAGTTCCTTCGCCGTTCCCCGCAGCTGGCCCACCTCGTCGAGCGGCTGGGCCAGTCGCCGGAGTACCGCTGGCGGCTGCGCCAGCTCAATCCTGAGCGGGTGGCGCAGCGTAAGGCTGAGGCGGCTCGTATTTCCGCTGCCGTCAGTCGGAGCGTGGGGCAATTCCTGCGTGACTTGGCTGAAGGCTCAAGGCTGAAGGCTGAAGGGGAAAAACAACACAGGGGTGGAAATGATCCTATCGTACGAGAAGCTAGAGGTGTGGAAGCACGCCATGGAGTTAGCGAAATCGATCTACGAAGCGACCAAGACCTTCCCGGCACACGAACAGTTCGGGCTGACCTCTTAAATCAGACGAGCCGCGATGTCGGTTCCGCTGAACATCGCGGAGGGGAAGGGGCGATACCATACGAAGGAACTCCTGCAATTTCTGTACAGCGCCAGGGGTTCGTTGTACGAGGTGGTGAACCTGCTGGAGATGGCGTTACATCTGAAGCACATCAGCCAACATCAACACAGTCAGCTGAGGGAGCTGGCGGAGAGTATTCTGAGCAAACTCAGCGGCCTCATCAACTCGCTCAAGTAGTCGTCTCCAGCCTCCAGCCTCCAGCCTCCAGCCAGATTGGCCTCCAGCCTCCAGCCTCCAGCCAAGAGGCGGTGCAGATCACACCAACGCTCACGGTTCAGCTCCCCACGTCCGACTTGGCACGACTCAACGAGGTCGAAATCCAGTCCATCGAGCAGTGGCTCGCGGGTCCGGAAACATTATGCTCGAACTGCGCACCCAACGCCCTCGCCCCCATGCTCGATATGGTGGGAGTCCGCGCCTCACGTGAGACATTGACCGCGCAAGCCTTCCTCTATGAGTACTTGAGTGGAAACCTGCAAGTTGGCTCAAGGCTCAAGGCTCAAGGCTCAAGGCTGGAACCGACGAACGCCTCGGCAGTGACAGAAGCGGCCGAAGGTAGGAGCACAGGAGATGAACTTCGCGTTCGAGAATCTGGACGTTTGGCACAGAGCGATGGAGTTGGTGGAAGCCGTTTACAAAGCGACACAGGGGTTTCCGAGCTCGGAACAGTTCGGACTGACAGCTCAACTGAGGCGGGCGGCCGTATCAGTGCCGGCGAACATCGCCGAGGGCAAGGGACGCTATCACAAGAAGGAATTCATCCACTTTCTTTACAACGCGAGGGGCTCGCTGTACGAGACCGTGACACTGTTGCAGCTGGCGGTGAAGCTCCAATATCTTCAGGAACAGCAACGACAGCCATTGCTTCAGCTCGCCAAGATGGTAATGAGCCAACTCAGCGGTCTGATCAACTCGCTGAAGCAGCCTTGAGCCTTGAGCCTTCAGCCTCGAGCCAACCCAGCCTTCAGCCTTCAGCCCTGTCCGAATCCAGCCTTCAGCCTTCAGCCTTCAGCCTTGAGCCTACTCCAAGCGGTCCACTCTACATCTCCATCGCCACAGTCCAGCAGGTTGCCGCCGCATACGGGCTGACACTCAACGCGGTCGAGCTCACGCAGGAAGAGCTGCTGCTGCTCAAGTATCCCATGATCGCCGCCCTCGATCTGACGAAGGACGGCATCGCGGATCACTACGTCGTGGTCAAGGATGCCAACGAGGCGCGTGTTCTCTACTACGAGTCGGACGGCGTGCGCGAATCGCTGCCCGCCTACGAGTTCTTTCGGCTCTTCACCGGTTTTGCGCTCGTCGCCGCGGCGGATGACTACGGCCGCCTGCTCGATGAGGCGCAGGCGCGCGCCATCGCCGCAGGACGGTCCTATACGGATGAAACGCGACCGCCGGACTTACGGCCGCTCTTTCGTAAGCCATCACTGAGCGATCTTGCCATCAACCTCGGCTTCACGTTTGCCACCATTGCGATCGGCTCCGGCCTTGGCTCCAGCCTCACTGGAGGTGCGGTCAGCGGCGGTCTGGGGAGTTTTGGAATGGCCATCTCCAACGCCCAGGTGAGCCAAGCGCTCACGAATGTGGCCATTCGAGAGTTCAGCATGAAGCCGAAGGCCGCGCAGATCTTCGGCGAGGCAACCATCGGGGTGCTCAGCGGCGGCTTCGGCCCCCACCAAGCATCCGGTTGGCAGAACGTGTTCAAAGACGCGGCGCTGGGCGGGCTCCACAGCGGCATGCTCAGCACCGCGAAGGTCTATGCGTGGGAGGCGATCAAGAACACGAGCTTCGCCAAGAGCAACCCCGTGCTTGCGCAGAGCAT
>CAYJRJ010000050.1:0-8218 GCA_964372775.1 uncultured Planctomycetales bacterium | reverse complement strand
AAGGATACGCCCGTTCGTTATCCCAAGTCATACACAATTTATGGTACGCCACCTGGACTAGAGCAAGATTGACAGGGGAATCCTGTAGTGGTACGGTATTGTCATGGTCCAAGAGCGCCGCAGCAGCCAACGGGCTCGGGCGTACCTCCCGGTGCGGTTGCACCAGCCGGGCAGTCCTCAGGTCGTGGAAACGCTGACCAAGGACATCAGCGTTGGTGGATTCCGGTGTCTGAATTCCATCCTCTGCCCTATCTCCACAGAGCTCGGGGTCGATCTGGCGCTGTCGACTGGCAATGAGCAGTTGTCGCTGCGAGGAAAAGCTGTCTGGTTTCGAACCATCCCCGAAAGCGAACAGTTTGACTTCGGCATTGCGTTTGTTGACCTCTCTCCCGAAACAAAGCGACGCCTGTCTGCCTATTTAGACCACCTCGCCAAGTTCTCCAGCTTTGCCATCGCGTAATTCATGTAACTCATTCATATATATTGTGTTATAGCATTTTAGTTGCCAAATATCTAATGATATGGTATAGTTACAATTGTGGAGTCTAGCCGTCCAATGGAGGCGGACGACCTGCACATTCTAGACAAACGTCTAGAAGAAGGAGGTGATACGAGAAATGGACGTCATCAAGAAGTTCCTTGACACCCATGTCCTGACGGGCATCATCCTGGGTGTGGTGCTAGGACTGCACTACCCCTTTGATGCCTACAAGGGAATTCTCGTAGCCCTCGCGTTAGTGATGAGTGTCTCACTCGTCATCAAGACGAAATAACGCGAGCGCGCGCTCAGGACAGACCGGCACCCCTCCGCCATCGGCGGGGGGGTGCCCTTTTTCCAGTTGACCCTCCGACGCAAATCCGGTATGATACCGCAAGGTTTCTCGTCGCTGTGAGATTGAGGAGACGCGTTCGTGTTCCCATTTTTTAACCCACGCACGCCTGACCTGGTGCTCGGCCTGGCAATCGGGTTGTCGCTGGCCCTCGTGATCCACTGGGTCTCGTGGACCGTACACTAAACAGCCCGCCTGCGCGAACCTAAGGAGACCGACCATGGGAGTGGGTAACCGTCCGTCCGCGTGCGCCCACTGCGGGAAGCGGCTCACGTACAAATCCTGGTACTACCGAAATGGTAAGCATTTCTGTACACGGCGATGTTGGAACGCCGCCGAGGAAAAGGCCGCATCAGCATCGGCCGAAGCTGCGGAAGCCTCAAAAACCGCCGGCGCTCCGACAGCCAGCGAAGCTCCCAACGTTGCCGATGCTCCCACGTAACCCCGTGTGATGGCGAAGGACGCGCAGTGCCTGTTCTGTCGCATCGCCAATCGATCGTTACCTGCGGACATCGTCGCAGAGACCGACGGCCTCCTCGCGTTCAAGGACATCAATCCCCAGGCACCGACACACCTGCTGATTCTCCCCACAACACACATTCCTGCTCTGGCTGATGTCTCGGAAGCCGACACGACACTGATGGGTCGCGCCCTCCAATTTACCAACCAGCTCGCGAGGCAATACCAATTGCAGGCCGGCTACCGCGTGGTGATCAACTCCGGCTCCCAGGCAGGGCAGAGCGTGTTCCATCTCCATCTCCACCTGCTCGGAGGGCGAACATTCGGATGGCCCCCGGGATGAGCTCCTCGCAGCCGGAACGCCGACGGTCGCCCCGCGTTGAAGAACGCGTCTCCCTCGCGGTGCACGATGCTGGTACCGAGCTGGTCGGTGAAACACAAAACATCAGCGCGTCCGGAGCCTACTGCACGCTGGACAGCTTCATTGCGCCGATGACTACACTCGCGCTCAGGCTCGAGCTGCCCCACAGCACCCGTCCCACTCCGATCCGGTGTTCGGGAGTCGTGGTGCGAGTAGAGCCGGTGGTCTCCCAGGTGAATCGAGGTCGCTACCGCATCGCGGTCTTGTTCACCGACCTGAAGGCGCCGGACCGCGCGGCCATCGAGCGCTTCGTCCGCCAGCGCCTGTCCGCGCCAACGCACCCCTAGGTCTCCGTGTGGTGGATCGTCTGCTGTATCGGATTCGCCCTCGCAGCATGGGGCATCTCCTCAGCCCGCCGGGTACTCCATCCTGAACGCCTGACATTCCTTCCGCCGGACCCGCTGCCAGCGTACACCGTGCATCAACTCACCGCTGACGACGGCGCAGCCTTTGACGTCTGGTTGCTCGACGCCCCGTCTGCGCGCGCGCGCATTCTGGTCTGCCACGGCTATTACGCGAATCGCTTTCAGGTCCTCCGCCTGGCCGATCGGCTGCGGCAGGCGGGATATGAGGTGGTGCTGCTTGAGCTCAGGGGCCACGGCCAGCGGCCCGGCCCCTGCACGCTGGGCCTCAAAGAACACGCGGACGCGGCCGCAGTGCTTCGCTGGGCGCAGGAACGGGACGGCGCGCGGACCATGCCTGTGGGGGCGCTGGGCTGGTCCATGGGCGCAGCGGTGGTGTGTCAACTCGCTTCCAACACCGCGGCGGTGCGAGCCGTCGTCACGGATTCGGCGTACTCGCGGTTCTTTCAGGTTCTGCATCGCACCATCTGGCAGCGATTCGGTGCGCTGGCCACACCGCTGGTCTGGGTGACGTGGTGGACGCTCCAGCTGAGGCTTCGATGCCGGCTGTCACACCTCGATCCTGTGTCATTGGCGGATCGGCTCCGCCAACCCCTGTTGGCGATTCACGGCGGGCGAGACCGCCGGATCGATCCGCATGTTGGTCTGGAATTCTACCGGCGATGGTCCGGTTCCAAGGAGCAGTGGAGCGACCCGACCGTCGGCCACGTCAAAATGTTTGCGGCGCATCCGGAGGAGTACGTCCAGCGTGTAGCGGACTTTTTTGATCGGTCGATCTGATGAAGGCTTGGCGACAGCGCGTGTGGTATCATCATACAATGACTCGCCTCAGATGAACCGCTTCGTGGTGATCGCACACCGAGGAGCGTCCGCAGTCGCTCCCGAGGGTACGGGTGCTGCGATCCGCGCCGCCATCCGGGCCCGGGCCGATATGGTGGAGTTCGATGTCCAACTTACGAAGGATACACGACTGGTGGTGTTCCATGATGATCGGCTCGAACGAACGACCAGCGGCCGCGGCAGGCTGCGCGAGCGCACCTACGCCGAGCTCGATCGGCTAGATGCGGGCGCGTGGTTTCACCCGCATTTTACCGGAGAGCGCATCCTCCTGCTCTCCCGCGCGATCCGACTGCTCCCACCTCCCATGAGGATGAACGTGGAACTCAAACGAACCTCGCGACCCCGACTCCTGTTGACCCGAGTCCGGGCGTGCGTGAAACGGCTGGGCGTTGGCTCGCGCATTCTCCTCTCCTCCTTTGAACCAGCACTCCTCGAGCATCCCCGGGCCGACCGCATCGCCCGTGCGCTCATCTGCCGTCGACAGCCTGACACCTCGCTTCGGCGGGCCATCCGTCTCGGCTGCGCCGCCTGGCATCCGTTTCACACGCTGGTGACAGCACGGCGAGTCGCGCAGGCACATGCCCACGGCCTGCGCGTCCATGCGTGGACGGTCGATGATGTCGCGCGCGCCCGCCGCCTGGCGCAGCAAGGCGTCGATGGCATCTTCACGAACGATCCGGCTCGTCTGCGGCGAGCGTTTCGAAAGCAGGGGCGATGATCCCACCCTCTGCGCCGGCCCCGCCACATGGCGGGGCCCGAATGCAACAGATGCAAACGAATGATCTGCGAGCCATCGGGACGTCCGCATTCGTCACGGCAGCTAGACGCATTCACCTGATCAGCCGCCGTGGGGCGCAGGGGGTGGGATGACCACGTTTGACGCGTCGCGGTCGCAAGACAAAACCCTGATCCTCAAACGCATCCCCGTGTTCAACTCCTGCACCGATGAGCAGCTGCACTTCATTGCCGAGCGCACGCGCCTCGTTGAATACAAAAAGGGGGAATATATCTACCAGCAAGGGGCTCCGGCGGACGCGTTCTACATGGTCAGCTCCGGCCGGCTGCGCGTCTTCTCCATCGTGGGCGGGCAGGAGAAAACGCTGGTCGTGCTTCATAACGGGGATTCATTCGGAGAGATTTCACTGCTGACGGGCGAAACGCACTCGGTGACGGTCCAGGCGATCAACGATACGCTGGTCCTCCAACTTGAGAAAAAGGATTTCGAGGATGTCATCAACAAGGTGCCGTCGCTCGTGCTGTATCTCAGCCGCCTGCTCTCGAAACGACTACGGACCAAGGAAGACACGGGTGAGTTTGCGGAGGCGACCATCGTGGCCCTGTACAGCGCCGCCCGGGGCGTGGGCCGCACCTCGTTTGCCGTCGCGCTGGCGGCCACCCTCGTGCGGGAAACTCGAAAACCGGTCGCCGTGGTGGATGTGAGCCTGGATGAGCGGAGCAACCCGCTCTACGGTGAACGCGGGGCGGCATCCGTCATTGGGGAAGAGACCCCGAAGGATGCGGACATTGAGGCGCTCCTTGATGCCGCCGTGTCGCGGCATCCGCTCGGGTTCAGCGCGGTGTCCGCCAGGAGCCTGCTGAGAAGCCCCAACGGGGAGCATCTGATTGCGCCGCTGTTGAGCGCGCTGACGCGCCGGTTCAGCTACATCCTCACGGATCTGCCGGTTGAGGTCACACCGGCCGTCCTCAAGGCGCTCACACAGGCGGACCTGATCTACCTTATGACCGACGCCCAGCGAGAGCACGTCGTCCGCACCAAAGCACTGATCCATCAAATCCAACCCTCAGTGGGCACGATTGAGCAGCGCGTCAAAGTCATTCTCAATTTGCTGGAGGGCGAAGAGGAGCGGCTGCCCGCAGCGCAGGTGAGGGAACACCTCGGCTTGACGGTCTCGACGATGCTGCCGCACGTGTCGGTGGCCTCGGGGACGCTGACGCTCGAGGAGCTGACCCGACTGCTGGAGAGCCGCGCCTCACCCTACGCGTTAACCGTCAGACGCCTGGCTCGCGAGCTGGGCGGCTTGCTGGTGGGCCTGGCGCTTGGGTCGGGCGCCGCCTTGGGGCTCGCCCATATCGGCGTGCTGAAAGTGCTCGAGCGCGAAAAGATCCCGATCGACCTCGTGGCCGGATCCAGCATCGGCGCGCTCGTGGGCGGCCTGTGGGCTGCAGGGCGTTCCGCAGAGGCACTCGAGCAGATGGCGCTTCGCTTCAAGCGCCGGTGGGACATCCGCAAGCTCTTCATCCTCGACCTGGGGATCCCCGTTTTTAGCGTGATCATTGGCATCGCCGCCGGGCTGGGGGTGGGGCTGTTGGCCGGATTTTGGACAGGACTGATGTTTGGTTTCATAGTCGCCCTCGCGCTCGGGGTCGTGCTGGGACCCCTAGCCGGCGGCCCCATCCAAGGGGCGCGCCTGATGAAGCGGCTGCAACAAGACTTCGGCAATAAGACGTTTGAAGAAACCTGGCTGCCGCTCAAGATCGTGGCCGCGAATCCGATGGCGCGTGAAGAAATCGTGTTTGACTCTGGACCGATCGCGGACGCGGTTCGGGCCTCGGTGTCGATCCCTGGGATTTTCAAGCCGGTCATCCGCTTCGGCAAGGTGTGCCTGGACGGCGGAGTCGTCAACCCGGTTCCCGTGAGCGTCCTCAAACGGGCTGGGGCCAATCGCGTGATCGCGGTGAACGTCTTTCCCACCACCGCTGAACTCTCGGTGTTTCGCGAGGAGGTTCAGCGCCGGCGCGCCGAGCGGGACGCGCAGCTCGCTGCCCGTAACCTCCCCACGAGAATCCTCTACCGCGTCCGCCAGGAGCTCATCCGATCGATCTCGCCGCTCGTCTTCGACGTCATCATGCGCTCGATGCAGTCGATGGAATATCAGATTGCGGAGGTCGCCTGCCGCGAGGCGGATGTCACCTTGAGGCCGACCGTCCCCGGATCGCACTGGCTGGAATTCTTCAGCCCGGAGAAGTTCATCCTGCGTGGGGAAGAGGTCGCGCTGCAGCACCTGCCTGAATTGAAACGGCTTGCAGGAGTCACGGAGACAAGCTAGGATGGGAACCATGTTGAAGGTGTCAGATGGCGCGTGAGATCGTCATTGTCGATGGGCTTCGGACTCCGCAAGGCGTCTTCGGCGGTATCCTCAAGTCCTTCACAGCACAAGGGTTGGGCGAGATTGTCGTGAGGGAGCTGCTCAAGCGTACGCAGCTCAAACCTGCAGACGTTGAAGAAGTCATCTTCGGGTGTGTGGGGCAGGGATCTGACGCGCCCAACATCGCCCGGGTCATCGCCCTACGGTCAGGGATTCCCATTCAGGTACCTGCCTTCACGGTACAGCGCAACTGCGCCTCCGGGCTGCAATCGATCGTCAGCGCCTGCCAGAACATTTTGAGCGGTGACCGTGACGTGCAGATCGCGGGCGGGACCGAGTGCATGAGTGCCGCACCCTACGTCAGCCGGGATCTGCGCTGGGGTAAACGGCTGCGGCACTCCGAGATGATCGACTCGGTCTGGGAGGGGCTCACCGACCCGGTGTGCGGACAGATCATGGGCCAGACCGCAGAGAACCTTGTCGCCGAATTCAGCATCACTCGCGCCGAGCAGGATCAGTTCACGCTGCTCTCTCACCAGCGGGCGTTCCGGGCTGCGCGAGAGCAGCGTTTTAAAGACGAACTGGTCACGGTCATGGTGCCCAAGCGGGCCATGGGGCGCGATCTGCCTCCCGAGCCGTTCACGCAAGACGAAGGCATCAACCCCGGCCTGAACGAGCAGATGTTGAGCCAGTACCCTGCCATCTTCAAGGAGCACGGCTCAGTGACATCAGGGAACAGCTGTTTCAACGCCGATGGGGCCGCCGCTGTCTTGCTCATGACTGCCGACAAGGCGAAGGCGCTAGGCTTCAAACCGCTTGCCAAGGTGCGGGCCTGGGCGTTCGCCGGCCTAGAGCCCGAGCGCATGGGGCTTGGACCGACGCTGTCGATCCCGCTGGCACTCAAGAAGGCGGGCCTAGCGTTGAAAGACATCCAACTCATCGAGCTCAATGAGGCATTTGCTGCCACCTTGATCGCCTGTGAACGGGTGCTGAAGTTTGACCGCACCATCACCAACGTCAACGGCGGCGCCATCGCGCTCGGCCATCCGGTCGGCGCCACCGGCACCCGCATCACGGTCACCTTGTTGCATGAGCTGAAGCGTCGCAACCTGTCCCTCGGGCTTGCCACCGCCTGCATCGGGGGAGGGCAGGGAGCGACCCTCATCGTCGAGCGGGTGTGATGTACATCTATAAGGCGGCGGTGGTCGGTGCGGGAGCGATGGGGGCGGAGATCGCCCAGGTCATCAGCTTCAGCGGGCTGCCGGTTCTGCTTAAGGACGTGGACCAGGCGCGTGTCGATCGTGGGCTTGAGACCATCCGCAAGATCTACCAGCGGCGGGTCGACCGGGGCAAGATGACCCAGGATGAGCTGGAGAAAAAACTCGCACTGGTCAGCGGCGTCACAACCTACGACGGGTTTACGGATGTCGACATCGTCGTGGAGGCTGTGCCAGAGCAGCTGCCGATGAAACAGCAGATCTTCAAGGATCTTGATGGCATCCTCCCGGAGTCGTCCATCATCGCCTCGAACACCTCCTCGCTGTCCATCTCAGCCTTGAGCGGGGTGACCCGGCGCCCCCACAAGGTCATCGGGATGCACTTCTTTTATCCGGCCCACATCATGAAGCTCGTCGAGGTCATTCCCGGCCTGGAAACCTCGGAAGAGACCGTCTGCGACGTCACCGCGCTGACCGAGACGCTGCGCAAGCTGCCCGTGCGCGTCAACGAATGCCCGGGCTTTCTGGTCAACCGGATCCTCATGCCATACCTCAATGAAGCGGCGTTCTGCGTCCAGGAAGGCGCCGCCTCGCCGAAGCAGATCGATGAGGCGATGGTGGCGTTCGGCTTCCCCATGGGGCCGTTTATGCTCGTCGACAATCTCGGGTTTGACGTCTGCCGCGAGGTCGTGAACATCCTGCTCGATGCGTATGGCAGCCGCATGCGTCCGGCGGAGATATGGGAACGTTTGCATACGCTCAAACGCTACGGCGTCAAATCCGGCGCGGGGTTTTACCTCTATGGTGAGCGGGCGGGACAGCCCGATCCTGAGCTCGAGCGGCTCCTCAAGGTAGCTCGCGCGACGCAGAACACACCGACGGAGTTTTCCGTCAATCGCGTCGTGCTGCCGATGGTCAACGAGGCCATCCGCTGCCTGGAGGAGCACGTCTGCACGGCGGCGGATGTGGATCTGGCGGTCAT
>CAYJRJ010000049.1:0-8633 GCA_964372775.1 uncultured Planctomycetales bacterium | reverse complement strand
GTGCCAACTACAACCCTGTAGCAGAAGCGGAAGCAATTCTCGCTTCTGAGGCACTTCAAGTCGCTGCCTAAGTAATTAGGTGGCGCCGTCGTTCAGTCAGCCTGCGGGCTGAATGACGTAGGTAGCAGGCTGGCTCGCTCGCGCGCCGCGCACGGGTGAGCGAGATGTCGCGCGGATGAGTCCCGCCAGGCCGGCTTCGCAGGCAGGGCAGGATGAAGCGTTCAATGCGAGGCTACGCATGTAGAGGGCTCACGGCCTTTGTCCGAAGACCGGGGTGCAACTCCCCGCGCCTCCATTTTTTTCACGCCAAAGGCGGGAAAAAAGTGTCCCGAGTCGCGTGAGCGACGAGGGACTTTAATCATTTCGTCGCAGCAGGTTGTTTGTGACAATTGAGTTCAACGGAGTTGGGTAGGGAATTTCCGTGATCGTGGAACGCATGAGACATTGGACGCGCGCACGTGCGTTCCATTTCTTCTTGCTCGCCGCGGTACTCTCAGGCTGCGCGTCACAGGGCGCTCCCTCCGCGCAGACGCCGCTGCGCAGCCCGCCGGGCGGGCATCCGTCTCTCTCAGGTCCCATCAGCCGCATTGTCATTGACGCCGGCCATGGCGGCCACGACCCCGGCACCTCCCACTACGGTCTGCGCGAGAAGCATCTGGCCCTCGACATCGCCAAGCGCTTGCGCAGCCGCCTGCAGTCCGCGGGCCTGACGATCCTCATGACCCGCGAGTCCGACGTCTTCATTCCGTTGGGCAGCAGGCCCGCGGTCGCGAATCGCGCGCAGGCGGATCTGTTCGTCAGCGTCCATATCAACGCCAATCGCAACCGCAGCATCTCCGGTGTCGAAGTCTACTACCCCCGCGAATCCGTCGTGCCCGCTTCCACGCAATGGCCTCCCTGGGTCCAGCCGACCGAGGTCGCACTCCCGACGACCACCGTCAAGCAGGTGCTCTGGGATCTGGTGCTGGGCCGCACCCGTTCGCGCTCCCGCCGCCTCGCCTCCACCCTCTGCCGTTCCATGCGTGACGGTCTGGAGGCGCCGTGCCGCGGCGTGAAGGCGGCCCGCTTCGTCGTCCTCAAACAGGCCTGGATGCCCGCGGTGCTCGTGGAAGTCGGCTATCTGAGCAACCAGGCGGAATCTCGCCGGCTGCGCCAGGGGGAGTACCGGCAGGCGATCGCCGAGTCGATCGCGCGCGGCGTGCTCTCGTACATCGGCGACATCGACGCGCCGCACATTTAATGCCCAACGGACGCCAGCCCATCGGAGTGTTCGATTCCGGCATCGGCGGCCTGACCGTCGTCAAGGCGCTCATCGAGGAGCTGCCGGGCGAGTCGATCGTCTATTTCGGCGACACCGCCCGCGTGCCCTACGGGACCAAGTCCAAGTCCACCATCGTGAAGTTCTCGCTCGAGAACGTCGAGTTCCTGCTGCGCTTCGGCGTCAAGTGCATCGTCATCGCGTGCAACACCTCCTCCTCCTGGGCGCTGCCGACGCTGCGCAAGTACTTCAAGGTGCCCATCGTCGGGGTGATTCGTCCCGGGGCGATGGCGGCGGCGCGCCAGACCACGCACAAGCGCGTCGGCGTCATCGGCACCAGTGCCACGATTCACAGCCGCGCCTACGAAACGGCGATTCAGCGTATCGACCCCGCCATCAAGGTGTTCTCGCAAAGCTGCCCGCTGTTCGTGCCGCTCGTTGAAGAAGGCTGGATGGATGATCCGATCTGCTTCGACGTCGCAACGAAGTATCTCGAGCCGCTCAAGCGCCAGCGCATCGACACGCTCATCCTTGGCTGCACGCACTACCCGCTGCTCTCGCGCACGATCCAGAAGGTGATGGGGCCGGATGTCACCCTGGTGGATTCGGCCAAGCAGACCGTGACCGAGGTGCGCGGGGTGCTCATGGGAACGGATGCGCTGCGCCACCAGCGCCTGTCGCCGCGCTACCGGTTTTTCGTGACGGATGAGCCGACCCACTTCAACCGCGTCGGCCATCAGTTCCTCGGCCGCGTGGTGGACTCGGTCGAGCGGGTCAACGGCCACCTGAGTCACCTCTGACACGCATGCCCACTCGACGGCCTGACGGCAGACGTCCCGATCAGCTGCGCCCCGTGAAGCTCACGCGCGGCGCGATGAAGTTCGCCGAGGCCTCCTGCCTCGTTGAGTGGGGCCACACGAAGGTGATCTGCACGGCCACCGTGCAAGAGTCGGTGCCGCCGTTTCTGCGCAACAGCGGCACCGGCTGGGTCACCGGCGAGTATGGGATGCTGCCGCGCTCAAGCGCTCAGCGCATCGAGCGCGAAGCGGTGCGCGGAAAGCTCGGCGGGCGCACGCAGGAGATTCAGCGGCTCATCGGCCGGTCGCTGCGTAGCATCGTGGATCTGTCGCGGCTGGGCGAGCGGAGCATCATCATCGACTGTGATGTGATCCAAGCGGACGGCGGCACGCGCTGTGCCAGCATTACGGGAGGGTTTGTGGCACTCGTCGAGGCGCTGCGGCATTTGCGTAAGCAACGCCTGCTGTTGACCCTGCCCATCAAGGACTTCGTCGCCGCCGCGAGCGTCGGGGTGGTGGGCGGCGCGCCGGCGCTGGATTTAAACTACGCGGAAGACGCCGCCGCCGATGTGGACATGAACGTCATCATGACGGGCCGTGGTGCCTTCGTTGAGCTGCAGGGCACCGCCGAGCGCCGCCCGTTTCACGCGCGGGATCTGGCCGCGATGCTGCGGCTGGCGAAGCAGGGCATCGGCCAGCTGTTCGCCGCGCAGCGCCGCGTCCTGGGCGCGTCGTCTCTTAAGCGTCTCTAACTTCCAACTTCTAGCTTCCAACATCCCATCAGCGATGGACGTCGTTATCGCCACACGCAACACGCACAAGGTCCGCGAGCTCGCCGCGCTCTTAGGCGTGCCCGGAGTTCGCTGGACATCACTGCGGGAGTTTCCGCATCTTCCCCCGGTGAAGGAAGACGGCCGCTCCTTCGCGGTGAATGCGATCAAGAAAGCCCGCGCGGTGGCCAAGGCCACCGGGGGCCTGGCGCTGGCCGATGATTCGGGGTTGGAAGTGGACGCGCTGGGTGGGGCGCCCGGGGTCCGCTCGGCCCGGTTTGCCGGCGCGCACGGCGATGACGCGGCGAATAACCGAAAGCTGTTGAAATTGCTGGATCGCGTGATGCCGTCGAAACGGCGCGCGCGCTATCGCTGCGTGCTGGCACTGGCGAGCCCCACGCGGTTGCTCGCCCTGACGCACGGCACCTGGAGCGGACGCATCGCGCACGAGCCGAAAGGGCGCGGCGGGTTCGGGTACGATCCGGTCTTTCTCGTGCCTCGATTGAATCACACAGTAGGTGAGCTGCCGCTGCGCGTCAAACAGCGCTTGAGCCATCGCGCAAAGGCCGCCGCCAAGATGCGCACGTTCCTCAAGAAGTTCAGCGCACGGCGTCGAGCAGGTTCTGGAGCAGGTCGGCCGGGGCGGGGGCGACCTGCTTGAGCACTTCCTGGGTGCCGAACTCGAAGCGGTACTCGGGTTGCTTGAGCGTGCCCGTCAGCCGATGGCGGCCGATCAGCTGGCGCAGCCGCTCCAACTGGCCCGCGGCTTTGAGCACCGTGCGCGCCAGCGTCGAGGTCGTGGGCGCTTCCAGCACGACCCCTTCCGAGAGCTCCGGTTCGATCACGAAATCCAGCGTTTGGTCCAGCCCTACGCTGCCCCGCGCATAGACCGCGACCGGTTCCGTTCCCGACACGCCACCGAGCCGCAGGTCCTCCGTCCACAGCCGCTCTTCTGCTAGGCGCCATCGTACCGAGGCCTCGGTGATCTGCGCCCGGCGCAGCGACTCCAATCCCAACCGGTCCCCGAGCATGCCGAAGAGCCCTCGAAACACCTTATCGAGCAGCGGCACATCACCCAGACCTTGCCCCGAGACGCTCAACCAGCCCTCGCCCCGCCAGCTGGCTCGATCTTCCCACGCGCCAAACGCCGTCGTATGCGCGGAGGCGATGCCGCTGACCTCGCGGTTGCGCCAGGCCGGGACGAGCTGCGCGAGTTTGGCCAGCTGCAGAGCCACCAGATCCGCCTCGAGGAGATAGTCATGAGTCTGCTGCCGGTGCTCGATGGTGAGCTGGCCCGAGAGGCTGCCGTCCGCCACCCGCGCGGAGGGGATGCCCACCCGCAGCGCGCGCCGCTCTTGCTCGATGGTGCACACGATCCCCTCGAGCGGCGTGGTGCGCACGCTGGCGTGCTCCGACCGGATGCGCGCGCGAATCGAGGCATTGGGCCAATCCGCGAACGCCCCCACCCACTGGGCTTCGCCGTCGGCGATCCCCGTTAGCTTCCACGCTTCCACCGCGGGCAGCGGCACAAAGGGCAGGCGGTGCAGCGTCCCCAGGTCGACGGTGCCGTTGGCGCTGATGGCGCTGGGCCGCTGCGGACGGCGCGCGTACGTCCCGGTGAATTGCAGCCGGCTCTGTTCAAACGCGAGGCGGCCGTCATCAATGACGATGTCCTCCGGCGTGAGGCGGCCGGCAAGCGAGAGCTGCCCTCGATCAAACCCCAGCGTTGCCGTCAGACGCGGCGTGGCTTCGAGCCGCGCGGTCGCATCGAGTGTGAGCGGCTGCTCCTGCACCCGTAACGACACCTCTTCAAGATCGATGCGTTGTTCGGCAAAGAGGATGAGGCCGTTGACGTGTTCGAGCGCATGGGGTAGGGCGGCCAATCGAGTGCTCGCATCCTGCAGGTGCGCCTCGCCGAAGACGCGCACGCGAGGTAGGGCACCCGCGAGGTGCACATCCACGCGGGCCGTGCCCGCCATCTGTTGCAGGGCGGGCTGCGGCGGCAGCCACTCGGCGACGGCATCGAGCGGCAGCGTGCCGCGCACATCGAGCGCGAGCGTCGGCGGCTGCGTCAATGTGACGCCGCCCTCGACGCTGAGCGGCTGCTCGCCCAGACGGCCCGTGAGCGAGCTCACCGTGAGCAGTTTCGTCAGCATGTCATACGCGAGGCGCCCAGTGAGATCGGTGATCGCAGTGGAAGCGCGAGGAGCGCGCACCGACGCGCGGCGGACATCCGCCTGCGCGAGACAGTCCAAGAAGATCGTCGGCTGCAGCGGACCGCGGCACTCCGCTTGAAGGTCCGATTGACCGGTCGCCTGCCATCCTGCCATGCGGGATGCCAGCGGTTCAGGAAGCTGATCGAGGTCCACGCGCGAGCGCACGAGGAACTCCACCGCAGCGGGGGGGAGCGGTGCGAGCTCGCCCTCGAGCTCCCAGCGGAAGCCGAACGCTGTGCCTTCCAGCCGCTCGATCTCCAACCGGGTCGAGGTGAGACGCCCGGTTCCTTCCATCTGCGTGACGGTGTGGACGGTGGGCACCCCCTGAGCCTCGCCGCGCCGCAGGGAGATCACCGTCTGAATGTCCCATCGCGTGCCGGGACTGCTCGGCGCCGTCATGGAGCCGTCCACGGTCAGGTCGCCCTGGATCTTCAGCGGTGTGGCGACCCACGTCAGGCGCTCGGCGTCCAGGCGCCCGGTGATTGAGAGCGGATGCTGGGGTCCGACGGCAAGCCGGATCGTTGCGCGCAGGATCCCATCGGTGATCGCGAGGGGAATGTGCCGGACGAGCGGCGGCCCGATGCTCGAGAGCGGGACATTCTCGGTACGCAGGTCCAGAGTCAGCGCCTTGCGGCGCAAATGGACGTGTCCGCCTAACGCGACGTCAGTAGCGCACGGAGCGGTGAGGCTCACCTGCGCGTTGAACGCGGCTTGTCCAGCCAGCAGTGCGAGCCAATGGATTTGCACGCGCATCTGCCGCGCGTGTGCTACGGCCTCTTGCGTGTTGCGGTTGACCACATGGACGTCATCGAGCAGGAGGCCTCGCAACAGCTCGTAGCGGACCGACTCAATGGTCAGCTCAACCGGCGCACTGCGCTCTACCGTGCGGATCACCCACGCCTTGCCCTTCGTCGGCACCCACGCTGAGAGCACTGCCCACAAGATGAGGCTGCCCACCACCGCGAAGACGACGATGACCGTGGCCGCCACGATGATGAATCGTTTGCGCTTCATGTCCCGCATTATAGAGCGTGAACCGTTTATGTTACAATGCTCACCTGGCTTCGGGGATTGTGAGCCGAAGCCAGGTGAGGGGAGCCCCGCCCTTTAGTTCTCGACGGAGCCGCGACGAATAGGAGCGGCGACCTTCCACTTGGGCGGGGCGGGAGGCCGACCCGGAGCGACCCCACCTAGACGGTGGGGGAGCGGAGGGCGCCCAGAGGTCCTGGCTAGCGAAAGGAAGTCCCGCAGCCGCAGGCCGAGGGAGTAGAGCGCGTTATCGATCTTGTATAATTCCGGGGCGTAGCTCAGTTTGGTTAGAGCGCCACGTTTGGGACGTGGAAGTCGCAGGTTCGAATCCTGCCGCCCCGACTCCTTTAAGGAAAAGGATAGGTGCGGGAAGGAAAAACACCGTTTTGCCTTCCCGCCAGGGTGTCTTGTTCCTCTTAGGAAGGGGAGACCAGGGAGCCATTCATCTCTTTCCGTAGGCGACCGATAGGAGGGGAAACCCTAGGTTTCCCCTCCTATGGAGGAGCGAGCACTCGGAGATCTTTCGTAGCGAGCGACTCCGCGCCCGTAGCTCAACAGGAAGAGCAGTGGGTTTCTAACCCATTGGTTGGGGGTTCGAGTCCCTCCGGGCGCATTTTTTACCTTACAAACCAACAGTCATGTGTACTGGAACATCCAAAACCACGGTAGTTGGACGCAGTGCCATGACACATGACGCAATCAACATGACACAAGTGGGTTTCGGGGAATGAAGCGTCCACGGCATTGGCTGCGCCGGCTCTTCATCTTCGGCCTCCTGCTGGTGGCCGCGCAGTACGTCTTCCTGCGCTGGGTCACGCCTCGCTACATCCTGCGCGCGCTGGAGCGCACCGTCGGTGGCACGCTCATTGCGGAGAGGGTGAGCGTCTCACTGCCGTTTACGGCGGTCCTCAACGGCGTGCGGCTCACCACGAACAGTTCCCAGTGTGCGCTGACGATTCAGCGCGCCACCCTGCGCCTGAAGGGGTTCTCGCTGCCCCTGCGAGCGCTCTGGATCGACAGTCTCGAGGTGGAGCAGCCGCTGGTGCGCATCTCCCGCACAAGTGATGGCACCATCATGTGGCCTCACCTCGGGCCTGTGGCACCCCAATCGCACACCCCTGAGGCGGCGGCGAGTTGGCTCGCGCGGGTGTGGCGGGGCCTCGCCGACTGGCGCATCGAGGTGAGCACGATCAATATCATCGACGGTGTGCTCGAGTGGCTCGATGAGAAGCCGCCGGGAGGATTCCACGGCGCGGTCGGCCATCTCTCACTCGTCGTTGGCCCCGTTACGATCCCGAAGAACGAGGAGACGCAGACGAGCTTCGCGGTGCGCGGCAAGTTCACCGGGGCAAGTGGGCACGCCGCGCCCATGTACTGCTCCGGATCGATCGGCGTGTCTCAGGGGGATCTGCGGGCTTCCTGCCAGCTCGAGCCGCTAGCTCTTGCGGCGTTTGAGCCGTATTATCTCGGCCCGACACAGGTGCGGGTCTACGCCACGACGCTCAATTCCACCAGCCAATGGACCGCGCGCGCCAACGAGTTGAAGGGCCGCATCCAACTTGAGCTGACGAATCTGCAGGAGGGCGATTTGTCCGTCCACGGGCGCACGATCCTCGATATCAAGAAGGTGGCCGTCAACGGCGAGCCGCGACTGACGGGAGAAATCAGCGTGACGGGTCCGCTCAACGACCCGACAGCCTGGCAAGGAGAATTTCTGCCGGGCGATGAGCAGACGCAGGCGCTTGTGACGAAATTGATGAAGCGGGGCGTGCAGATCGTGCGGGTCCCCTTGGGCGCGCACAAGGTCGACGTGCGCATCGCGCCGGCGAGCCCCGAGATCATGACCGACATCGAAGCCGCCAGCCGCGAGGTGCAGGAAGCCCTGGAGTTGCTCGCCGCCCCGCTGCCTGAAGAGCAACCTCCAGCTCCGCTCGCAACAGAGGCGACGACCACTCCACCTCAAAAGCCCACACCCCCCACACCCACACCTGAGACGCTAACCCAGGAGCCGATTCTCTCCACGCCTGCCGCATCGCCGGCTCTACCCTCGCCGTCGAGCGTGCCCTGAGGCGGCGGGTTGCCCGGCTGTGTGCAATCAGGTAAGATAATCCCACCTTCCACTTGTTACTGTTTTTGCGGTGGGCGTAGCTCAATGGTTAGAGCGCCTGGCTGTGGCCCAGGAGGTTGCGGGTTCAATTCCCGTCGCTCACCCCAATTACACTCAGCTGCTAACCCAGAGCAGCTTGAGCAACACGCCCCCACGTGTGCGCCGAAATAACGCAACACGGTGGGGGCGTGTGAGTTTCTGAGCTCTGCTGCCACTGATCCGGCCAACCGGGTGATCCACAAGTGTGATAAGGGCCCCCTTATCACATTCTTTGTTGCTCTTTCTGGGCAGCCAGGGCCACACGCCACGCCCCACAGGAAGCGTTTCGCGTGACTTCACCGCGTCCCAGATGTAGAATATGGAACGATATGGAATCGAAAGGAATGTGATGACACCAGAGTCTCCCAACGAGTTCTCGGCATTGGTCGAAGCGTTTTTTGCGCTCCAGCCGTGGCA
>CAYJRJ010000048.1:0-9498 GCA_964372775.1 uncultured Planctomycetales bacterium | reverse complement strand
ACCGGATGGAAGGATGCCCTACTACCGCACTTTACACAATTTTAGTTGCGCTACCCTAGTCCACGAGCGGTATCAGATACCATTTTCGGTCAGTCCTTACGAAGAAGGTATCTGATACCGCACGTTGACGATATAGTATATAATATTCAGCATGTATCTTGAATTTCTCGGCTTGCGAGAGAAACCGTTCACGGTCACCTCCGACCCCGCCTTTCTCTACCTCTCCAAGAAGCACCGCGAAGCGCTTTCGCATATGGTCTACGGCATCCGAGAGCGCAAAGGCTTTGTGGAAATCACCGGCGAGATCGGCACCGGCAAAACCACGCTGTGCAAGGCCCTTCTGCGCCACCTCGACTCTCCCACGAAAACCGCCCTGCTGCTGCACTCCGCTCTGTCAGAACTGCAGCTGCTCCAGTCTGTCGTGAAAGACTTCGGGCTGAACCCGATGGGCAACGACCGCTTGGGGCTCTTCAACCAGCTCAATCAGTTTCTGCTGGAGCAGGCCAGCCTGGGCAATACCGTGGTGGTCGTCATCGATGAGGCGCAGAACTTGAGCCTGCGCCTGCTCGAGCAGATCCGGCTGCTCTCCAATCTTGAAACGGACAAGGAGAAGCTGATTCAGATTATTCTGGTCGGGCAGCCCCAATTGCGTGAAAAGCTTGCGTCCCCTCAGCTCGAGCAGTTGCGCCAGCGTATCGGCGTGCGGTACCACATCACGCCGCTGGATCGGGATGAGGTTCAGACCTATATCGAACATCGGCTGCGCGTCGCGGGATCAGACGGCTCGTTGGAATGGACGTCCGAAGGCACCGACGAGATCTTTCGCTTATCAAAAGGGGTTCCGCGCCTGATCAATCTGTTGTGCGACCGCACGCTGCTGGCGTGCTACGTCTTCCGGGTCAAGCGCGTCGAAGGCGACGTGGTCCGGCGCAGCTTTCAAGAACTCGAGGGACAGGTTCTAGTGTCCTAATTGAAGGAGCGAGCATGATCCCACCCCCTGCGCCGCCCCGCCGAAGGCGGGGCCGAATGCCAAGACACGGTGCGATCATTTTATTAAGACAACTCATGAGCCTTATATGCGTCACGACGGCTCAGCGGAAGTGCCCGCTAAGCCGTCGTGGGGCACAGGGGGTGGGATGAGCTTGATCGATGACGCCTTGCGTCGAATTCACGATCCTACCGTCAAGCGGACACAGTCGGCTCCGCGTGGCGCGCCGGCACCGCCAGCTCCCGCCCATTCATGGTCCACGACACCTCCGGAGCCGACACCTCCACCGTTTGCCTCCAAGCGTCCAGCTCAACAGCCGCTGGCCCTGACGGCCACCACAGTCGCCATCCTCGGGCTCTCGATCGCGCTGCTGATCGGCGGGGCGGTCTGGTTCAGGCGATCCCCTGCTCCTGTGCCGGCGACAAGCTCACCCGCGCCGTCGGAGGTCGCGCCCCAGGCGGATGCGCCAGGCGCCCACACAGTGCCAGCGAGCTCTCTCCCGCGGACACCGCGGGGCACGGCGTTTGTGCTCAGTGGGGTTGTCGAGGGAGCCGGGGAGCCGTACGCGGTCATCAACGGCACGATTCTTGGAGTGGGCGAGAAGATCGCTGATGCCACGTTGATTGAGATTGGCGATGGCGCGGTGCGCCTGCGCCATATCGACGGGCGGGAGACGGTCCTGCGGGCCGCCCGCTAGACACAGATTACACAGGTTGTGTTATCACCCGGCGCACCAGGGCCGCGGGTATCTCCTCAGTCACCACCACCCGACCGATGGCCACCGGCACGACCCACCGCGGGCGGCCACGGATGAATTTCTTGTCATAGCGCATCAGCCGCAGGACGTTGTTCAGCGGCACGCCGTTCGCCCTGGTGGGCAGTCCTGCCGCCCGAATCAGTGACTCCAGCCGCGCTGCCGTTCGCTTCCCGCAGCGGCCCAGCGCAACGCCTAGCCGGGCAGCCGCGCACATGCCGACCGCAATCGCTTCTCCATGCGTCCACCCTTGGTACCCGCTGGCCGCTTCAATGGCATGGCCCAGCGTGTGCCCGAAGTTCAAGTGGACGCGCAGCCCCGTGGTCTCGCACTCATCCTGGGAGACAATCCTCGCCTTGATCCGGCAGGAGCGTTCCACCATGAGCCGGACCGCACTTGGACGCAGCGTCACACAGTCGTCAAGGTGCGTCTCGAGAAATGCGAAGAGGGTTGGATCAGCGATCATCCCGTATTTGATGATTTCCGCCAACCCTGAGCGCCGCTGTCGCGCGGGCAGCGTGGCGAGCACGCCCAGATGGTTATACACCAGCCTCGGCTGATAAAATGCTCCCAGCAAGTTCTTGCCCTGCGGGAGATCCACTCCTACCTTCCCGCCGATCGCGGAATCCACCTGGGCGAGCAGCGTCGTGGGCAGTTGGATGTAGGGCACGCCCCGGAGATACATGGCCGCGACGAACCCGGTGACATCCCCCACCACCCCGCCCCCGAACGCGAAGAGCACCGGTGCGCGCATCGTGGCGCGCCGGGACAACTGACGGATCATCCGCTGAGCCATGGCCAGCGACTTGGAGGTTTCAGACTCCGGGATGGTGATGGTGCGCAGCGTCCATCCGGATCGACGCAGGGCGCCGAGCAGCGCCGTCCCGTAGCTCTGCAAGATCCGGCGGTGAGAAATGACCCAGCCTTGTCGGGAAAGCCCCAACGGTGCCAAATGGCCTGGCAGCGCCGCGTACGAGTCGGCCAGGACAATCCGATACGAGCGTTCGCCAAGCTTGACATGCATCGTCATGTGGGTGGTCGCGTGAGCAGTTCGCGGGGCAGCGTAATGGGATCGACGGTCAGCGAGCCGACGTGGGCGGGACCTTGACCCATGAGGCAGCCGTGCTTCGGCAGACCAAACGTGACCGTGACCGTGGCTCGGATGGCTACCCCGTGAACTCTCCCGCTGTCTGCGTCGAGTCCTGAGGGGATGTCCGCGGAGACGATCGGCACGCCGGTTCGATTGAGCCGAGCGATCAGTGATGCCATGGGATGCCGAACGACGCCCCGCACACCGATGCCAAGCAACGCATCGATGATGAGACCGCAGCGCTTAAGCCACGACGTAACGCGCGCGGCAGCGTGCGGGGAGCTCCACTCAAGGATCGTCACGCCGAGCTGGTTCAAGATGCGGGCGTAAGCCGCGGGTTCCTCTTGCAGCGAACCCAGACGCCCCAGCAGCACGGCATGCAGCGGGTAGCCCCACTCGCGTAGGTGTCGGGCCGCGGCCAGCCCGTCGCCGCCATTGAATCCTGTTCCTGAGCAGATCAGCACGGGGCGTGCTGAAGGCTTCCTCAAAATCGCAGCGGCTGCCCGAGCCACCGCCAGTCCGGCGTGTTCCATCAGCAGCAGTCTTGGGATGCCGAGCTCTTCGATAGCGGCGCGGTCGATGGCTTGCATCGTCGCCACGGACACCGATGCAGGACACGACATCCTACGACGCGTTACGGTGGGACGGCTTACGCGGGTGGGATTACGCAGTGCCGGTCGACGGTGCGGCTGTGCCCTGAGCCGCAGTCGGCGCCGCCTCTTCTTTCTCTTTGGTGGCCGCCTTACGCGCGCGAATCTTCATCTGCTTGATCTTCGGCAGGCCCAGCGCAGGTTGTCCCTCCTCCCAGAGGCCCTGGGAGAGCAGGTGGCGGGCACGTTCATGGCGCTTGAGGACATTGCGGATGGTCGTGGTCGCGCGACCGCCCGATCGAAGCGATGGATGGATCGACATGGATGACCCCTATAGACTCTTCACAAAACAGTCCTGGTATCGGTTCTTGAGGCCTGACAATTTCTGTGTCGCATGGTCCGATGAGGGAAACGGGCCGACGTAGACCACCGTATGACTGTTGCGTTTCATGAGAAACGCCCGCTCCCCGAGTGCGTGAAGCCGCTGCAGTTCCCGCTGCGCCAGCTGGGCTCGGGTATAGGTGACGACTTGAATCGCATACCGTCGCTCCTTGCCTGAGGTTGTTGCCGTTTTCTTCGTTGTGTTTGGCGCTGTGGGCTCAGCGGTAGGCGGTTGTGCAATCAAGGGAACCGGCCGGTTCGGTGCGGCTGGCGCTTCCGTGCTCACGCGCGCCACTCGCTCCCCCCGGACCAGATGCTTGCCACGCTCCACACCACTCGCGAAAACCACCGTGATCGCGATGACCGCGCCGATCCCCGCCAGCATGGCCTGGTCGTAGCGCATGTGCCACGCCACGTATCCATGCCGTTCGTGACGCACCCGTGGGACGCTGCGTCCCTCCAGGGTAAACAGCTCAAGCTGTTGTTCCGGCTCTCCAGCACTCATAAACGGCTCTCATTCTAGACGATCACGCGCCCCTCGTCAACGGCTTTTGGATTCGGTATACTATGACAAAACCAGGAGGGGCTGATGCCTTTGACGTCGAGAGATCGAGGATTTCTGCGCGCGGTCGATCGCCTCAAGCTGTATGTCATGGCGATGGCGCTAACGATTTTCGTGTACCTGCTTTACGTGCCTACGGATGAGATCCGGATGGTCACGTCCGTGATCGGTCTGGCCCTCTGCGGCGTGTTCTGGCTCACGCAGCGGCTTTTGAGCTTTATTTCCGTCCTCGATCTTGAGCTCACCCGCGTCCTGAACGTCCTCAAGTCCACCCTGCCCGAGGAGCAGCGGCGCGAGCTCCCCCGCTAACCACAGAAGCACAGAGGAGCCGCAGAACCGAAAGTCACACCACAGAACCACAGAGAATTGGGTGACCAGTCTCTGTGCCTGTGTGGATTCTGTGTCTCTGTGGTGTCGTCTTTCTTCTGTGCTTCTGTGATTACTCAGCCCAGTTGCCGTGGGCCCACACGAACTCCGGCTTCATGAGCGGCGCGAAGTTATCGGGAATTTCCACCGCGAACGTGACGATCTCAAACACCCCGGTCACCTCCCGCAGGAGCACCCGCCAGGCGCCCTGGAGCATCCCTACGGTCATCGCAGAGATATACCCATCGGCGCGCCCCACGAGCGCGGGCGTTCGAAGAATTTCCAACGGCCCGGTTCCAATGTTGGCGACGCCTCGTCCGAGCTTGCGCCATACGCCGTCCATATAGGGAGTTTGATCTGCCTGCGCAATAGGCGGTCCCGCAAGCATCAAGCACAGCGCGCCAATTCCCAACAGCCCAACACGCCACCGACCCTTAAGCCTTTCCATGGCGTACACCTCCTTGGTGTGAGGGTTGTGTGTACCGCACTACCATCACCGCGAGCACCAGCAACGCGATCCATCCCGCCACCCCATTGACCAGCCGGTTGGTTCCCACGAGCCAGTTGAGCGAATCGTGCGGAAACTGCACCCAGAGCTTGTTCACTCGCGCGCCATACGCCAGCACGGCATGCAGGCCAATGGCGAAAAATAGCTGGCCGCTGCGCACAGTGCTCAGCGCGAGGACCATGCCGAGCCCCAGCAGCCCTACGAGTTCCAGGCTGGTCGATAGATCGAGGGCTGGCGCTTTGAGATGGACCAGCGCGTACGCTGCGCTGCTGCCCACCATGGCGATCCCTTTGGAGTAGACGAGCAGATGCTGCAGGATGAACCCCCGGAAGACGAGCTCTTCCAGGATGCCCACCAACATCGCGGCGGGGATGAAGCCTGCCGTCGTGCGCCAGAGTTTCGCCTGGTCCGGTGAGACGTTAAGGCGGCAGACGTCGAAGAGCAACCCCAGCGCAAAGAAGACCGCGAGGACGGCCGCCCCGAGGCTGAGGCCAAGCCGCAGCTGGCGCTTCCCTGCCGCGCGATCCGAGAGGCCGTACGAGCCGAGCGGGCGCCGCTCCAGGCCTTTCACAATCCACCAGAGGCTCACGACAGCGGCAATCGACGCGCACCGGCGGAACACCTTCCACCACGGCAGATCCACCCAGGGATGCACTAGTGTGCTCAGATGTACCAGTGTGCTCAGCAGGCTGCTCAGGAAGAGGACGCTCAGGACGAAGAGTGCGAGATGCTTCAGGGGGGAGCGGCACACGCCGTTACCGATGGTTGGTGCCGCGGATGAACGATTCGACGAGCTCGCGGGCATCGTCATCGGCCATGGGTTTGGGCGGGTGCTTCATCGTCCAGGCGCACACGGGCAGGAGCGGACCGCTGAGACGCCGGTCACGTGCCAGACGCAGGCAGCGGATGGCATCGATGGTGACGCCGGCGCTGTTGGGCGAGTCCTCGACGGAGAGCCGCGCCTCGATCTCGATCGGGCAGCCGCCGAAGCCTCGGCCCTCGATTCGAAGGAAACAGACCTTTCGGTCGTGCTGCCACGGAACGTAGTCGCTGGGGCCGATATGGACGTCCGTCGCGGGCAGGGGTTTCGCGAAGATCGACTGCACCGCTTCGGTCTTGGAGACCTTCTTCATGGCGAGCCGATCCTGACTCAGCATGTTCAGAAAATCCGTGTTTCCCCCGACGTTGAGCTGATACGTCCGATCAATCGCAGCTCCCCGGTCGCGAAAGAGCTTGGCGAGGGTCCGATGCAGGATCGTCGCGCCCACCTGTCCTTTCACGTCGTCTCCCACGATGGGGATGCCCCGCTTGGCAAAGCGGTTCGCCCAGTGGGGATTCGACGCGATAAAGACGGGAATACAGTTAATCAGGCTCACGCCGGCCTCCAGGCAGGCTGAGGCGTAGGCTTCGGTCGCGCGGACTGAGCCGACCGGCAGGTAGTTCAAGAGGATCTCCGCTCCACTATCGCGCAGGACCTTGGCGACGTTGACCGGGCGCGCTGTTGAGACGACGAACGTTTGCGAGGAGGGATAACGCCTCATGTGGGACGCGATTCCGTCCAGCACCGGGCCCATCCGGACGCGGACCCCGTAGCGTGGGAAACGCCCGATGAACAAGGTGGTGCAATTGGGCAGCGCGGTGCAGGCCGCTTCGAGGGACCGCCCGACCTTGCGCGCATCGATGTCAAACGCCGCGACGACCTTGATATCGGACGGCGCATAGCCTCCGACGCGCGGGTGCAGCAAACCCGCGGCGGCTTGTCGTGACTTTGTGTTGGCGTAGTAGTGCAGGCCCTGCAACAGGGCGCTCGCGCAGTTCCCGATGCCAACAAAAGCAATGCGGATGGGTGTCATGTCGGATGCTGGGGGGGATATCCGTTCATTATAGCAGGCTATCCGTCTAAAGCAAGCCCAACACCAAACTGCTCGTCGCTGGCGAATCGGCACATGCAGTTTGGTGTGGGGGCAAGCATGTCCTAGACGGACCATGCGTGGGCTTCGAGGCCCTCGAGGGAGGTGATGAGTTCGAAGGCGCCGTGCTCGGGATACCGCTCCACCTCCCGTTCACCGTAGAACAGACGGATCGTGAGTGCTAGTGTGGCTCCCTGGGCGTGCTGCAGGGAGGTTGCGGGCACAGCGACCTCTAGGAGCCTATCGAGCGCACACGTCGCAGGCCGCGTCGCGCGGGCCTGAAGGTCCTGCGCTGCCGTGATTCGGGCGCAGACCCCGTGCGGCGTCGCAAGCTCGAGCGTCCAGGGCGCGTGCGCCGCCAGCGCGACGGTGTCCAGATCGATGCGGAAATAGCAGCGCGTCTGGTCAAACCCGTAATAGAAATCCCGAAGACACTGTTCCGCACGGTGCATGGCTCCATATTGGCGCAGCAAATCAATGCGCCCCGCATAGAGCCATTCGTAGTAGGAGGTGGCACGACCGTCCAGCGTCGGCTGGGTCAGCCCTGTTGGGTGGTGCGCCAGGACGACGGTCTTGCGGCGGATGGGCTGCTGGAGAGCCTGCGGCGGCTCCATCCCCGCTTGCCGATACGCATTGGTTAGATGCGTGCGAAACAACGCATCAAACTCGTAGGCATGGGCGGAGAAATGGGTATCCCCGAACCACCACATCCAATCGCTGCCCTCAGCAATGGCCAGGCTGCTCCAAGCGCGGTGGTGGACCTCGGTCCGGCGATCCAGGTGCGCGAGGTCTTGCCGGGCCTTGCTCAGGTGACTCCAGGCGATGTTTTTCTCCGGGTGTCCGATCCAGGTGGCGAAGTTGCCGTCAATCCATGAGCCGCTGAACAGATCGGGCAGCGATTCCGCCTGATCGACCGGGAACTGCTTCAGGAACTCGCTGACCGTCACGCAGCGAAACCGCTCATCAGCCGCGAGGCGGCGATACAGCTCGTGAAGGAATGGATAGCCGTCGTTGGGATAAGACTCCCAGGCATTTTCACCGTCGAGGATGATGCTGGCCAGCGCCGGATGAGCCGCGGATCGAAACTGCTCATGGATCTCTGCGAGGCGCTCCAGAAAATCCGAGACGGCGACAATCGGATCCCATTGGCTGTAGACAAACCCGATCAGATCGGACAGCTCGCGATCGCGGAACACGATCGCCGCCTGCCCGGCTTTACGGCGCAACAGATGCGGCCGGTAGAGCATCGACGCCGAGCGAGGTTGCTTGAGCGTTCGCCAGAGAATCTCCTCATCGGTGGCGATCCAGCGGACCCCAAGGTCCATGGCGAGTTTGACGGCCTCTTCGCTCACACTGCCCTCTGGAGGCCACACCCCCTGTGGGCGTTCGCCGAATGCCCGCTCATGGCGGCTCAACGCTTCTTCAAGATGCCATCGGGCATCTTCGGGATGTTTAAATTTCACCTCGGGCAGCGTCAGGTGCGGCAGCGCCATATGGACGGATCGCAGGTCACATAAGAGCGGCATGATGGGGTGGTAGTAGGGTGAGGTGGTCAGCTCAATTTGGCCGCGCTTCGCCGCCTCGCGGTAGGCCGGGATGACCTCTGCGATGAGCGTGAGATGGCGATCGAGCACGTAGTGCTTCTCTTCCTCGCTGAACTGCGCGCCCTTCGCCTCCAGCCGCATGAGCTGGGCATCCTGGCTGCGCAGCCACGGATCGATCCAGGTGAGGTTGAACCAGACCTGCAGGTCGAGGTAGTCCTGTGTTTTGAAGCGTTTCTTCAGCTCCGGCCAATCCTCCTCCCTAAAATGCATGCCCCGCTTGGCCAGCAGGTCGTGGTAGCGCGGGTGCGGCTTGATCATGCGCTCCACATTGGCCAGGAAGAACCACTGCAGGATGAACCGCTGCTCTGCTTCGGACAGCTCATCGGCGCGCCTGCGGGAAACCTCGAGATACGCATCGGACTGGTTTGACGGCGGCAGGTAGCTTTCCAGCTGGTCGAGCAGCGAGGGCACAAGGTTGAATGTCTGGTGGATGTTCGGAAACGGCTCCAGGATCTTCACCATATCGAGGTAGTCTTTCGTCGCGTGGAGCCGTACCCAAGGCATCGAACAGGCCCCCGTGACCAGATCCCGGTAGTAGGGCTGGTGCATGTGCCAAATAAACGCAAGGTATAAAGGCTGAGACATCTGGGCGATTACGCCGATTTCGCAATGCGATTTCGCCGATTGGATCGGTGCAATCGATTTAGAATCGGCGGAATCATGTCAAAAAAACGCCCCCTGTCTCTTACGAAACAGGGGGCGCGAAAAACTCCACGAACCGATCTTAAAACTTCACGCTGACCGA
>CAYJRJ010000047.1:0-9532 GCA_964372775.1 uncultured Planctomycetales bacterium | reverse complement strand
TGGTTTGCCTCCACGAAGTTCGGCGATGACAAGGATCGGGTCGTGCGCAAGCGCGACGGCGAGCTGACGTACCTCGCCCCGGACATCGCGTACCACCAGTGGAAGTACGAGCGCGGCTACGATCAGCTCATCAACCTCTGGGGTCCGGACCACCACGGCTACATCGCCCGTGTCAAGGCGGCGATGGCAGCACTGGGCCTGCCCGCCGATCGGCTCATCGTGCGGATCGTCCAGCTGGTTACGCTCTCGCGCAGCGGCAAGCCGGTGCCGATGTCGAAACGCCAGGGCGAGTTCGTGACCTTCCGGGAAATCCTGGATGAGGTCGGGGTGGATGCGACGCGCTTCTTCTATCTCATGCGCACCATGGAGAGCCATCTCGACTTTGACCTGGAGCTGGCCAAGTCGCAATCGCAGGAGAATCCGGTCTACTATATCCAGTACGCGCACGCGCGCATCTGCAGCATCCTCGCCAAGGCGCGGCTGCCCTGGTGGATTCGATGGCGGCCGGACCTGCGGCGCCTCACCGAGCCGGAAGAGCTGCTGCTGCTGCGCCTCCTGTTTCAGTACCCGATCATCCTGCGGTTGTGCGCGGCCGCGTGCGAGCCGCACGGCATCACGGTGTACCTGCGCAAGCTGGCGGAAAGCTTCCACGTCTTCTACACCAAGCACCGCGTGATCCAGGAGGACCGAGCGCTCTCCGCCGCGCGCTTAGCACTGGTGCTGGCCACCCGGCAGGGGCTGGCCAACGGGCTCGGGATCCTTGGGGTCCGGGCCCCGGAGAAGATGTAGGCGGTTCCTGCATGCCGATCACACCACAGAAGCACAGAAGCGCCGCAGAGACACAGAGGAGTGCGGAATGCGGAATCAGCGTCTCACTCCGAACTCCGCACTCCCAATTCCGCACCCTCTCTGTGTCTCTGTGGAATCTCTGTGGCATCTGTGGTGTTCAGGAACCGGTTCTAGCCTAGCCATGTTTGAATACATCCAGCTCTACGTCGAACAGCGCCAGCCGCTGAACCGGCTACTCCAGCAGCTCCTGCAATTTGGCTACGAGCGCGTGGACCAGGTGGCGGATCCCGGCCAGCTCGCCCTCCATGGCGGCGTGCTCGATCTGTTTCCCGCCACGTTCGAGGCCCCGCTGCGCCTTGAGTTTGACGGCGCTCGGATCGTCTCGATGCGCAGCTTCAATCCGAAGACCCTGGAGACGCTCGACCGCCACACGATGGTCGTCGTACTGCCCCGGCAGGTCCGCACGACGATCTCCCTCGACATGCCGTTTGAGGCCTTCCTCGATCTTCAGGAAGGAGACTACGTCGTCCATCTGGAGCATGGCATCGGACGGTTCGTGGGCCGGGCGACCATCGAGACGACGCGCCCCCCCACCAAAGCGTTTGGTGGGGGGGCGCGCGGGGCCGGCCACCGGAAGGATGCGCTGATCCTGGAGTACGCCGACGGTGACCGGCTCTACGTGCCGGTGGACCAGCTGCACCTTGTCCAGAAATACGTCTCGTTCGGCGCGCGCGAGCCGAGCCTGCACACACTCGGCGGAGAAGCGTGGGCGCGGGCCAAGACGAAAGTCTTTGTCGGCGCCTCTGTCTACGCAAAGACGCTGTTGGAGACGGAAGCGAAGCGGACGGCCCTGCCCGGCCACGCGTTCTCAAGCGACCATGAGTGGCAGGTGCTGTTTGAGCGCGCGTTTGCGTACCGCGAGACGCCGGATCAGCTCAAGGCGACGCAGGACGTCAAACGCGACATGGAGCGCCCACGGCCCATGAGCCGGCTGCTGCTCGGAGATGTGGGCTACGGCAAAACCGAGGTGGCGATCCGCGCGGCCTTCAAGGCGGTGATGGACCACAAGCAGGTGGTCGTGCTGGTGCCGACAACGATCTTGGCGTACCAGCACTACCGCACCTTCACGAAGCGCATGCAGGGGTTTCCAATCCAGGTGGAGATGCTCACGCGATTTCAAACCGACGCCCAGCAGCGCCGCATCGTGGAGGCGGTCGCCCAGGGCCAGTGCGACCTCGTCATCGGGACCCATCGGCTGCTCTCCGGGGACGTGCGATTTCGCGACCTGGGCCTGCTCATCATCGATGAGGAGCAGCGCTTCGGCGTCAAGGACAAGGAGCACCTGAAACAGTGGCGCACCGACGTCGATGTGCTCACCCTCACCGCCACGCCGATTCCGCGCACGCTCTATCTCGCACTGGTGGGTGCCCGGGACATGTCGCTCATCACCACGGCGCCGGAAAACCGTCACCCCGTCGAGACCCATCTCGTGGAAGAAGACGACGCGATGCTGCGGGGCTGGATCCTTAAGGAGCTGCAGCGCCACGGGCAGGTGTACATCGTCCACAATCGGGTGCACAATATTCACCGAGTCGCCCAGCAGCTCGCCCAACTCGTGCCGCAGGCGCGCCTCGGTGTGGCGCACGGGCAGATGGCCGAGCACGAGCTGGAGCAGGTGATGGTCGGCTTCATCGAGGGCACGATCGACGTGCTCGTGACGACGACGATCATCGAGTCCGGCATCGACATTCCCAACGCCAACACGCTGGTCATCCGCGGCGCGGACACGTTCGGTCTGGCTGATCTGTATCAGCTGCGCGGCCGCGTGGGGCGCTTCGACCGAAAAGCCTACGCGCATTTGGTGGTTTCGAAGCGGGCCACGCTGACTGCGGAGGCTCGGGCGCGGCTGGAGGCGATGACCGAGCACACGGCGCTCGGCTCGGGATTCAAGATCGCGATGGAGGATCTGAAGCTGCGCGGAGCCGGTAATCTGCTCGGGGTGGAGCAGTCCGGGCACATCAGCGCGGTGGGTTTTGATCTGTACTGCCGCCTGCTGCGGGAGGCGGTCCAGCGGCTCAAGGAGGGGAAGGCGGCGCCCGTGGCGGTCTCGAATCGTGTGAGTGAAGGGTTTGAAGTGTCATGAGGAAGCACTCGGGGGCACGGGGTACGGGGCACGGGGCAGTGGATTTCAGAGACCTCCCCGCCCCCCGCCCCCCGCCCCCCGCCCCCATGTTGATCTTCCTATTGTTTCTTGGAGGAATCACGGCGTACGCAGAAACGGTCAACCGAATTGTGGCGATCGTCAACGAGGACGTGATCACCGAGGCCGATGTCTCGGCGCACGCCAGCGCGCTGCTCGCCGACCAGTCGCTCCCGGAGAGTTCAGACGCGGACACGCTCGAGATGGAGCGCGTGGCGCTGCGCCGGCTCATCGAGCAGCGCCTGATTTTGCAGGAAGCGAAGCGGGCGCAGATCACGGCCGGCGCGGAGGAGGTGCTCTCCCGTCTCGACACCGTCCGAGGCCGGTTCGAGTCCGAGGAGGCGTTCGAGACGTCGCTGGCCTCAGCCGGGATGACCAAGGAGCGGCTCAAAGAGTCGCTGCGCGAGCAGCTCATGGTTCAGCGGCTCATCGATACCAAAGTGCGCGCGGGGATTGTGATCAGCCCCCAGGAAGTCGCCCGAGAGCTCGCCGCCCATCCCGAGCTGGCCAGAGGCGGCGATCGCGTGCGCGCGTCGCACATCCTCGTGCGGGTGGGCGAGGCGCCATCCGAAGAGCCGGCCCGCCGTCGGATTGAAGACCTCCGGCAGCAGCTGGTTCGTGGCGGGGATTTCGCAGCGCTGGCCAAACAATACTCGGAAGACCCGCATGCGCCCGATGGCGGCGCGATGGACTGGGTCGCACAGGGCGAGCTGATGCCGGAGCTCGATGCGGTGCTGTTCCAACTGAAGCCCGGAGAGATCTCGCAGCCGATCCAGACGCGGCTAGGCTTTCACCTGGTGAGAGTCGAGGAGCGGCGTGCGGCGGATCAGCTGGCACCCGAGCACGCACAGAGTGCTGTCTACCAGCGGCTCTATGAGCAGAAGTTCCAGCAGGCGTTCACGCGTTGGCTCACCCAGCTGAAAGAGCGGGCGTACATCAGTATCCTCACCAACCCCTAGCGCACACCACAGAACCACGAAATTCGGAATGCGGAGTGCGGAATGCGGAATCACCCCACACTTGCCATTACCGCAGGAGATCCGTGCGGCATCGGACCGGAGGTCATCCTCAAGTCGCTCGCCGGTCCTGCGAGTCGTCTGCGCGCCAACCTGATCGTCATCGGCGATCTCGCCGTCTTTGAGCAGACTGCGCGACGCCTGCAGAAGCGGCTGCCACTCTGGCACATCCGGCGGGTGACGCGGAGCGGAGGCCCCTCCCTCGGCCTGCGGCCTCGGGATCCCTCGCCGAGAGATCCCGAGTGGTGGCGAAGGACACCCGGCCCGCAGGCGCGCGGGGGATGGGGGGTCGCCGTGGCGCAGACTACAGCCGCCCGCCGCCGAGGACCGCCGTGGGGTCGCGCAGCGGCAGGACCCGCCGGATGTGCTGATCGTCCCCGGCTGACGTTCCTCGATCTGGAGCATCGAGAGATTTTCGTACCTGGGCGATCCTCGGCGGCGGCAGGTCGCGCCTCGATCGCGTACCTCGATACCGCGATCGAGCTCGCGCGCACTCACGCCATTCAGGCAGTTGTGACCGCGCCGGTGACGAAATGGGCCATTGAGCGGTCCTGCCGGGGGTTCGTCGGGCAGACGGAGTATCTTGCCAAGGCGTTGCAGGCGCGCGAGGTCGTGATGATGTTCATCTCGGACGCGCTGCGCATCGCGCTGCTGACGCGTCACGTGCCGCTCGCCCAGGTGCCGCGCGCGGTCACACGCGCGACGCTGGAGACCACACTGCGGCTGACGCATCACGTCCTGCAGCGCGACTTCAGGTGTCGGCGTCCGCGGCTGGCCGTCTGCGGGCTCAATCCGCACGCGGGAGAAGGCGGGCTCTTCGGCAGGGAAGAGTGCTCCGTGCTGCTGCCGGTGCTGCGCGCCTGGCGGCGCTCGGGCCGCGTGTGCGACGGGCCGTTCGCCGCCGACGGGTTCTTCGCGCAGCCGATGGCCTACGACGCCGTCATCTGCTGGTACCACGACCAGGGATTGATTCCGTTTAAGATGGCGGCGCGCGATCGCGGCTGCCAGTTGAGCGTCGGGCTGCCGATCGTCCGCACGTCGCCGGATCACGGCAGCGCCCTCGAGATTGCCGGCAAGGGTCAGGCGCATCCGGGCTCCATGGCGTACGCCCTGGCGCTAGCCGCTCGACTGGCGAGGTAATGCTCAGCGCCTTCGCGCTCAAGGCGCTGCTTCGCACGCACGACCTGCGCCTGACCAAACGTCTGGGACAGCATCACCTGATCGACGCGCGGATGGTTGCGCGCATCGTCGACGCGTGCGAGCTGGCCTCGACGGATACCGTCGTCGAGATCGGCGCCGGGCTCGGGGCGCTCACCGAGCGTCTGGCCGAGCGCGCGCGGCGGGTCATCGCGGTCGAGGTGGATGCGCGCATCTGCGCGCTGCTGCGAAGCCGCATGGCGGCCTTCGCAAACGTGGACATCGAATGCGCGGATATCCTCACGTTTCCCTGGGCGCGCGTGGGCCCGGCGGTGGTCGTCGGCGCCATTCCGTATTCCATCACCTCGCCCATCCTGGTGGCGCTCTCCGAGCAGCGTGGGCACATCCGCCGGGCGATCCTCGTGATGCAGCACGAGGTGGCGGGTCGTCTGCTCGCAGCTCCGGGCACCAGGGCGTACGGGCGGCTCACGCTGCTCGCACAGTACCACTGGCGGATGGCTTCGCTGCTGCGAGTCCCCCGCAGCGCGTTTTTTCCGCAACCCGACGTGGATTCCAGCTGCCTGCGCGCAACACCGCATCCGAGTCCGCCCGTCGCTGTGCCCGATGCACAGGTGCTCTTTGAGGTGATCAAGGCGGCCTTCGCCCAACGCCGGAAATCACTGGTCAATGGCTTGCGCGCTTCGCTGGTGCGCGGAGCAGACCGGGCGGCCTGTGAGCGGATCCTCGGCGATCTTGGTCTGCCGGCGTCAGTGAGGGGGGAAACGCTTTCGTTGGGACAGTTTGCATCACTGACGAATGCGCTAACTCGTGCAGGCATCGCTTGCTATAGCAGCCATAGAAAGTGAAATAAAAGTAAGCGCTACCTTGACGATTTTTGAGGCGATATGGTATAGTTCAACTAATGACGACGTGGCCGAACTGGGTTGACTTGGTTGTTCTAATCTTCGTATTTCGAGGAAGTTACGTCGGTTTTAATAGCGGAGTGGCGGCTGAGCTGCTCCATGGGTTGGCAACGGTCGGGGTGACGGCAGCCAGCATCGGGTACTGGCCGATCGCGGCCCGATGGCTCCAGCCTCGGATGGGATCGTTCAGCCCGATCATCTATAACCTGATTGTCTTTTGGTTGCTCTTTCTCGTGTGGCTCTTCGCCCTGCGTCGGCTCATCACCATGGTGCTGACGGTGGTGAAGTGGGAGAGGCTCCACTGGTTGCTGCAGAGTGTTGCGGTCGTGCTGGGCGGACTGCGTGGACTGTGGTGGTCAGGATTCATTCTGCTGGTGCTGACCTCAAGCCAGGTGGCCTATTTTCAGGCAAGTGTAGCGGAGCGATCCGTCCTCGGCCCCCGCGTCGTGGGGCTCTCCCACCAATACCTGGAGCTGGTCAGCGACCGGTTGCCGGGCGCTGTCTCGCGTTCCGAGATGCCGGTTCCGCCGATGACATATGCCCCTGATTCCAGAAGATCTCATTGATGACATTCAGCACCGCTCGGACATCGCCGAGCTGATCGGCCGCTACGTGCCGCTCAAGCGCGCAGGGCGGCATTTGAAGGGATTGTGCCCGTTCCATACGGAGAAGACGCCCTCCTTCATGGTGAACACGGACAAGCAGATCTACCACTGCTTCGGCTGCGGCGCCGGCGGGAACATTTTCAGCTTTCTCATTGCGCATGATCGGTTGACATTCCCGGAGGCGGTGCACCAGCTGGCGGATCATGTCGGCGTGCAGCTGCCCGAGCGGGGGAGCGCGTCCGACGACGGAGCGCAGGAGCGGCTCGCAGCACTCATGGAGCAGGTGTGCCAATACTTTGAGCGGCTGCTGGCGGCTGCCCAGGGCAGCTCGGCGCGGGCCTATCTGAAGCAGCGGGGCGTCTCAGAGGCCACACGTCAGGCGTTCCGGTTGGGCGTCGCACCGGCCGGCTGGAGTTACCTGCTGACGTCGGCGAAGAGACGCGGCGTGACCCCGGAGCAGTTGGAGGCGGCGGGGCTAGTCATCAAGGGCAAGAGCGGCTATTACGACCGCTTCCGTCAACGACTGATCTTTCCCATTCTGGATGTGCGCGGCCGCGTCGTCGGGTTCGGCGGGCGCAGTCTGGCCGACCAGGAGCCCAAGTACCTGAACAGCCCGGAAACGGCGCTGTACACCAAGGGCCGTCATCTCTTCGGGTTGGCGCAGGCGAAAGATGCGATTGTCAAGAGCAAGACGGCGGTCATCGTGGAGGGCTACTTTGACTGCGTCGTCTTGGCGGGTGCCGGCGTCACGAACGTGGTCTCGCCGCTTGGCACCGCGCTGACGATCGAGCAGGCCAGGCTCGTGAAGCGCTACGCCGAACGCGTGATCCTCGCGTTTGATCCCGATGCCGCCGGCGAGCAAGCGACGCTGCGAGGCGTGGATTTACTCGTCGAGGTCGGCCTGAGCGTCTCGGTGGCGCGGCTGCCCGACGGGATCGATCCGGATGAGTGCCTTCGGTCGCTTGGGCGCGAGCGGTTCGAGCAGCTGTTGAGTGAGAGTGTGAGCCTCTTTGACTTTCTGGTGGAGACCGCCGTGAAACGCTACCCAGGCCGCACGACCGAAGAGAAAGTGAACGCGGCGCAGTTTATTCTGCCGACGATCGCGAAGGTGCCCAACGCAATGCTGCGCAGCGAGTACATACAGCTGCTCGCGCAGCGGCTGCGCCTCGATGAAACCGCCGTCGCGCAGGAGTTGGCCAAAATCCAGCCTCGCGCGGCGGCGCCACGGAGCACAGCGGCGCGCCAGACCGCGACAACGCCTCGAACGGCGGTGCGAGGCCAGGGGCCGGAGCGGCTCTTGAGTGCGCTGGTCGTGGACGAGCCGACCCGATGGCAGGGGCTGATTGATCGCATCAGCCCTGAGGAGATCGCCGAGCCCTCGTTGCGCCGCGTGCTCGATGTGGTCGGGGAACTGCACAACGCGGGCCAGCGCGCCACGCCCGCGCAGGTGGTCTCGCGGCTCACCAATGAGGGGCTCGGGGGTCTGGTCAGCGAATTGGTGGCGATGGCGCAAATTATCTCCTCCAAGGATCACGCGTTTGACGATTGCCTGCGGCGTATTGAGGCGCAGGCGAAGAAACGACGACTCGAACTATTGCGCGAACAACTGCAGCTCGCTCAGGATGCCGGCGCGCAAGACGATGTCCGACGGCTCGTGGCGGAGTACCAAGTCCACGTGAAGGGAGGATGAAGCCGATGGCCGAGATGCCGCGGCGAAAGCCAATCAGTGAACGGCTGGCCCAGGTGATCATGATGGGCCGCGACAAGGGGCACCTCACCTATGAGGAGCTGAATACCCTCTTGCCTGAGGACGTGGCGTCTCCGGAGGAGATCGATGAACTCCTGACGCTGCTGGGCAAGGAGAACATCGAAATCGTCGACAAGCCGTCGTCCGCCACCCCGGCGTCGCGCCTCGAGAATCGGGAGCAGGAAGAGAAGGACCAGCACGAAGAGGAAGCCGTTGAGCCTGTTGAGGTCGGCCAGCTGGATGACCCGGTCAAGATGTACCTGCGGCAGATGGGGCAGATCCCGCTGCTGACGCGGGAGCAGGAATTGGCGCTGGCGAAGGAGATTGAGGCGGCCGAGTTGGCGTATCGTGACGCGGTCCTGCGGCTGCCCATCACCCGCCGCGAGATTCTGCGGCTGACGGACATTCTGATCGAGGGCGGCCTCAACCCCGAGGACTACTCCAAGGACGATCCCAACCTCAAGCGCGAGGAGTTGGTGGCCCAGCTCATCGCGCTGCGCAAGCGCATGAGAAAGGCCCGCGACAAGGCGCGCGTGCGCAAGGTCCTGGAGGCCTACCACCTCACCATCCAGGCGATCGAATGGCTCGTCGAGCAGACGAAGCGATATTTGCGCGGCGTGGAGACCGTGGAGCGACAGATCGCGCAGGCCAAGCGCCTGCGAGGCCGCGGCGCGCGCAGCCGGGTGCGCCAACTCTACCAGAAGCGCCGGCTGCAGCAGCGCCTACTCGGCGGACTGGCGGAGAAGATGCGCCTTGCCCTCAAAGAGATTCACCAGCGGGAGGCGGCGTACACTCGCGCCAAGAAATCGCTGGTGGAGGCGAACCTGCGGCTCGTGGTCAGCATCGCGAAAAAGTACACCAACCGCGGACTCTCATTTCTTGACTTGATTCAGGAAGGCAACATCGGGTTGATGAAGGCGGTGGAGAAGTTCGAGTACCGCCGCGGCTACAAGTTCTCCACGTACGCCACGTGGTGGATCCGCCAGGCGATCACGCGCTCCATCGCCGATCAGGCGCGGACCATTCGGATCCCCGTGCATATGACCGAGACGATCAACAAGCTCATCCGCGTCTCGCGCGCGATCGTCCAGGAGACCGGCCGCGAGCCGATGCCG
>CAYJRJ010000046.1:5126-9615 GCA_964372775.1 uncultured Planctomycetales bacterium | reverse complement strand
CGGGGGCGCACAGGTGATTGACAGGGGCGGGGAAGGTGAGTAAAATATCCTATGGCTCTGACGATAGCGCTGACAAACAGGGTTTTGACGGTGAAACGCCCGGGGCATGCCTCGGGCGATACTGTTTTCAACCACAGAGACACAGAAGCAAGACAACACCACAGAAACACAGAGCTTGAGAACCTTGGGTAGCGCTGAATTGATACAGGAGTAACTAACAATGGCTGAATGGATTGGGATCGGCAGGCGCGCGCGGCGCTGCTATGGGTTCGATGAAATCGCCTTGGTGCCGGGGGCGATCAGCGTCAACCCGGCTGAAGTGGACACCACGTGGACGATCGATAACGTCTCCTTCCGCGTGCCCATCATCGCCTCGGCCATGGACGGGGTCGTGGACGTCGACTTCGCCATCGCCATGGGCAAGTTGGGTGGGTTGGCGGTCCTCAACCTCGATGGGGTCCAGGCCCGCTATGACGATCCGCAGGATGCTGTGGCACAGATCGTCCAGGGCGATGTCGAGGAGACCACCAACATCGTCCAGAAGCTCTACAAAGTGCCTATCCAGGAACAGCTCATCGCCCGGCGGGTGACAGAGATCAAACAGGCCAAGGTGCCCTGCGCAGTCAGCACGATTCCTCAGAACGCCGAACGTTTCGGCGCCATCGCCCAGGAGGCCGGCGCGGACATCTTCGTGGTGCAGTCCACGGTAACGACGGCGCGCCACGTGTCCACGCTCTACCGGCCGCTCGACTTCGAGAAGTTCTTGAACACCATGAAGATCCCGGTGATCGTCGGCAACACGGTGACGTACGACCAGAGCCTTGAGTTGATGGAGACCGGCATCGACGGCCTGCTCGTTGGCGTCGGGCCTGGCGCAGCCTGCACCACGCGAGGCGTCTTGGGTGTGGGCGTGCCGCAGGTCACGGCCACGGTGGACTGCGCATCGGCGCGCGACTTTTACCACAAGAAGAGCGGGCGCTACGTGCCCATCATCACCGACGGCGGCATGCGCAACGGTGGCGATATCTGCAAAGCACTGGCCTGCGGCTCAGACGCCGTGATGGTCGGCTCGGCGTTCGCCAAGGCCAAGGAAGCGCCCGGCCGCGGCTACCACTGGGGCATGGCCTACCCGCACTCGAGTCTGCCGCGGGGTACGCGCATCTACGTCGGCACGACCGGCACGCTGGAGCAGATCGTATTCGGCCCGGCGCAGACCGATGACGGTTCACAAAACCTCATGGGGGCCATCACGACCTGCATGGGCACGGTGGGCGCAAAGACGATCAAAGAGTTCCAGATGACGGAGATCATCATCGCGCCGTCCATCCAGACGGAAGGTAAAATCTTCCAGCAAGTCCAGCGCGTCGGCATGGCGCGCAAAGGCACGGCTGAACAGCCTGCCGACAACCGGTCGGCCAGACGTCGGCCAACGCGCTCACTGGCGTGACGACCCGGGGACGTTCCCATTTTTTCCTCGCGGAAAAAATGGAACGTCCCCGCTCAAAGTTAGCATTCAGGCACGTCCTCACCGATGCATGAGCTCATCCTCATTGTTGATTACGGGTCGCAGTATACCCAGCTGATCGCCCGCCGGATTCGCGAGCAGCGCGTGTTTTGCCGCATCGTCCCGCCCCAGCAGCTCACCGCCAAAACACTTCGCCAGCAGCGCCCCAAAGGGGTGATCCTCTCTGGCGGCCCCAACAGCGTCTATCAGGACCACGCGCCGCTTCCGCCTCGAAACATCTTTGACAGCGGGGTGCCCACGCTGGGCATCTGCTACGGCATGCAGGCCATGGCGTATTGCCTCGGCGGCCGGGTTCGGCGGGCGGGCAAGCGCGAATACGGCAAGGCGGTCTTGACCATCACGCACCCGGACGGCCTCTTCAAGGGTGCGCGCCGCGAGTTCGTCTCCTGGATGAGCCACGGCGATCTGGTCAGCCGAGTGCCGTCAGGCTTTACCGCCAGCGCGCGCACCGCGAACACCTCGGCGGCGGCGATGGCCGATCCGCAACGGCGGCTCTACGGCCTGCAGTTTCATCCGGAAGTCGTCCACACGGAGGAAGGCAACCGCATCCTCAAGAACTTCCTCTTTCGCATCTGCCAATGCCGCGGCGAGTGGACGATGCGTTCGTTCGCCCACGAGGCGATTCAGCGCATCCGAACGCAGGTCGGTACGGCTCGCGTCGTCCTGGGCTTGAGCGGCGGCGTGGATTCCTCCGTGGCCGCGGTGCTGCTGCACAGAGCACTCGGCAAGCAGCTCACCTGCCTCTTCGTGGACAACGGCTTGCTGCGCAGCAATGAGCGCGAGCAGATCAAGCAGACGTTCAGCCGCCACTTCCACATGAACGTCCGGTACGTGGATGCCTCGAAACAGTTTCTGGGCGCGCTGCGGGGCGTGACCGAGCCTGAGCACAAGCGTAAGATCATCGGCCGGGAGTTCGTGCGCCTCTTCGAGGCTGAGGCCAGGAAGATCCGCGGCGCGGCGTTTCTCGCCCAGGGCACGCTGTATCCTGACGTCATCGAAAGCGTCTCTGCCTGGGGCGGACCTTCGGCGACCATCAAGACCCACCATAACGTCGGCGGGTTACCGAAGCGCATGCACCTGAAGCTCGTGGAGCCGCTGCGCGACCTGTTCAAGGACGAAGTGCGCGAGCTGGGTAAGGTGCTCGGTCTGGCGGAGACCATCCTCTGGCGCCACCCGTTTCCCGGGCCGGGGCTGGCGGTGCGCATCCTCGGTGAGGTCACCGCGGAGCGGCTGCGGATCGTGCGGGAGGCGGATGAGCGGGTCGTGAAGGAGATTCGCCGCTCCGGACTCTACCGGAACTTGTGGCAGGCATTTGCCGTGCTGTTGCCGGTTAAGACCGTCGGCGTGATGGGGGATGAGCGGACGTACGAGCACGCGATTGCGATACGGGCCGTGACCAGCCTCGATGCCATGACCGCGGACTGGGCCCGGCTGCCCGCCGAGCTGCTGGAGCGCATCTCCAATCGGATCATCAATGAGGTCAAAGGGGTCAACCGCGTGGTCTACGACGTGTCGTCGAAGCCGCCGGCAACCATTGAGTGGGAATAGCGCGAACGGGGGGGAGGACACAATGCGACGAACGGCGCTGATGGCTGTGGTCGTCATGGCAGTGCTGGTACCCGCGCTGCTGTCAGGGTGCGGATTGGCAGTCATTGAAGACGGTCAGGTGGGAGTGAAGGCGGATTTTGGCCACATCGCCGATGAGGCGCTGGGTCCGGGCTGGCACTGGTACGTCCCGTTCACGAGTTGGGTCGAAGTCTGGGACGTCAAAACGCAAGAGCTGAAAGAGATGGCGTCAGTCCCCTCGTCCGAGGGGCTCATCTCGCAGCTCGACGTCTCCGTCATCTATAACGTTCCCAAGGAGCAAGCGGTGGCCATTCGAAAAACCATCGGCAGCGATTACCGGGAGACCATCATCGAGCCCTATGTTCGGGAGGCGATCCGCAACGTCGTGAGCGGCTACGCGGTCAAAGCGCTCTTTAGCGATGCGGGGCGCAAAGAGATCGGGGATAACATCCTGACGTTTTTGAAGACGAAGCTTGAGCCCCGCGGACTCGTGATGCAGGACGTGCTGCTGCGCGATGTCCGGTTGCCGCCGAGTTTCGCCCAGAGCATCGAGCTCAAGCTGCGCGCCGAGCAGGAGTCGCTGCAAAAGGAGTTCGAGCTGACGAAGGCCAAGAAAGATGCCGAGATCGAAGTCGCACGCGCTCAGGGGGTGGCCCAGAGCAACGAGATTATCGCCGCAAGCATCTCGGATAATTACCTGCGCTATAAATGGATCGAAGGGCTGCACGGCAATCAGATGACCGTGGTCTATGTGCCCACTGAAGCGAACCTGCCCATTATGGAAGCCGGCCGCCTGCGGGGGATGGTTGACGCGACCCTGAAGAATCAGGGCAAACCATAGCCCGATCCTATGCCGCGCCGCAGCATGTCGCTGTTTTGGCTGGGAGTGGCCGTGATCTGTCTTGGGGCCGGGGAACAGCCGTCTGGGCGTGCTGCGCCGGCCATGGCCCAGCCAGCGTGGCATCCGGTCACCGCGGAACTGGTCGCCGAGCACGCGTCGATTCAGCCGGGAGGAAGCACTCGCATTGGAGTACTCTTTGATTTGGAAGAAGGTTGGCATATCTACTACAAGGAGCCAGGCGACGCCGGGCTGCCGACGCAGATCGACTGGTCGGCTCCATTCGGTTCATTTGGCCCCCTCGAATGGCCCGCACCGCACGAGTTCCTCGATCCAGGCGACATCAGGACGTCGGGGTACGAGGGGCTCTTGGTCCTGACCAGCCGGTTCACCGTTCCCGCCGAGTGGGACAAGAGCCCGCCGAACCCCGTCCCCATCGCGGCGACGGTGAAATGGCTCGCCTGTCGTGAGATCTGCATTCCCGGTTCTGCCGATCTCGAGCTGATGCTGCCCATCAGCGACGACCCGCCCGCCTTTTCGACCCACGCCCAACTCTTCGA
>CAYJRJ010000046.1:0-5026 GCA_964372775.1 uncultured Planctomycetales bacterium | reverse complement strand
ACGTTTGAGGACCACGAACGGCTGCTGGAGCGCGTGCGGGGCGTGCAGCGCCGTCTGGGCCATCGGGTGGACATCCTCCAGGATCTTGAGGGCCATCGGATCCGGACCGGCTCACTCTCTGGCGGCCATCAGCTGACGCTGAATATCGGGCAGCGCTTCACGCTCTACCGCCACCACACGCCTGGCGACCACGAAGGGGTCTCGCTGGACTACCCGGATCGATTCAGCCGCGTCCATTCAGGGCACATGATCTTCATTGATGACGGCAAGATCCACCTGAAGGTGCTGCGCTCAACGGATGAGCGCATCGTCACCGAAGTCGTGCAGGAAGGCGTCTTGGGCCAGCACAAGGGCGTCAACATCCCGGCGGCCCACCTGGAGTTCCCGCCGATCAGCCAGAAGGATATCCAGGACCTCACCTTTGCCACCCGCCACCAGGCGGATTATGTGGCGCAGTCATTCGTGCGCGATGCCGCGGATGTACAGGAAGTGAAGCGGCGGCTGACGAATAGGCCAAATAGGGGACAGCCACCAATTTTCGCCAAAATCGGTGGCTGTCCCCGCGTCATCGCCAAAATCGAGAGCCGGGAAGGCGTGCAGAACATCGCGGAGATCCTCAAGGCGTCAGACGGCATCATGGTCGCGCGGGGCGATTTGGGGATCTCGGTGCCCATCTACGAAATCCCAATCCTGCAAAAGTGGATCATCGCGGCCTGCAACCACCGCCACAAGATCGCGATCACCGCGACCCAGATGCTCGAGCACATGATCGATCATCCCGCGCCCACTCGCGCCGAGGTCAGCGACGTAGCCAACGCCGTCATCGATGGCTCGAACTTCGTGATGCTCTCCGGAGAGACCGCCACCGGCCGCTACCCGGTGGAGACCGTCCGGATGATGCGCACGATCATCCAGCACACCGAGCGCCACGCCCCGTTCCGCGGCGTCCGCCGCACCCGCTAGGCGGCATTTCTCTGCTGTGCCCCCGACCGACCCGCTCGCTCCGGCGCGGGCTCCGGGCGCTCGGGGGCATCGAACCGGCCACCCAACTCCTCGCCCGTCTAGGGCTCGTCGGACAAGGTGGCCGTGCGGGAAGTGCGAGTTCGCCGCCCCCGGCTGAGCCCGCGAATCGCTCGCCGGGTCCGTCGGGGGCACCGCACCATCCCCTGACGGTGGCGGCGGGTGGCGCGGCCCGAGGTCCCTCCCTCGGCCTGCGGCCTCGGGATCTTCCTCATAGGATCCCGAGCGCTAGCGAGGGACAGCCGACCGGAGCCGACGACGCACGAAGGTCGCGGCGCGGCGAGGACGGCTGGGGTGGGCCGCGACAGGACCCGCCGCCATTCGCAGGGCCCGGGCAGGCTCCGCTACGAAGGGGCTTGACATACCCCTAGGGAGTATGTATACTCCTAGTGAGTATCAGCGATGCCACAGTATCCCAAGCACCATGATCTGCTGCCGCGGCTGCGGCGCATCGAAGGCCAGATCCGGGGGATCACCCGGATGGTCGAGGGGCGCCGCTACTGCATCGACATCATCCAGCAGCTCGCGGCCGCCCGCAAGGCGCTGGACCAGGTGTCGCTGAAGATCATGAGCGGCCACATCAACACCTGCGTGAGCGACGCGATTCGCCGGCGGGACGGGGAAGCCAAAATCAACGAGCTCATGCAGACCATCCATCGGTTTGTGAAATGAGCCGACTCGCGATCGTGTGGATTTCCCTGATCCTGTTCGCCGCGGCGGCGACGCCGACGGCTCAAGCGGCCCGCTGCGACATGCCGGCTCCGCAGACTGCTGAGGCGCTCACGACGGTCTGCTGCTGCCCGGCAACCTGTCTGGAAGCCTCGACGACGCCGGACCTCCAACCGGCCGCGACGTGGCGTTCCTACCAACCGGCCGGCACGCTGCTGGCGTCAGCCGCGCCTCCTGTGCTGCTCGCTTGGAACATCTCACCCCAATTGCCTCTTGCGCAGGACCGGCACGACCCGTCAACGGATCCCGAGCGGTACCTCACCCTCTGCACGCTTCGTCTCTAACTCTTCCGTTTTTCGCTGCTTCCATCAGCAGGTGTTGATGGAAGACGTCTCGTGTTATCCTGTTGCTCGAACCTGTGAGTGGTGTGCATGAACCGATTCCGTCTCAACCTGATGTGTGGCGTGGTGGCAGCCGCCCTGGTCCTGCAGGGACCGGCGTTCGCGGCGGCCGCCTCGGAGCCGTTGGCGCTGCCTCAACTGCTCCAGGAGGCGCGCGCCAAGAACCCTGACGTGCTGGCGGCCCGCAAGCGCTGGGAAGCCGCGCAGCAGCGGATCAAGCAGGCCAAGGGGCTGCCGGCTCCCCGGATCGGCGTCGAGTGGGAGGAGATCCCCAAGGGCGGGGTCAAGCTCAACGAAGCCATGCTCATGTACCAGATCATCCAGTCGCTACCGTTTCCCGGCAAGCTCTCGGCCACGCAGCAGGTGGCCGTCAAAGAGGCGCAGGTGGCCGCGATGGAGTTCCGGCGCGCCGAATGGGACGTGTTCAACCAGCTCAAGGCGGCGTACTACGACCTCTATTTGCTCGATCGAGAGCAGGAGATCGCGCAGGAGGAGCGGCTGTGGCTGAGCCAGGCCGTCGCGGCCGCACAGGCGCGCTACGAGACAGGCGCAGCGCCACAAGCCGAGCTGCTGAGAGTCCAAACAGAGCTGCTGGACGTCTCCGCGCAGCAGCAGGCGCTGCGCCATCGCCGCGAAGCGCTGGCGGCGCACATCAACCATCTGATGAGCCGGTCCGTGTCGGCTCCGATCGGAGCACCCAATCCCCTCAGCCTCACGCCGCTAGAGTTCTCGCCCGATGAGCTGCTGGCGGTGGCGGCGGCCTCCCAGCCCGAGCTCTTGATGTTCAAGTTTTCAGCTGAGCGGGCCGAAGCGGCGCTGCGGCTGGCCAAGCGAGAACTCCTGCCGGATTTAGAGACGATGTTTGAGTTGCGCGATCCGGCGATGGGCCCGGTCGGGCCGTGGGATCTGACGCTGGCCTTCACCATTCCGTTCTGGTTCTGGACGAAATGGAAGTACGGCATCAACGCGGCGCTCTATGACAGCGAGTCCGCGACGGCGGCCTACCAGGCGGCGCAGAATGAAATCGCGCGGCGCGTCCATGAGCACTGGCACGAGGCAATGGCGGCCCACGTGCGCGCCGGACAGTCGCGGGACGGGCTGCTGCCGCTGGCCGAGCAGGCGGTCGCCTCATCGATGGCCGCCTATCAAAGCGGGGAGGGCAGTTCGCTGGAGCTACTGGAGGCGCTGCGCGCGCTGAGCCAGCAACGGCGCATGTATTACGAACAACTCGTCGCATTCGAGCAGCACGTGCTCATGCTCGAGGAAGCTGTGGGTATTCCGCTGCGCCCCGCCCACCGTGTGACGGCAGAGTCTGGAGGGATCGAGTCATGAAATTGAAGATCACGCAACGCACACTCATCATCGGCGTGGCCGCTGTGGCGGCTGTCGCGTTCATCGGAGTTGGGGTCTCGATGACGCGCCGCCACGGGCCGCATGCAGCCCATGGAACGGCGGCGAAGGGGACCTATTACTGCCCCATGCACCCGACGTATACATCTGACCGGCCGGGCGACTGTCCGATTTGCAACATGCGGTTGGTGAAGCGAGAGGCTGCGGCGAAAGTGAAGGACATCTGCTACCTGCATAATTGTCCGAAGATTCACGAGGGCCGGCCGTGCCCGATGACGGTCGTCGCGAAGCCGGGCGAGAAGGTGACCTGCCCCATCTGCGGCACCCACATCGCCGAAGCCGCCGAGCCATCACAAGGTCGCAAGATTCTCTACTGGACCGACCCGATGATCCCGGGCTACCGGGCCGATAGGCCGGGCAAGTCGCCGATGGGCATGGAGCTGGTGCCGGTCTACGAGGAGGACGCCACGGCGCAGCCAACGCCCGCCGGCGCGACGGTGGAAGGCTACGCGCCCGTGCTGCTCAGCCCTCAGAAGCAGCAGCTCATCGGCGTCAGGACGGCTGAGATTACGCGGCGTGATCTGACCAAGACGATTCGCACGGTTGGCACGGTCGCCCATGACACCGAACTGTACCAGACCCAGGCGGAATTGATTCGGGCGACCACGACCTTGTCCGAAGCGCAGGTGAGTGGAAGCCCTGAGATTCTTGAACAGGCGCAGCGGCTGATAGAGTCGGTACGGCTGCACCTGCGCCACGTGGGATTAAGCGAGCCGATGATTCAGGAGATCGAGACGTGGACCGAACCGGATCACCGGTTGCTGCTGGGCGGAGGGGGGCAGTATTGGGTTTATGCCTCCATCTACGAGTATGAGCTGCCGCTCGTGCAGGTCGGACAGGCGGCCATGATTGAGGTGAGCGCGCTGACAGGCCAGCAGTTCACCGGAACCGTGAAAGCGATCGACCGGATACTGGATCCCGCGACACGCACCGCTCGCGTTCGAATCCTTACCGATGACCAACACGGTGTGCTCAAGCCTGAGATGTATGTGAACGTGTCGATCAGCGTCGCGTTGGGTCAGCAGTTGGCTGTCCCCAAGGAGGCGGTCTTTGACACCGGAGTCCGCCGCATCGTGTTCATCGACAAAGGGCAGGGCGTGTTTGAGCCGCGCGATGTCACGATCGGCGCGGCCGTGGATGAACTGTACGAGGTAACCGGCGGCCTCGCGGAAGGCGAGCGCGTGGTCACTAGCGGCAACTTCCTGATCGACTCGGAAAGCCGGCTCAAGGCCGCGTTGGAAGGCGCGGTTGAGGGAGATCACCAGCATGGGCAGTGACAGGAGGCAGTCAGCAATCGGCAGTAGGCAGTAAGAGGTCACACATGGCTTCCGAAGAACGACCGTTGTTACGGCAGGGCGGCTTCGTTGAGCGCATCATCGAGTATTCGGCCCGCAACAAGTTCCTGGTGCTGACGTGCGTGGTGGTCGCGCTGATCGGCGCGGTCTGGTCGATGCGCACCATCCCGCTCGATGCCATCCCCGACCTCTCCGACACGCAGGTCATCATCTACTCGCGCTGGGACCGCA
>CAYJRJ010000045.1:0-10117 GCA_964372775.1 uncultured Planctomycetales bacterium | reverse complement strand
TGACGCGCGATAAGCTGGGGCTGGTGGCCTACTACGCGGGCAACATCTTCACCCGACTCGGCTTCGATCAGCCCGCCAGAGAACAGGCTTTTGACCGGGCCATCGGTGACATCCTGCAGGAGTTGCGGGATGCCGAGCAGATTAAGGATCTCTTTGCCAAGCACGGCATTGAGCTGCAGCCATTTAAGGCGCGCAGCCTGGCGTCGTTGGCCAGGAGCGGTGGCATCGACATCGACAGCGAGATCGGCGCCTGGCTGGAGGATGACGCGAAAGTCCGCGACCTGGCGGATCAGGCCGGCCAGCCGAAGACCAGCGACCAGGCGACGAAAGCGACGCGCTACATGGTGGATGCGTGGTTCAAGCTGGGCCTGGCCGATCAGCCGACGTCAGAGATTGCGCCGAAGCTTTACGGCCGTCATGACGTGAAGGTGAAGGCCGAAGAGTTGTTGGAAGCGCTGGAAGGGGGATCGCCGAAGGCGGAGGCTCAGGAGGCGCTTGAGGCGCTGTCTGGACAGGTCCGCCGTGAGCTGGAGCGGCTCGGACCGGAGTTCATTGACGAGTACATGACCGACGACTTTGTGAACCGCGTGGTGAAGCGCATGATCGAGCGGCGCATCGACCCCATCGTCATCAAGCTGAAAGTGGAGGAGGTGCTCAGGGAAGAGGAGCTGTCAGCCCAGGCGAAGGCGCTCATCGACCGATACACCTGGCACTCGGATCGGGAAAAGACTCAACGCCTGCTCCACGACCTCTCCCTCCCGGTGAGTCGCGCTGAACGATTAGCGCTCCTGGACTACAACGATCCCGATACCAGAACGCAGCTCACCCGGACCCAGGTCGGTTTCCAGGATCTGTTTGGGTTCAAACTTTCCTACTTGGAGAAACGCGTGGCGCGCCCTGTGGCCGCGATGCATCAGGTGCTCGTGCAAGAGACGCTCAAGGAATACTTGCCTCACCGTGAGCCGCGAGTGAACCTGGGCGTCAAAGACTTCGCGCGCGACCTCTGGCGGACGCTGGTCAATGGCGAGGAGCCGGTTGAGCCATGGCTGAAGCCGCTCTCTCGTGCTGAGCGGATGCGCTACACGGCGTGGACGGAGTACGGCATCAGCAATCCCATGCTCGTGGGGGCTGCCATGCTGTTGGTCGCGTTCGTCGACGCGCTGCGGCGGCTGCTAGCCATGAGGCGGATGTCGCGCACCATGCACTCCGTCGTGGCTCGCCTCCAACGATGGGAGGAAGGCCTGACACAAGTGCTTTCGCAACCGAACGTCGAGCCCGAAGCCCGGATGATGTTCAGCCGGCAACTCGAATGGACGCGCCTCCTGATCCGGCAGGCGCAGGAGTTGGTGCCCACCCGACGCCAGGCCATCTTCTTCTGGGTGAGACGGTGGCTCAATGCCGGGCTTGTCAGCCTGATTCTGGTGGGCGTCAACTTCACCTTCTTTGCCGGCTCCTCGCTGACCCTCTGGGCGATGACGCTCCTCTACCTGCTCAGCGTGATCACGGATAAGTACATCCTGGCGCCTCCCATCAGCGCGGTCGGAAAGAAGATGAAGAAGGTCCTGGTTCCACGCCGGGCGGACATCCTCGCCCTCGGACGCCTTCCAGACCGGGAGCAGGGTGACGCAGAAACGATTCGCGGGATGGTGCACGTGGCTTTCCCCATGCGTCGCAATGACGAGAAGGGCGGCGGGGTCCGGGGTGGCGATCTGAAGAACCTGCGCGCGGTGATGGACGGCCAGGTCGGCGATCTGATGGTTGAAGCGTGGAAGCGCAAGGACCGTAATGTGTACTTCGTCGGCCTCATCCAAGCCTTCAGCGAAGACGAAGACAAGGTATGGGAAGAGATGGTATCCCTCGAGAAGCAACTCAAGGAGGCGCGGGAGCCGGCGAAGCGAGAGCAGCTGCTCGAAGCGTACAACGCAAAGCGCCGCAGGCACGAAACCGCAAAGCAGGCAGAAGATGAACATGTCGCCCAGGTGGAGGAACAGATCAGGCGGGAGCTCGACGCGCTCGAACGCCGGTATCCCGGTATTACGCAGCGGATTTACTTCTTCGTCCGCGACAAGAAGCTGACAAAGCCGCAGACGTACTACCGCGTCCTGCGATGGCTCATGATGGGCGAAGACGAGTACCGCAGGGTGGACCCCCACTACAACGTGGATCCTGACTTCACCACCGCGCCCGATCCCGCGCGGCCGGCAGTGGACAACCCGTACCTCCATACCGTGGGGACGCTCATCGGTGGCGACCTGGCAGGCGCCAATGACCAGGAGAGCTATGGCCGTGGTGACCTGCGTGACATCCGGCGGCACAACATCGACTCAGCGATGAATCCATTCGAGCGGATCAACGGCATCCAGTACACGCAGGTGTACGATCCGGGAAACAAGCTCGGCTATGACGAGTTCCTAAAGGAGGTGGCCGCTTTTGCCCACCCGGACAACCACGACTACTTCCTGGGCCGAGGCAACGTGCGGTATCACGACGCATTTGCAAGCTCCTGGGCCCTGATCGGCAAGTACTTCCCCGGGCAGATGCTCGACCATACACTGGTCGCGATGTGGCTGATTCATAAGAATCTGCGCACCCCGGGGAAGTACTTCTTCGAGAACGAACGGTTCTTCCGGCAGATCATCATGACCTACGGGTATGAAAAGTCCTGGCTGCCCAATGCTCGCCTGCACGTCAGCGACGATCAGCTGTCGAAGAGTGAGGATGAGGTCATCACGATTCTGGTCGGCCGGGTGCTCTACATGGATGACGTCGTGTTGGAGGAAGATCCGCAGTACAACCCTGGGGCGGAGGAGAATCGGGAGATCACCCGGTGGATGCGCGTCTTCGACCAGCCACAGATCGCGAACTTCCGGATCGCGCCGTATATCCGAGATCATCCGTTTCGCGCCGCCGTGCTGTTGGCCAGTGTCATCTTGGCGGTCGTCGCCGGATACGCGAGGCTGCCGATGACTCCATTGCTCGCTGGCGTTGGCGCGGCGATTGCCATGGGTGCGGTCTTTGGCATCGGTGATTGGCTGGCCCGGCTCATGGGCCATCCCGAGATGCCGGCAGACAAGAGCGTGCTGGCGCGCACACCGCCGTGGGTGCTGCAGTACGGGCTGCTGGCTGGAGCGGCCGTGCTAGCCGCGCTCGGGTGGGTGGTGTTCGGGTCCACCGTGGGCCTGATGACGTTTGGTGCAAGTGCGACGCTGGGGTATGCGCTGTACTTCAGGGTGGCGAGCGTCACGCTGCGGCAGAAGGAAGCCTCCGGGTTGATATACATTCCACGGCTCTCGCCAAGCCATAAGGAAGAGTCCAACCTCGTGATCCGCGGGCTCGTCTCAGAAGTGATCTGGCTTATTCAGCTGGGCCAGACTTTTGAAGCGATGTTCTTTCCTGGAACCATCGAAGTGCTCTTTTCATCCCTGGCTGAGCTCGCGTTCCTGACCATCATGCTCCTGCTGATCTCGCCGAAGTTTAAGCCGGCGTGGCACGCGCTGCGGGGCCGTGCTCTCAACATCCACGAGGCGCTGCGGGAGCGACGCTGGGGTCTGGCGCTGCGCTACACCGAATACGCGGTGGCGGAGTTCCTGGCCTCGACGTCGATCTTTCTCAGCAAGGTCATCAATAAGCCGTTCATCCTCATGGCGCAGTTTCCGACCGTCATCACCATTCTCTACATGCACCTCTTCAGGCCCGGAGAACCCGCCCCGCGGCTGACGTGGGTTGCGGCCACGACGGGTGATGAGAACCCACCGTACTTGGACTACTACTGGAACGCCCGCTGGTCAGTGAGTGTGGGACTCTTCGTGGCGTTGGCGGCTTTTGGGCCACTGGTGGTGTCCGGCAGCGCGTGGTTGGGTGTCGTGGCGGTGATCGTTGGGTTCTTCCTGGGCCCCGGATACCTCGTGCGCATGGCGATGCTCAAGCTCAAGGCGGAGGACAAGCAAAAAGGTTGGCTGCAGCGGCTCTGGGCGGGCTGGAAGCGCTGGGAGGAGAAACCCGACGACTTGGTCTTCCGCCGGCAACAGATCCAGCGAGGACTGATCTTCCTGGCGCTGCTGGCTGCCATGGGATGGGTGGCGCCCGCGCTGCATACCCTGATCCCCATGGACCAAGTGCTGCGCGCCTCGCCGCTCTTCATCACATCATTTCTGTTCGGGCCGGGCTGGGCCTGGTGGATGGGCAGAAGCCGGAGGGCTCAATACGTTCAAGAGGAGAAGGAGCGGCGCGGGCTTGGGGCGATCAAGGACGACGACCTGTACGACCAAGTCAAGGAGGAGATCAATCAAGCCGCGGAGAAACGCAACGCTGCGTGGGTGGAGTGGCGCGTCCGCTGGTTGGGACGGGCCATCATCGCTCTGACCATCCTCTCGCAATTCCTGCCAGCAGAAGTCCTGGAGGCATTTCGGTCGTTGGCGGTCTTTATTGGCTACGTACCGCATGGAGATAGTGTCGCGCCGACGTTCTGGTGGTTTTCCATGGGCGAGGCGATGCGACTGCCGTGGATCTTCACGATTTTCTTCAGTGCCATCCTTGGTGCAGGTGTGGCAATCGGTCTCTGGACGCCCATTGCCGCGATGCTGGACACAGAAGTCGTCCAGCGAGGGCTGAAGGCGTTGCGCAGGAGAGGTCCTCGCCCCTCAGGGATGCCGCCGGCTCCGTCCGGGACTCCTCAACAACCTTCCCGCCCAGGGCCGATACATCGGCAGGGAATCTCCGGCGGCAAAGAGAGTCTGCGCACGGCGGTCATGCAGGCGGACGGCCGGCTGAAGCCGGGATGGAGCGGGGAGCAGTTCGCGTGGGATCTGCTCTCCACGCTGGCCCAGGACATGGCGCAGCTGGTGTGCGCGAGCTGCGACTGGACGGGCACGCGAGTCGTCATCGCGAAGGAGAGCAACCGCCTCATGCACTTCAATCATGAGCGCGACACCATCGTGATCGATGCGGATATCCTGGCCCAGCTGGACGGCCCGCAAGCGGAGGCGGCCCAGGCGCTGATGCGGCTGGAGCTCGCACACGAGCTGCGCCATCTGCTGGTCAAGAAGAACCAGTACCGCGGCCCGCCGCTGGCGGAAGAGTTCATTATCACCCTCCTCGAGGTGCAGGACTTTCTCCAGCTTACATCATCCCGCCGTAACGACCTGCTGAGCCTCCTTGCCGATGATGAGAACTATGACGACCGAGCGTTTGGCAAAAAGGTCCTGCAGATCGCCCACGAACGAGGCTTGGAAGCAGCGCTGCCCGCGCTGCTCGACTATATCACCGATTCCTCCAACTACTCCTACCTTGGTCTGAGCGACGTCGCCGCGGCGCGAGCCATCACCGATGAGCACATCCGCGCGCTCGGGCTGGGTGTCTCTCCAGAGCTGATCGGCGTCATCACGCGCGCAGTCGCGAAGGCGATGCAGGATCGCCCCAGCGGCTCCTCAAGACGGCTCAGGCGGCTCAAGTCCAGGGACCAAGAACCTTTGAGAGACAAGGTGCGTCTGATGCGGGTGTCGCTGATGCGCAACCTCAAGGAGGCGTTGTCGGTCTGGAAATATCCGACGCTGGCGAGGCGCGTGACGTTCTACGGTACCGGTCTGCACACCGGCAAGCGCGCCAAAGTCACGATCCGGCTGGCCAAGCCGGGCAGCGGCATCGTGTTTCGCCGCACGGATCTGAAGGGCAAGCCGAAGGTCAAGGTGCGCCCTGAGCACGTGACCGAGGCGCTGAAGGAGACCGTGCTGAGCTTTCCCGGCAGGCCAAAGGCGGATGACATCCGCGGCATCGAGCATCTGCTCTCGGCGCTGACCAGTGTGGGCATTTGGGATGCGCGCATCAACCTCAGGGGGCCGGAGGTGCCGGGTTTTGACGGGAGTGCCTTGCCGTTCATCCAGGAGCTGCGGGCCGTGGGGTGGGACACCGTCAGGCGCGACGATCCGCAGGCGATTACGATCACCAAGCCGCTCGTCTTCAAGGACCAAGAGGGGACGATCAAAGCGGTCGTACTGCCCTACAACGGTTTGAAGATCAGCTATGCGGTGGACTTCAAGGACCCTGTTGTCGGCCGCCAGCACGGCTCGTTTGAGATCACCCGCGAGAGTTATCTCGAGCAGATCGCTCCGGCGCGCACGGTGGTCTGGGCGAAGGACCTGTACCAGCAGCACCGCGAGGGGCGCTACGCCGACGCCCACGTGCAGAGCCTCATCGTGGTCGGGGAACGGGACACCAGAGTGCTCAACGAGAGCCAGCGGTTCCACTCCTACGGCGAGGAGATCATCCGGCATAAGGTGCTCGATGCCATCGGCGACTTCCAGGGGCTGCTGGGGCGGCCGATTCGTGGCCACATCATTGCCATCGAGGCCGGCCACCGGGACCATGTCGGCATGGTCCGGGTCATTCAGCAGGTGTTGGAGGACCGTGACGAGGGACGCTACGATCTGGCGGCTCTCAATGAGACGGAGCGGCAGACGCTCCTGCGCTCTCTGAAGGAGGCGGGCCTCAGACGCGAAGTAGAAGCGATCACGAAGGTACCGGAGGTGGCAGCGACGATTGACGCGGCCGTGGCGCATATCCAGAAGCAGGTCGAGGCTTCCCTGACACGCGAGGAGCAGGGCCGCATCCGCTTGCACGTGCTTGATGGGCAGCTCCTGTGCGAAACGCCGGGCAGTTTCACCTTCCTGCCGGTGCATACCGGTGATGAGGTGAGCCGCATGCTCGAGGAGCAGGGTGTCATGTCGCTTGTGCTTGACCCGGCTTTGGATGCCGGGCGGCTGCGCCGGATCGTCACTGCGCTCACCTACGATGACAGCTATGAATTGGTCAAGGCGTTGAGCGATGCCACATCAGGGGTCAAGGCCGAGGTGTTTAATGACGAACGCCCGCTTGAACTGATCTTCCCCCGTGGGGAGGAACAGCCCGAAGTCATGCGGTTGCAGCTCGCGGGCTGGAAGGAGGCGATGGACCAACGCGTCGCGGGCAAGCGGCGCGTAACCGTGGCGGTCCACCAGCCCGGCTACCACCGGTATGTCGGGTTCTTCCAGAAGATGGCGGCGAGCGACGTGTTCATTCTGCTGGATACGGTGCAGTACGAAAAGGATGAGTGGCAGAACCGACAGCAGTTTGGCGTCAAGGCTTCAGGCGAGAAACGCTGGCTGACGATTCCCGTGGAGCGCGGCCATGCCGATGACTCGATTGCTCGCAAGCAGATTGCCGCGGGCAGCCCGAGGGGATCGCGCTGGTCCGACCAGCATGCCAGGGAGCTGCAACGCCTCTATGGCAAGACGCCTCACTATGTCGAGCATGAGGCGTTCCTGAAGGAGTACTACAATCGGCCGTGGCGTACCCTGAACGCCGCCAACGAGGTGCTCACTCGTTACCTGGCCAAACAGATGGGGTTGTCGCCGGTCATCATTCGTGCCAGCCAGCTCGGCGAAGCGATCGGGCCGCCGTTGCAGAAGGCCGACCTGCTCGCGGCCGCGATTGACAAAGCTCTCAGCGAGTACGTGAAGGATGAGGGTGTCCAAGTGGTCTATCTCTCGGGTTATGGAGCCAAGGGGTACCTCGAAGAATCCACGGCAGACGGCCGCACGGAGCAGGATAAGCTGCTCGACGCGCAGATCGGTGTGGAGTACCCGCCCCAGGAAGACGGTAAGCCCTTTGAGCCGCGCTACACGCAGCACCAAGCGGTGCCGGTGGAACATCCTTCCGCGTTCGACCTGCTCACGAACCACGGGCCGTATGCGGGCGCGATGCTGAGGGCCAAGAGCCAGGCTGAGGTGGAGGATATTGAGCGGGTCGAGGCGTTGGAGCTGCGGATCGCCGCGATGGCACGCGAGGGAGACGACGAAGAAATTGGCGAGCTCCTCCTTGAGCTCATGACTCTTCCAAACCCTGAAGACCCTGATGATGTTCTCCACAGGCTGGTCACGGAAGCAGGCGACCGTCTCAAGAAGGTGCCCGAGCGCCCGGATCTGGCGGACACGATCACGCAACTGGAGCAGCAGGGACGAGGCGCGGACTTGTCCCAGCTCGAGCTCTCCAAACGGCTGCGCCGTATTGTTGACCGGGATCTCCATCCGGGCGCGGATGGCAAGCCGAAGGTGCCCGATGTCTCGCACCTGACGCGCGAGGCGGGATATCTGAAGCGCTTTGGCAAGAGTCCCATCGTCGTGCTCTTCAATGAAGGGCGATACGCGGCGCACCCGAAGCTCTACCCCAAGGGCACCTGCGCGATCTGCCCGGACATCTTCCCGAAGGAACGGGCCGTTACGTGGGGACGCCGGAGCCTGCGCTCCAACGACAATCCGCTGCTCACCGGGAATCTGCTGGACGTCAGCCGCGAGCATCGAGCGCAGGATCTCACCGAGGAGGGAGGGGTCGATGATCTCGTGTATCTGGCGCTCGAGGCGCAGGACCACGTCGTGTACCGCAACCAGGGCGAGCGCACCGGCGCCTCGCTGCTGACTCATGACCACAACCAACTGGTGCGTTGGGAGGAGCTCGAGCGCGTTTTCCACGAGCGTGTGCTGTCGATCGAGAGGACCGCGACACAGCGGCTGAGCGAGCAGGGGTCCGCGACCATCAGCGAACTGGTGGATCCGTCAATCTGGGGGCTGGTCATTGAGGGGCCAGGGGAGGAAGTGAAGGGCGAGACGAAGCGCGTGGCGCAAGTCCTCAAAGATCAGCACGTGGACTTCAACGTGATCGCCATCGCACGTGGCTCGCAGGTCACGATTATCATCGTGCCGCGCCGGGCTGCGTGGGCGACGGGATTCCCATGGCTGCTGTGGCTGCTTGTGCGGCCCATCAACGCGCTGTTGCGTCGATTCGGGCGGGATCCGGTGAGCCGCTTCTCGAACACCATCGGTTCCATGGAACTCGCCGGTCTAGTCGTGATGATCAATGAGAGCAAGTTCAAACGCATCACGCTCGCCGACATCCACCGCGCCTATCGCGAGGTGTGCGTGTCCGATCGCACGCGGGATCAGATCAGGCGCGCGCTCACAGCAGTCAATGACACGAACGGCCGCCCGTCCGGTGGAAGTGCAGGTGGTCTGGCAGCTCGGCCGGGTCCGGATGGGCGGCGTTCGGGTTCCATGTCTGACGGACTGGCTGTGGCGCGTACGCAACTCCAGGAAGCCGCCCAGGAGTACGTGGACCGGCTGTCCCAAGCCGAGCTTCCGGCCGAACCGATTGAGGCCAGGACGCCGGCCGCATTCCTGGTGCTAGGCAATCCGGATCTACGCACGTTTATCCAGGTGGCTGCTCAATGGGGGATGATCCGCGAACGCACCGGCAAGTTGATACCCATCGTTGTCGCCGGCGGCCGAGGTCGGGGAACCGTTCCCCTGATCGAGCGGATTCTCGCCCATTATGCCGATCGCCTCTCATCGGATGAGCGGGCCTGGCTGACGGATGCGCTGACCGACGAAAGCGTCCGCGAGACGGACATCTTGACGTTTGTGCTCGCCCGGGAAGGCGTCCACCGCGAGGCGATCCATGCGGAGGAGCAGCCGTCACGCATCACGGCTGAGAACTTCATCAACAGTGAGGGTGTGGTCGCAAGGCTGATCGAGGGCATCGAGCATCCCGTGATTGCCGTGGTGACGTCGCCCCCGCTGTTGTTACGTGTGCAGGCCACCGCCAAGCACGTCTGGAGGCAACGTGTGCAGACAGGTTGGACGATTCACCGGTGGCAGGCGTACCGGCCAGAGGTCTCAGAGCTCTCCGACGGCGAACTGATCCAGTTGGTTGGCTATCTGGCAGGGTATCCGCCAGCTTACACTGCACAGTATCCCACGCTCAATGCCGGCAGCGAGTTGCGGGGCACGCAAGCGGATGCGAACCCGAATGTCGAGCCGGTGCCGCTGCGGTCAGAAGATTGGGCGCTGTTGGAGCGCACCCAGCAGACGTTCAAGGCCTACCTGGATGCGCAGCCGCTCGTGCACGACGCCCAGCACAACCGTCTGACTCCTGCACTTCCGTCCACCACCCCCACGCCGGCGGCGGATGACGACACGGGGTTCGCCCACAACGGCCTCCATCTCATCGTGGGGCTCGGCACGCTCTTCGGGCGGCAGTGGCTCACGCGCGACGGTTCCACCGACTGGCGTGCGATCTGGGGGGATGTGCG
>CAYJRJ010000044.1:0-10195 GCA_964372775.1 uncultured Planctomycetales bacterium | reverse complement strand
GTGTAGCTCAGCTGGTTAGAGCAGGGGAATCATAATCCCAAGGTCGGGGGTTCGAGTCCCTCCGCCGCCATATTTTCCTTCCTGCATTATTCTTGTGCGCCTCCCTTGACGTGGCTTCATCTGATCAGGTAGGCTTTCAGTAAGTTCTTGATCGACCGGTTCATTGAGTCATTCACGAGAAAAGCAAACCCGGAGTAATCCGGGGACGCAAAGCCACCGATCCTACCGGGCGGTGAACGGTTGACGGTGTACGGAGAACCGTACACGGGACACAGTTCACCCTGCCCGAAGGGCAGCGGGGTTACCGAACGAGTGACGCATGGCACGTCGGCATTCACATCACGCGGTCAACACCCGCCCAGGGTGTCTGCTGCGTCTTTCGTTTTCCCACTCCCATGAGTGATTCCCCCGTGCTGCCGGTTTGTCTTGTCCTGATGACGTGTGCCCTCATGGTCATGACCGTGGTGTTCTCAGTCATGGCCTATGACCTCCACCGGACGCTGCGCAGGGTTCAGCGGCTGCTGCCCGGCTGCGAGCGGGCGGTGCGCGAAGCCGCGCACATCGTGTCGGTGGTGCATCAGATCACGGCACGGGCGGGTCACGCGCTCGAACCTGTTGAGGCCCTGGTGCACAAGACTTATGAGGCCGCCTCAAAGGTGATCGGTCCGTTCATCGAGTTCACATCGCATATGGGAAACGGGGCGAGACCGGAACCTCGCCGTCATAGTCGTCGTGGAAGGTAAGAGGAGGGGGAGCGGATGAAGCAGATTCGGCGTGCAAGTCGAGTGGGTCGGACGATTGGGGCGTTTGCTCTGGGCGCGGCCGCAGGGAGCCTCGTGTCGCTGTGCTTTGCGCCGGCATCGGGTCGCGTCACGCGGCAGCGGATTGCTAAGAGGATCCGAGTGCTGGGTCAGGAGGCGGGACGGCGCTTGGGGAGAACCCGCAAGCTGTTGACCCGAAAGGCGGAGGGTCTGCGAGAGGCCACCGCGGAGCAGTTGCTTCACGCACGCGAGTGGGTGGCGGACCGCGTGACCGCCGGCAACGGCCGGCACACCACGCGCCGTCGCGTCGCGCGTCACGCGTAAGTCTCTTCAATAACGTCGTTCATTACGGCATCCCCCGCCATCGGCGAGGGGTGCCGTTTTTGTTTCTCTGCTCGTGGTTCGGCACTCTCTGGATGTCGCTCCGGCTCCGGGTCCAGCTGGGAAGCGGCGGGTCCTGGCCGGCCCCTGCGGATGGCGGCTGGGCCTGGCAGGACATTCGCCCGCCGCATCGCTGGCGCGCCCCGGCGTGGCGCGCGGCGCTCTCAAAATTGCTCGCTCCCCCCGCCGGTGGCGGGGGTCCGTGCCCGCTCGCAATTTTCAGGTGCGGCGTGGCGAATGTCCTGCCACCCGCCGCCGGCGCGTGATCGTGGATGCACCCGGCCACCCGCCGCCGACTCACAAAGCGAGTGGAGGTAGGCTCCTTCTCCAGGGGTCGAAGCCGGACTCCCAGACGACCCGGCGAAGCGCATGCGCGGGCTCAGCACGGCAAGGCGCCCTCGCTCTCATCGCCGCGGCCATGTTGTCTGACGAGCCCCCTTCGGGGCGAGGAGTTCATGGCCGGGGCGCCGCAGCCGGGCGCCCGTCCCTCGGCCAGAGGCTTCGGGATCTCTGGCCGCGGGATCCCGAGCGCCAGCGAGGGAGAGCCCGCGTTAGCGCGAGCGGGTTGTCTGGGAGCCCGGCCAGGGAGCACAGTAGCATGTATAATGGCAGGAACATGCGAGTCACGGTGGTGTCGGGAGGGCAGGCGGGGGTGGATCGCGCCGCGCTGGATGTGGCGCTCGACCTCGGGTTGCCGTGCGGCGGCTGGTGTCCGAAGGGGCGGCTCGCGGAAGACGGGCCGATCGACCGGCGCTACCCGCTGCGCGAAACGCCATCTGATGAGTACGCGCAGCGCACCGAGTGGAACGTCCGAGACTCTGACGGGACGTTGGTGCTGACGCGGGGTGCCGTCACGGGAGGGACCGCGTACACGGTCGATGTCGCCGCGCGATTGCGCAAACCTTCGCTTGTCATTGATGTTGAACACCCCTCTCCTGTCGCTGAGGTGATCCGATGGCTCCAGGACCACCACGTCAGAGTCCTGAATGTGGCAGGGCCTCGGGAAAGCAAGGCGCCCGGGATCTATGAAACGTCCGCTCGATTTCTGCGGGATTGTCTCTCTGGAGAAAATCGCGTATGATGGTCGCAAGCTTTCCCATGAAACGCATCATTGAATTGAAGCACGTCGGCCCCAAGGCGGTGGTCCGTCAGCTGCTGGAGGATCTCATTGATCGCCTGGAAGAGCGGCTCAGCCACTTCAAGCAGGACACCGTGAGCCTTCATGTGCTCTTTGATGAAAACGGTTCGCATAAGCTGTACCGGACGTCGCTGAGCTGCCATCTCCCCGGTCACATGATTGCCGCGCACGAAGAAGGGCGCGACCCGGGGATGACGATCCGCAAGGCGTTTGCTGAGGTGGAACGCCAGCTGGAGAAACAGAAGGCGTTCATGCGCCGGGAGCATCTGCGCAAGCGGCTCCGGTCTCGTCGGCGGCAAGCCGCTGTGGGCCCAGAGATGTGGGGCGTTGAGGAGGAGCGCGCCTGAGCATGCGAGCAAACCGGACGGCCTGGACGATCCCAGGACTCCTCGTCGCCGTGTGGCTCACCGCTGGGGCGTTCGCTGCGGCCCAGAGCGAGTCGCCGAGCCCCAAGGCGGTTGAGGCGATGCAGTTGATGGCGTCGGACGATCCGTACCAGTGCCAGTTGGGGTTTCTGCGCCTTGAGGCGCTTCGGGAACAGGCGACGGTACCCACCGTCCTGTCGTATCTAAGCCGCCGCGAGCCGGATCTGCGCGCGTACAGCGTGCGAGCACTCGCAGCGATTCAACGCGCCGAGGCGGTCCCGCAGCTGTTGAAGGTGCTGCAGACCGACAAGCAGCCGGTGGTGCGTCGGGCCGCCCTCCTGGCCCTCGAGCCGTTCTGGAGTACAGGCCCCGACATCCTACCGGCGTTCATCAAGGCACTGCGCGATCGCAGCACTGAAGTCCGCATGGCCGCGGTCGACATCGTCAGCCGGATTGACCATCCGCGGGCCCGCGAGGCGATCTTGCTGCGGGCCAGGCGTGAGCGGCGTCGCGACGTCCGCCGCGTCCTGACGCTGGCCAAGAAACGGATGCCGTGATGAGGGCCGAGCTCCTCGCGCAAGCTCGTCGGACGATTGTCACGCAGCAGTTGTTTGGACCGCGCGCACGGCTGGTGGTCGCCGTCTCCGGCGGCGCGGATTCGGTCGCGCTCCTCCATGCGCTCTGCCAGCTTCGCGCGGAGTGGCAGCTCACGTTGCATGTCGCGCACCTCGACCACGGCGTGCGGGAGGCGTCTCGAGACGATGCGGAGTGTGTTCGAGATCTCGCCTCGCGGTGGGAGGTGCCGGCGTCCATCGAACGGCGCGACGTGCCGGCGGCATGCCGGCGCGAGGGGTGGTCGTTGGAAGACGGCGCGCGCCGCATCCGCTACGAGTTTCTGCTCGAGGTAGCGCGGCGCCAGAGTGCTAGCGCGATCGCGCTGGCGCACACGGCGGACGACCAGGCCGAGACGGTGCTCATGCGTCTGGTCCGCGGCACGGGTTTGATGGGGCTGGGCGCCATTCCGTTTACGCGTCAGCTCGAGGAGATGCGCATTGTGCGGCCTCTGCTGGAGGTGTGGCGTCGGGAGGTGGTGGCCTATCTGACACAGGTCGGCGTGGCGCATCGCGAGGATGCGACGAACGCGGATCCGCGCTTTGTCCGCAATCGGGTGCGCCACGAGCTGCTGCCCCTGCTGGAGCAACACTACAACCCGAACATCAAGCGCACGCTCACACAGCTGGCGGAACAGAGCCGCCTGGATTACGCCTATCTGCAGGCGGCAGCCGAGCGGCAATGGAAGCGGGTGGTGAAGGCCGCGCCCTCGACGCATGTGGCCATCACCGTGGCATCATTTATCAAGCAGCCCAAGGCGCTCCAGCGCCAATTGATCCGACAGGCGATTCACCGCGTGCGGGGCGATTTGACGCAGTTTGAGTTTCGTCACTGGCTGGAGATTGAGCAACTGTTCTACGAGCAGCCTGTCGGCTCGATCGTCGATCTTCCGGCAGGCGTCCAGCTGCGCCGCGAGCAGGATCGGGTCATGTGCCACCGCGACGCCAGCACTCAGGTGTCGGTTCCTCTCGAGCCGGTCCTCGCTTGACCTTGCCCCGCTCTTCCAGGCAGGCTATACTAAGAGGCTAACAATGGGCACACTACGTCCGCGACAACCGCAGCGTTCCCGGTGGCTGCTCGTGCTGCTGATGGGCTTTGGCACGGTGGCGCTGATGCGCACGCTGGCGTTCTATTCCGCGCAGTGGCATCGGCAATTGCCCTACGGCGAGTTCTACCGAACGCTGGAAGACAATCCCACCATCCAGAAGATCACCGAGGCGCGGCTGGTGGAAGATCGGGTCGAGGGTCAGTTGAGCGATGGCACGGGCTTCTACGCCTTCGTGCCTCGGCAGGATGAAGATTTGATCAAGCTGCTGCGCCAAAACGTCCCCACGTTTGAGGTCCAGCCGCCGCAGGCCGGCTTCCTCGGGATTCTGATGGCGCTCTCGCCGTGGATCATTCTGCTGGCGATCATGTGGCTCGTCATGCGCTCGTCGCAGGGCGGAGGGCGTCTGCTGAGCTTCGGCAAGAGCCGCGCGCGCCTGATTTCGCCGGAAACCCGCACGCGCGTCACCTTTGACGATGTGGCCGGCATCGATGAGGCGAAGGAAGAGCTGAGCGAAATCATCGAGTTCTTGAAGGACCCCAAACGGTTCCAGCGCCTGGGCGGCAAGATCCCGAAGGGCGTGCTACTCGTCGGCCTGCCAGGGACCGGCAAGACGCTGCTGGCGAAGGCGGTGGCGGGCGAGGCGAACGTCCCGTTCTACAGCATCAGCGGATCTGACTTCGTCGAGATGTTCGTCGGGGTGGGTGCGAGCCGTGTCCGCGACCTCTTCGAGCAGGCCCGGCGCAATGCGCGCCAGGGCGGCCATGGGGCGATCATCTTCATCGATGAGATCGATGCGGTGGGGCGCCAGCGATTCGCCGGCATCGGCGGCGGCCACGACGAGCGGGAGCAGACGCTCAATGCGCTCTTGGTGGAGATGGACGGCTTCGAGACCCAGGAGGGCATCATCCTCATGGCGGCGACGAACCGCCCGGATGTCCTCGACCCCGCGCTGCTGCGCCCCGGGCGCTTCGACCGCCAAGTGGTCATCAGCCTGCCCGATATCATCGGGCGAGAGGCGATTCTCAAGGTGCACATCCGCAAGATCAAATTGGTGAAGGATGTGGATTTGAAAGGGGTCGCGCGCCAGACTCCGGGGTTTTCCGGCGCTGACCTGGCGAACCTGGTCAACGAGGCGGCGCTGCTGGCCGCGCGGATGAACAAGGAAGCGGTGGGGCTTCCGGAGCTCGAACAGTCGATTGAGCGGGTCATCGCCGGGCCGGAGCGCAAGACGCGCATGCTCAACGAGCGCGAGAAGAAGATCACCGCGTATCATGAGTCGGGCCACGCGCTGGTGGCGCTACTGACGCCGGACACCGATCCGCTCCACAAGGTGTCGATCATCCCGCGCGGCGCCCATGCGCTCGGCTACACGATGCAGCTGCCGACGGAGGACCGCTACACCTTGAGCAAGCGCGAGCTGACCGCGCGCATGACGGTGATGATGGGCGGGCGCGCCGCGGAGGAGATCGTGTTCGGCGAGATCACCACCGGCGCGCAGAACGATATCGAGAGCGCCACCGACATGGCGCGCCGGATGGTGTGCGAGTTCGGGATGAGCGATCGGCTTGGCAACCTCACCTACGGCAAGCGCGAGCGCCAGATGTTTCTCGGGCGCGACCTGTTCGAGGAGCGCAACTACAGCGAGCAGACCGCTGTCCTCATCGATGAGGAGGTCCGCCGCCTGATGGATGCCTGCTACGACCGCGCGCGCCAGCTGCTCATCGAGCACCGGGCGCAGCTCGAGAAGCTGGCGACGACGCTGCTGGAGAAAGAAGTGCTCGATGGAGAGCACGTGAAACAACTCGTCGGTCCGCTGTCGACAAGCCATAGCGCCCCGGCGTCTCATTCTGACAACGATCGTGCCAAGAGTTCCCCGGCCTGACATTGCCTGGTACTGGACATGGCCGCGACTGTTCGCCCCCGCCTGACCATCCCCATCGCACACGGCCGGCTGGTCTATCGTCGCCGCCCGCTCGTGATGGGTATTCTGAACATCACGCCGGATTCCTTCAGCGACGCAGGGCTCTACGTGGATCCCGACTCCGCGGTCCAGCGAGGGCTGCAGATGGAGGCCGAGGGGGCCGGTCTGCTCGATGTCGGCGGCGAGTCCACTCGTCCCGGTTCGCTGCCGGTGTCCCTTGACGAGGAGCTGCGGCGCGTCGTGCCGGTGATCCGCCGGCTTGCGGCGACGGTCGCGATCCCCATCTCCATCGATACGTCGAAGGCCGAGGTGGCGCGGCAGGCGATTGACGCCGGGGCCTCCATCGTCAACGACGTGTCCGCCTTGCGCGCGGATTCCCGAATGGCCGGCGTGGTGGCCCAGTCCCAGGCGACGGTCATCCTCATGCACATGCGGGGCACGCCGCGCATGATGCAGCAAGCACCTCGCTACCGCGATGTGGTGGCTGAGGTGATTCGGTTTCTCAAGGATTCGGCTCGGCGGGCGCTGGCGGCGGGGATCAGGGCGGAGCGCATCTTGGTCGATCCCGGGTTGGGATTCGGGAAGACGCTGCGCCATAATCTGGAGCTTCTGCGCGAGCTGAAACGGCTTTGCGCGCTCGGGTATCCAGTCGTGCTCGGACCCTCACGCAAATCGTTTATCGGCTCGACGCTCCATGTCGATGTACAGGAGCGCCTCGCGGGCACGCTCGCGTGCGTGGCGCACGCCCACCGCTGCGGCGTGCACATCGTGCGCGTGCACGACGTGCAACCTGCGGTGCAGCTGGTACGGATGTTGGAGGCCATTGATGCGGCTGGTCCGGCTCGGCGTGAACATTGATCACGTGGCGACGCTGCGCCAGGCCCGCCGCGGTTCATGGCCTGATCCGGTGGAGGCCGCGCGCGTCTGTGAACGCGCCGGGGCCTCCAGCATCGTCTGCCACCTGCGCGAGGATCGCCGGCATATTCAGGACGATGATGTTCGGCGGTTACGGGAGGCCGTTACGACCCGGCTCAACCTCGAGATGTCCATCGCCGAGGAGATCGTGCGGGCCGCTGTGAGGATCAAGCCCAACCAGGTCACGCTGGTGCCGGAGCGCCGCCAGGAGCTGACGACCGAAGGCGGCCTGAATGCCGTGCAACTCACCCGATGCCTGGTTCCGATCGTGGCGCGGTTGCGCCAACATGGCGTTGAGGTCAGTCTGTTCATCGACCCCGCACGACCCCAGCTGGAGGCGGCGCATCGTCTGGGCGTTCCCATTGTGGAGCTGCACACCGGTCGCTATGCCAATGCCCGGACGGTGTTGGCACGAGCGCGGCAGCTGCGCGCGCTGCGCCAAGCGGGGGAGCAGGGCAGGACGCTGGGGTTGCGCGTGGCGGCAGGTCACGGTCTGGATTACGACAACGTCCGTGCCCTCATGCAGATCCCGGAGATTGAGGAGCTGAACATCGGGTATTCGATTGTGAGCCGCGCGCTGTTCATCGGGATGGAGCGCGCGGTTGCCGAGATGATCGAACTCCTTCAGCCCGCGCGAGCCCATGCCGTCCAAGCGGTCTAGTCCATCGCTGAGCCGGCCGATCGGCTGCGGCGTCGACGTCGTGGAGTTGAAGCGCTTTGCAATGGCGATTCGACGCGGCGGACGGGCGTTCATGCGGCGCGTGTTCACCGCGCAGGAAGAGGCGTATGCCCGCGCGCGGCCGCGCACCATGCTGTTGCACTTGGCCGGCCGGTTTGCGGCGAAAGAAGCGGTGATCAAGGCGGTATCCCAGATCGATCCCTCGCGTCGGCTTGGCATGGGCCAGGTCGAGGTGCGCAATGACCGGCTTGGCCGCCCCCATATCGTCCTGCGTGATGGGCGCAGGCGACGCCTCAAGGTCTATGTGAGCTTGTCCCATGTGAACACGGTGGCGGTCGCCAGCGCAATTGCGGTCCGATGAGCGTCCCTCCGGGTCTTCTTCCAAAACGTCCCGCGGACATGCATAAAGGCGACGCCGGGCGCGTGTTCCTGCTCGCCGGATCGGTGGGTTTGAGTGGGGCCGCGGCGCTGTGTACGCTGGGTGCCTTGCGCGTGGGTGCTGGCCTCGTGACGCTGGGCATTCCGAAGAGCCTGCATCCGCCGATGGCCGAAAAGCTCACCGAGGCGATATTAAAGGTGCTGCCGGAGACTAAAGCCGGCAGCCTGAGCCTGCAAGCGCTGCCGGAGATCGTTACGACGGCGGATGGGATGGACGCCGTGGCGATCGGCCCAGGGCTGTCGCAGCATCCCGAGACGAACTCGTTGGTGCAGCAGCTGTTGCCGCGAATTACCAGGCCGCTCGTGCTGGATGCGGATGGGCTCAACGCGCTGGCCGATGATGTGGGGATCCTCAGGAAGCTGTCGCTGCCGATTATTGTGACCCCGCACCCAGGCGAAATGGCTAGGTTGATTCGACTCTCCGCCGAGGAGGTACAGCGAGATCGGGTAGGGATCGCGCAGGAGTTCGCCACGCGGTACAACGTTGTGGTGGTGCTGAAAGGGCACGAGACGATCGTCGCCAGCTTTGACGGGGCCACGTACCTCAATGATACCGGCAATCCCGGGATGGCCTCGGGTGGGTGCGGCGATGTGCTCACCGGCGTCATCGCCGGGCTGCTGGGCCAGAGGCTCCCGCTCTTTGACGCGGCGCGGCTCGGGGCGTATCTCCACGGGTTGGCGGGGGATCTCGCTGCGAACGATGTGGGCGAGGTGGGCTTGATCGCCTCCGACTTAGCCGCTAGAATACCGCAAGCGATCCGTCAGTATCAGGCTTTGCCGACGTAGCTCAGGGGTAGAGCAGCTGTTCTGTAAACAGCGGGTCGGGGGTTCAAATCCCTCCGTCGGCTTCGTTAAAGCTGATTTTGTGTAATGTGAATTGTGTAAGGTGTAATGTAAAATCCTGAAGAGTTGGTGTTCTTTTTGGATTTGCATTACACATCGAACATTACACAAGTGGGTTTTCTCATACGGGGGCAGGTGCCGGAGTGGCCAATCGGAGCAGTCTGTAAAACTGCCGGGCTTACCGCCCTACGGAGGTTCGAACCCTCCCCTGCCCACCATTTTTCAGCCGCGGGAGGCGGCTGAAAAACGATGCCGAGCCCGACCGGTGTCAGATAGGTCGGGCGAGGCGCGATGACAGCACATCGCGCGGGTATAGCTCAATGGTAGAGCGCTAGCCTTCCAAGCTAGTTACGAGGGTTCGATTCCCTCTACCCGCTCCAGTTTTACCCCTGCTTAACCCCTCCAAAGTCCTACAAACCATAAAAAATGGTTGACAAACATGGCTAACGTGGCTAATATACACATTTACCTTTCCCGCCGAGCGAACGAAGGTTGCATGTCCAATCCAAGACGATGCGAGACTGCTGTTGTGAGGGGGGTGAGTACTGTGACACGCGTGATGACGGCTGATGAGGTGGCACGGTATCTGGGTGTGGTACCCGATACCATCTACCGCAAAGCGCGCCGAGGAGAGATCCCGGCGGTGAAGATGGGCAAGATCTGGCGCTTCCCTAAAGAGGCGTTGGACAAATGGTTGAACGACTCAGCGCTTGAGACAGTGAAAAAGGCTTGACAAGGTATTAATTCGTGACAGAATAGAGGTTTACGTCTATGGGTATGGGATCGTGCGAGAGGATTCACTGATTGTCAGAAAGGGACTCCTGTTGTACCGCCAACCAACGTGTACCGAGCCCATTATTCGGTGCACACCCCAAGCTGTCCATTATCATCTCTGTGGGTGATTTCACATTCGAATCGACGCTGAGCCGGAAGCATCGTGGCATTTGCTGGAGTAGCTCAGTGGTAGAGCACGTCCTTGGTAAGGACGGGGTCACGGGTTCGATCCCCGTCTCCAGCTTCGCAAAGGAGGAGGTCGCGGATGTCCAAGCCCAAGTTTGAGCGCAAGAAGCCCCACGTGAACATCGGCACCATCG
>CAYJRJ010000043.1:0-10304 GCA_964372775.1 uncultured Planctomycetales bacterium | reverse complement strand
GCCGGGTTTGAAAGCGATGTCCAGCTGACCGACCCCGGCCGCGGCATCATCCTGATGCGCAAGATCAGCATGAACAACCCCCTGAAGTATCGGGGCTATTCATTCTTCCAGTCGAGTTTCATTGAAGGGCCGGTGGAAACCACCGTGTTGTCGGTGCGTAACGATCCCGGCACCCCGCTGGTGTATGCCGGATTCCTCATCGTCATCGGCGGCGTCGTGAGCATGTTCGTCATGCGCTCGCGCGCAGCCAAGCCAAAGGCCTCCAAGCGACGAAAGGGGACGCGATCATGAAGCGCTCCACTGCGTGCCTGGCGTTGTACGCCGCGTTGATCCTGCCGTTGTCGTCGGGTGCAGCCGAGGAGGGGCCATCCCCCACGCTGCCGCGCATCTCGCAGGCGACACTGCAGGCGCTGCGGCTGCTGCCCATCCAGCACAATGGGCGGCACAAGCCGTTTGAGAGCTTTGCCAGAGAAACGTTGGATCACATCACGGGCTCGCCGGCCCTCGAGGGTCAAGATGCCGTCCTGACCGTTTTGTCCATACTCTCACGCCCAGAGGACTGGCAACCCAAGCCGCTCATCGCCGTGCCGTTTCGACCCTTGCGTGAGGCCATCGGCCTTGAGGCCAAGACCACCCACGTCTCGCACGAAGAGCTGGTGACGACCAGGCGGCTGATGAAGATGCTCCCCGCCATCGTTGAGAAACAGCAGCGGGATGAGAAATTGACGATGCTCGAGCAAGAGACGATGGATCTGTTCGAGCGGTTCGTCACCTTCAGCAACCTCGTCGAGCATCGGCTGGAGCTCGTCCCATCCCAGAGCGTGAGCGACTGGAACTGGCGCTCCATCCAGCAGCCGGAGGGCTACCCGCCACAGAAGCAGGCCGAGATCCGCCAGGTCTGGGCCGGCTGGATGACGGCGCTGCGGGACGGGGAGGGCGCGGCGGTGGACGCGGCCACCACCCGCCTGCTCTCGACGCTGCAGGGGCTCAACCCGGCGGCGCTGCCGCCGACGTGGAAGCTGCGGTTAGAGGTGTTCTATAACCAGGCGCACCCGTTCCGGGCAGCCCAGCTGGGCTACTGGCTGGCGGCGTTGTTGTGGCTTGCCGCGTTGCTGCGTCCCGCGGCCACCGTTGCGCCTGGAGCGGCTATGACGGTCTTTGCGTTCAGCGCGGCAGCGCACGCCGGCGGGATGCTGTTGCGCGTGGTCATCGGCGGACGGCCGCCGGTGTCGAATTTCTTCGAGACGATGCTGTGGATCCCGCTTGTCGGCGTGCTCCTCGCGTTCGTCTTCGAGCGCATCTACCGCGCGCGCTACTTCGCCTTTTCGGCGGCGTTGTTGGCGGCGGTCACGCTGCTCCTGTCTGAATACGTGCCGCTGGATGCCAGCATCTCCCCGGTAGTGGCCGTGCTGCGCAGCAATCTCTGGTTGACGATTCACGTGCTGACCATCGTCGCGAGCTACGGCGCCTTGGCCTTGGCCGTGATCCTGGCGCATATCTACGGCCTCCTCGCGCTCCGGCGGGCCAAGCCGGCAGCGCTGGAGACCTTGAACACGTTCTTGTATCGCACGATCCAGGTGGGTGTCGTCTTGCTGGCCGGCGGCATCATGCTGGGCGCGGTGTGGGCCAACGCCTCGTGGGGACGCTACTGGGGCTGGGATCCGAAGGAAACCTGGGCGCTCATCACGCTGCTGTGGTTCATCGCCTCGTTGCACGGCCGCTTCGCCGGCTGGCTCAACGGTGTGGGGTTTGCGCTCACCACGATCGGGGGATTCCTCCTGTTGCTGATGACCTATTACGGTGTGAGTTTCTACCTCGTCGGGTTGCACAGCTATGCCGGCGGCCACGCCAAACCCCTCCCGCCGCTGCTCGTGGCCTACCTCGTTGGTGAGCTGCTGTTCATGGGAGCCGTCGGCGCCGCGGTGCTGCGCCGTCAACGATCCGCATAAGTCCTCCCTTTAGCACCTTTCAGAGCCTCCCGCGGCCTCGCTGCGTTCTCGAGCCCGTCCCTGACCGAGGTCATAGTCTTCTCCTGGTGGGAGCAGGTACAGTGATACGGTGTCCCGGAGGGCCCTGCTTCGCTACGGCTACGCAGCGGCGAGCCTCTCCGAAGCGCGAAGCGCGAAGGAGGGCAGGCGAGACCCCGTGATGACTCGGCGAGAGTTTCTCAGTCAAGCGCTGCGCCTGACCATCGTCACCGGGGGAGCGTTGATCGGCCCAGGCCTTGGTTCGTGGCTGATGGCGACCGCGCCTCCCCCCGGGACGTTTCGTCGCAGCGCCAAGCGGGCGCAGCCGTTCCTGCGCGAAGCCCGCTGGTGGAAGACCGCGTGCGCCGGTGTCCAGTGCACCTTGTGTCCCTTCCAGTGTTTCCTGCCTGAAGGCCATCGCGGGATCTGCAACGTCCGCCAGAACGTCGGCGGAACGCTCTACACGCTCGTCTACGCTCAGCCGGTTTCCGTCCACATCGACCCCATCGAAAAGAAACCCGTCTACCACCTGTATCCCGGATCACGTTCGTATTCCCTCTCCACGGTGGGGTGCAATCTCCGCTGCGCGTTCTGTCAGAACTGGGAGATCTCGCAGGCCATGCCGGAGCATGCGAAGGGAGAGCCGCTGCTGCCTGCCGACGTCGTCCGCAACGCCCTGGCGACCGGCTGCCGCTCCATCGCGTACACCTATGCCGAGCCCGCCGTGTTCTATGAGTATGTCTACGACACCGCGCTCCTGGCCAAGCGCGCGGGCTTGCGCAACGTGCTGGTCTCAGCCGGCTACATCAACCCGGAACCGCTGCGCGAGCTGATCCCGCTGTTTGACATCATCAAGATCGACCTGAAGGGGTTCAACGAACACTTCTACCGTCGGGTGGTGAAGGGGGAACTGCGGTTTGTCCTGCGCACGCTGACGGAATTGAGGCGGGGCGGGGTGTTGTGCGAGGTGGTGAACCTCGTGGTGCCGAGCCTCAACGATGATCCGTCGGAGATTCGCCGGATGTGCCGATGGATCGTCCGGGAGCTCGGGAAGGATACGCCGCTGTTTTTCTCGCGCTTCACCCCGCAGTATCGGTTGCAGAATCTCCCTCCGACGCCCATCGAGGCGCTGGAGCGGGCGCATGCGATCGCCCGCGAGGAGGGGTTGCGCTACGTGTACCTCGGCAATGTCCACGGGCATCCGGCCGAGCATACCTACTGTCCAACGTGCGGACGGGCGCTGATCCGCCGGCACGGCTATTCCGTCATCGGCAATGACCTGCGGCCTGACGGAACGTGTCCGCATGATGGGACGGTGATTCCGGGGATTTGGACCTAAGAAGTAGGTGGCGTGGGAATGATCGCAGCGGTCAGCAACGTGATGCCGGTCAATCCGAGTGTCGGCACCAGGCCGAGCAGCGGGACCAAGACCGCACCGGTCAGGAGGGCTCCCAGCGCGGCGCCCCAGAGATCTCCGGCATAGACCGCTCCGGCGGCCTGCATCGAATCGGATGAAGACATCAGGCGGTTGACGATGGGAAAGGCCATGCCCAGCCATCCGCCGGTCAGCAAACACAGCGAGGCGACCAACGGGAGCCACGGAAGAGGGAAGGACAGACGTTGCGCGGCTGGAAGCATCCAGGCAAGGACCAGCCCTTCCAGCGCAGCGGCGATGAGCAGCCGTCGAAGCCATCGCTGGGCATGATGGATGGAGGGAGGGTTCGTCACGCGGATGAGCCAGCTGCCCAGCGCCACCCCCGTCATGAACGCGGCAAAGAGGGTGCCGAGATGCCAGTACACATGGCCGTTGAGCGCTTGAAACGCCAGCAGCAGCACGGTCTCGTACACGATGCCGGCATAGCCCAACAGGAACATCATCGAGAACCCCGGCGTCTTCAGGAAGATGGTTCGCCGGCGCCACAGCAGCCAGAGCGCCGTGCCGATGACGCCGATCAAAACGGCCATACCGAGAAACGACAGCGGCGAGACGAACTTGGAGAGCCACACGCGCCATGCATAGGCATAGCAGATCGGAGCGAAATCGCGGTTCAAGGACACCGCGCGCAGCTCGGTGAGTTGCTCCCGCACGAGCCGGCGGCGTCGCGCATCGACCTGCCACGGGATCGTGCCGGGCACCACCTCGCGGCTTGACAGTGCGCGTTGATGGTAGCGCTGGATGAGCTGTTGCGGATCGAGCCGCACCTCGCCGCCTGCCATCAGCAACAACTGATCTCCGGTCGCGAGCTCCACCGACGGAAAGACGGCGCAGACGGTGCGAAACATCGCCGCATTGAAGTAGCGGGTGTCTGCGGAGAGGTAGTTTTCAGACGAGGGAATCGAGAACGCCAACAGGCCTGAGGCGGCCAGATGCGTGCGCAATTCGCGGAAGGCCTCCAGCGTGTAAAGACGGTTGATCTGCGCGTTCATCGGCTCCGGCAGGTTGAGCAGGATGACGTCGTACGTCGAGGGTGTGGTGGCAAGCCATCGGCGCGCATCACCGTGGATGATCTGCACGCGGGGATCATGGAGGGCTGCGCGATCCGACGGCGAGAGGACCGGTTCCAGCAGCCTCAGCCGTTGCGGATCCACTTCGACGTCATCGATCCGGGTCAGGGGATGTTTCAAGAGTTCCTGCAACACGCCGGTGGCCGCCCCGCCGATGATGAGCACGCGCCTCGGATCCGGATGGGCAAGCAGCGGAAGATGGACGAGGGTTTCATACGCCGAAGGATCCGGAAAATGCGCGCTGAGGACGCCATCCTCGAACAGCGTCGTGAGGCTGCCAAGACGGGCCACCAGCAGATGTCCATACCGGGAGGTCTGCTCAGCGACGAGGGCGTAACCGCGCCACTGGGCGCGGCGAGCCCAGGGCAGCACGTCGGTCCGCAAGGCGATGAACCCGCCAGCCAGGATGACGGCCAGACCGATGAGGCGGCGACGAGGAGCCACCACGAGCGACATCACCATGATGGCCAGGGGCACGGCGAGCATGACGATCATACCCTCAAGACCGACGCGTCCGAGCAGAACCCAGGCGTACAACGCCCCCCCCACCGCCGCGCCGGCGGCTTCCCAGCCGTACGCCTCGCCCGCGCTGAAGCCTTCGGATCGGGCCGCGCGGGCGCATCCCAGGGTGAAGGCGATGCCGATGAGGCAGCCGATTGGGGCCAGCAGCAGCGTCGAGAGCAGGACCATCGGGAGCAGCCCGACGAGCATGCCGAATCCCAGCAGAAGCTTGCACAGCCGGATGGCGAGCACATTCACGATGAACAGGGGAAGGGCCGCGATGCTCACCCATTCCAGCCAGCCGTCAGCGAGACGCCTGGCGATCCAACTGCCAACGCCCGCCCACATCATCCAGGCTGCCAGCGACAATCCGAGGAAGAGTTCATGGCCCAGAAACAGCAGGCGGAGTTCCTGCAAGCACACCAGTTGCACGATGAGGGTCGTGGCGCCGTACGTGGCAAAGGCCATCGCGCCCGCGGCCTGTGAGGGGAGACGTTGATGAAACCGCATTACGCCGCACTCCCTAAGCTGACGAGCGCGGCTCTGGCGGTAGCACTCCTGATCAGCCTGACGTGGCTGTCAGGACATCTGGCTGGTCGGATTGAGCATCTGGGGACTGGACGGATGTGGCAGGTGGCGGCGCTCATCTGGATTGGTGCCGTGGCGGGCATGGCGTACCGCGTCTTTGTGGCCGGCCGCGTGAATCCGTGGCGTTCGGTCTTTTTCATTATCCTGGCTTGGTCGTTCATTGTCCAGTTTAAAGCCGCCCTCATCGGTCTGCACGGCAGCGCTTTCATCAGCCCGGACGTGCAGGAGGTCCCGTCCTGCCACATCGCCATCGCCTCCTCCGTCCTGAACCATCTCTATCAGCAGTATCTGGCGCTCACCAGCGGGGCGTGGCAGCAGTGGTCGCCGCTGACGTGGGGTGCCGCGTGGTTGGTGATCACCCTCGTCCTTGGGCAAGCGTGGTGCGCGTGGGGATGTTTCTACGGCGGACTCGATAACGGATTCGCCATCCTGCGCCGCAAGCCGTTGCTGAAATGGGTGTGGCTGCCCAAGGGCGCGCGCGATCTGCCGGCGGCGATCCTCGTGACCATGCTCCTGCTGTCGCTGGTGACGCTGCAGCCGATCTTCTGCCTCTGGGTGTGTCCGTTGAAGCTCGGCACCGGCTTTCTGGATCCCAACACCGTGACGCGGCAGATCCAGTTGGCGATCTTTGCGACCCTCGGCATCGTCTTCCTGATCGTACTGCCGTGGTTGACCAAGAAGCGCGCCTTCTGCGGCCTGCTCTGTCCCTTCGGGGCGTGGCAGGCGTTCTTCGGGCGAATGAATCCGTATCGCGTCAGGATTGCGCCCGAGCGCTGCACGCAGTGTCAGCGGTGCGTGGTCGTCTGCCCGACGTTCGCGATCGAGCGGGACAGCCTGGCGCGCCACCAGGTGCTGGCGTACTGCAATCGCTGCGGGGAATGCATGGATGCCTGCCCCACCGGCGCCATTGACTACGCGATCGTCGACCAGGAGCGTCTCGGGATTCCCCCACGGCTGCCGCGCGCCCTCTTTTTGCTCTCGGCCTGGCTCGTCGGCGGGACGGTGTCCCTCTTGTGTGTGCCCGAGGCGCTGGTGAAGTGCTGGAACTGGGGGATGGCATGGCTCAGGTGATCGTCGAGGGGTGGCTGCTGGGATTGTCGACCGGCCCGTACTGCCTGGGGGCCTGCGCGCCGTTTCTCGTGCCGTATCTCTTCGCTGAGGGCCGGAAGGGATGGGCGGCGAACGCGCGCCTCCTCGGAGAATTTCTCCTCGGCCGGTGCGTGGCGTATCTGGCGTTCGGTCTCGTGGTGGGATGGGTCGGGGAGGCGCTTGCGCCGCATCTCACGCAGCGCCTGGCATCGATCGCGTTGGCGGTCACGGCCACGCTGATGCTCGTCTACGCCGTCTCGCGACAGTGGCCGATGTGGCGGGCGTGTCTTGGGGCCCAAGAGGGATTCCGGCGGCTTCGCATGCCCTTCATCTTAGGTCTCTTGGTCGGCATCAACATCTGTCCGCCGTTTGTCGCCGGCATCATGCGGTTGTGGCAGCTTGGCGCGTGGAGTTCCAGCGTCGCGTTTTTCCTCAGCTTCTTCGTGGGGACCAGTCTCTATCTCTTGCCGCTGTTGGGGGCGAGTCCCTTCACGTCGATCGCTCGCTTCCAATCCATCGGCACCCTCAGCGCGATCCTCATCAGCGTCTGGTTCCTCTTCGCAGCACTCTCCGGCGTCGCGTGGTGAGAACGGACCAGGGCTCGAACGGCGACGTGCCGCGCTGCCCAACGCCTGCACGAACTCACACGGCGCGCTCAGGTTCGTTCCTCGCGTCCGCTGGGGCTCCTGATCAGCCAAGCCCGCGTGCGCCAGACGACCCCCACCCTGGTCATCCAGATTGGAGAAACCGAGTTGGCGCTGGATCGGGAAGCTGAACGGGAACTCTACGTGCGGCGCCGCGTTACTTCGAAACCGAGGTGAGGTGTTGCGGGGTCGGTTGCGCGGTAGCGACCGGCGCCGTCCCCGGGCGCTTTTTCTTGGAGTGGCGTTTCCGAAAGAGCGGATGTTGATAACACTGATGCGGCGATGGGGCTTCGACCACCAGTTCCTCGTGCTGTGAGGGTGGGGTGGAAGTCTCGCCGGTCGACTCAGCGTACGCAAACCCCTCGCTCACGAGCACTCCGAAGACCGCGCTCACGAGAGCTGTTCGCGTTCGAAACCAGGTCATCGGTCACCTCCGCGTGTTGATGCGTTAGCCTACCGAAGCGACGTTTCCCCTGCATCACGGCCCTGTGAATTCTGTGTAACACCGTGGGATGACGGACGTCATAGATACCGGAGGATTCGCCTGCTATGAAGAAAAGCTCAACCCGCGAAGGCGAAGGAGGAAGGGAGACCATGCGCGATCCCGAGGTTGTTGAGATGGAAATCCACCATCTGGAAACCCAATTGGCCCGCGCAGCCTTGGGGGAGCTCGACGCTGAGTTATTCAAGAAGCTCCGCCTGCAATACGGCATCTACAGCCTGCGCCGACGGCCGATGCAGCACATGGTCCGCGTGCGTATCCCGCTTGGTCGGATCAGCCCCGAGCAGCTTGAGGCGTTGGCGGACGTCTGCGATCAATTTACGCCGAGCCGCTCCTGTCACCTGACGACCCGCCAAGATGTCCAACTCTACGGCATCGACAGGACGAGGCTGCCGGCGCTCCTGCGGCGGCTGGCCGGCGCGGGACTGACGACGCGGGAAGCCAGCGGTAATGTTGTGCGCAACATCACCTGCTGTCCGTGGGCCGGCGTCTCGCCCGACGAATTGTTTGACATCACCCCCTACGCCGAGGCGGTCAGCCGCTACTTCCTGCGCAACCCCGTCGTGCAATTGCTCCCGCGCAAGGTCAAGATCGCCTTCGAAGGCTGCCGGACGGATCATGCGCGCGTGCTGATTCACGACATCGGGATCGTGGCCGCCCCAAAGGGTGACGAGCCGGGATTTCGCATCTTCATTGGCGGAGGACTCGGGCCCTCGCCGAAAGCCGCGCAGCTGCTGGAACCGTGGACCAGCGCGGAGTGGCTGCTGCCGACGATGGAAGCGGCGTTGCGTGTCTTCGACCGGTTGGGTGAGCGGCGCCTGAGGGCTCGCGCCCGTCTGAAGTTTCTCATTGAAGAGGTTGGGTGGTCGACCTTCCACCGCTGGGTGTTGGAGGAACGTCGGCTGGTGTGGGCGACTCAGTCGGGCTATGCCCTCAACGCCTTCGCGCAGCCGGTGCCACCCGCAGAGGCTCCACCAGCTATCGAGCCGAGACCCTCTGAGGTGCCAGGAGATCCTGAGTCGTTCACTCGCTGGTGCGCGACGAACGTCATGGTACAGCGGCAGGAAGGCGCGGTCAGCCTTCTCATTCGAGTTCCTTTCGGGGACATTCGGTCAGAGCAACTGCGAGGGATGGCGCAGATCGCTCGACGGCACGCCGGGGGCGTGCGAGTGACGAATACCCAAAATCTCCTGTTGCGATGGGTCCCGCGTGCGGTCGTTCCAGGGGTCTACCGTGATTTGTTCCATCTGGCGTTGACTCGACCCTTTGCCCATCGCCTGGCGGACATCACCCGCTGTCCCGGAGCGGATAGCTGTCTCTCGGCCATTACCCATCCGCGCGGCCTCGCGAAGGCGCTTGAGGCTCTCGTGTGCAATGGTCTTTCAGCCTTCGCGGACTGGCCGCTGTCCATCAAGGTCTCTGGCTGCCCCAATTCGTGCGGCCATCATCACGTCGCGGACATCGGGTGTTTCGGGATGGCGGTGAAGGTCGGCGATCGCCACCTCCCATGCTATCAGATCCTCGTCGGAGGACGAACCGAGACGGGGTATGCCCAGTTTGGCCGGCGGCTTGCGCGGGTGCCCTCGTGCCGGGCACCCGAAACCATCGCGAGGCTGCTGCGGCTCTATGCGGCGCAGCGGCAGCCTGACGAATCGTTTTCCGCATTCGTCGATCGCTTCGGCCTTGAGGCGTTGCAGCAACACCTTCAGGACCTCACGGATCTGACCGGGGCAGGGCAGCAGTCTGAGCTCTGGACGGATCTGGGGGACGACGAGCCGTTTCGGCTGGAGGCTGGCAAAGGGGAGTGCGCTGAGTGATGACAGCGCTGAACGTCTGCCGGCTCGACCCCGCAGAACGAGCCACGGCTTCCCTCGGCAGGCTCGGGACTCCTTCGACTCGAGGGACCCTGAGCGGAGTCGAAGGGTTAGCCGTGGGGGTGCGGGCTGTCGCCCCACGCAGTGGGGCGCGGGAACAGGGTGCTACCCCGCCGCATGGCGGGGTGGGGCTCCACAGGTAAGCCATGCGCGTCCTCGTGGTGGAAGACGAGAAACGAGTCGCCGGGTTCATGCGGCGGAGCCTGTCGGAGGCGGGCTATGCCGTGGACTGTGCGTACGACGGCGAGGAGGGGTTGCACGTTGCCCAAGCCAACATCTACGACGTGATCATCTTGGATCTCATGCTGCCAAAGCGTGACGGCCTGTCGCTCCTGAAATCATTGCGCGAACGCGGGGTCGCCACCCCCGTGTTGGCGGTGACGGCAAAGGGAACCGTCCGTGATCGCGTCACCGGGCTCAACAGCGGCTGTGACGACTACCTGGTCAAGCCGTTTTCGGTCGCAGAACTCATCGCGCGCGTCCGGTCGCTCTTGCGTCGGGGAAGCCCTCGGACAGCCACGCTCCACATGGGCGATCTGGTCCTTGATACCATGGCGCATCGCGTGACGCGGGCGGGCAAGCCCATCGAGCTCACGCCCAAGGAGTTTGCCTTGCTGGAGTACCTCATGCGAAA
>CAYJRJ010000042.1:0-10753 GCA_964372775.1 uncultured Planctomycetales bacterium | reverse complement strand
TTCGGCGGCTACGCGATTTCCAGTCGCGTTCTTTCAACCGCTCAGACACCTCTCCATTGTAACCAAATTTTTCCAGAATAACACGGAGAGGGTGGGATTCGAACCCACGAGGCTCTTGCGAGCCTACCGGTTTTCGGGACCGGCCGATTCAACCAGCTCTCGCACCTCTCCCAGAATTTCCTGCACTCTCAAAGTACTTGCGAAACCGCCGCACATGCTTTGGATTCCGACTCTCCACGAGCTGGAAATACCTTCGGATTTCATCCTGCCGATTGAGAGAGACGTGGTACCCTCCAACTCGCGGATGAAAACCGCTGTTCTTCAACAACCGGTCAACTGATAAGAGCAACGGCTTTGAATGGTTCGTGAAACATAACCCAACGTGATCATACTGGCGCCCATTAACACGGTGACTGTAGCGGTACACGGAGCCATCGGTGTCCATCAACCCTCTCAGGCAGGCTTGCTGGTAGTCCTGCCTGTTCCAAACCCACTCGGGCACATCCACCTGGTTGGCCACTTTGTTGCCGCGTACCAGACCAATCGTCTGCAGATACTCAACGAGTGCACGACTTGAGGCCACCACCGTCCAGCCGCGCGCCTTGGGACGCCTCTGAATGGTCGCCGATAGCCCAAAGAGCTTCCGGAAGAGGTCTTGCAGGTAGGCTCCGTAGCCCCTGTCCGTTACTGCATTATACGAAATCCCGACCTGGAACTGACTACTGAGGCACCCATCGCCCAACATGATACCGACAAACTCTGCCAGGAGAGCGGATTTCATCGGCTGCACGATCACTTTGCGCACTTTGAAGCCGAGGGCCTGAGCAAGCTGTGGATTCGCACGAAATCGCTCGCACGAGACTCGACCGCCCTTCTGTCGACTCTCTAACGTGCCCAGCGACCCGTAGAGCTGCGCACGCCGCTTTCCACCTAAGCGCGCTGCTCTAGGGATATGCCAGAAGTTCGGTATCAAGCGAAGCCGCCTCGGCAGAATGAGACCCGCCTCTTTGGAAATGCACGTGACGCAGTCGTACGGCATGCGGTGTTTCTCTCTCAGCCAGTCCCGTACGGTTCGTGGATGAACGCTGCAGACCTCTGCCAATCGATTGATCGATGACTGACATAGCGCAGCCTCCATCAAGAAGCGCTGAGTTCCATCAAGGTTATCGAGACGCATCATCATCCTAGGATTCAAATGGCGGTGGGGGTGAGATTCGAACTCACGGTCCCGCTGTTAGCGGGACACCGGTTTTCAAGACCGGCCGGATAAGCCAGCTCCCGCACCCCACCTCAGGCACTGCCTCAGAAAAACAGCTGCTGGAAGAGCGTCGTGTAGAGGGCCTGGGCCTGCGTGATCCCATCGCCCAGCGCGCGCACGAATGAAAAATCCGGAAGGATCCACGGCACACAGGCGCTGCCGACCAGCAGGGTCACAATGAACACGAGGCTGACCGCCAGCAGGTACGTTTCCACGTGCCAACGGGCTCGCTGCTGCTGCAGCTCATCGGCGGTCATGAGCCAATGAAACGCGATGGTCATGCCGACGAGCGTCAGCGCCGGCGCGTCGATCCACCGGCGGTCGATCCAGCGGGCGAGCAGCCAGCCCAGCGCGCACACGAGCACCAGATAGCTGGGGATCACGTACGGGCTGAACGCCACCAGCGTCGAGCCTTGCGGTCCCGCGGCAGCTCTCTTCGTATCTTTCCCCCGTCCCTTGTCTCTTGTCCCCTGTCTCTCGACGCTGGTCACTTGTCCGCCGAAGAGCCACACCGCCAGCGCGGCGAACAGCCGATGGCTCGCCTGAAACAGTGGCACAGGACGGTAGAGCACGATGTGGAGCCCGACATAGGCGACGAACCCCAGAACGATGAGCTCGCGGGCGGTCCGCTCGCCAATGCTGATGAGATCGAGCTGCCTGATGACGCCCAGGCACAGCCCGATAGCGAGCGGAATCAGCACGAGGACCATCAGCGCCTTGATGAAGCGGCTGAGGAACCCGACGACGTTAGATCTGAGTTGCCCCATCGAGATACGGGCGCAGCGCCTCGGGGATGCGGATGTGCCCGTCCGCCTGCTGATGCGTTTCCAGAAGACAAATCACGGACCGGGCCAGCGCGACGCCGGAGCCGTTAAGCGTATGGACGAACGCCGGTTTCTTCGTCGCGGCCTGTCGGTAGCGGATGCTCGCCCGCCGCGCCTGGAACTCCTCAAAGTTGCTGCAGCTTGAGACTTCGAGATATTGGTTCAGCCCGGGCGCCCACGCTTCGAGGTCATAGCATTTGGCGGCGGCGAAACTCAGGTCGCCGGTCGCAAGACTCACGACGCGATAGTGCAGCCCCAGCCGCTGGAGGATGGTTTCAGCGTTGTTCACAAGCCGCTCCAGCTCATTGTATGAGGTCTCCGGGGTCGTGAACTTCACCAGCTCGACCTTATCGAACTGGTGCACGCGCACGAGTCCCCGGGTCTCCTTGCCGTAGGAGCCGGCCTCTCGACGGAAACACGCGCTGTAGGCCGCATAGGTGACCGGCAGCTGCGCCTCCTCCAGGATCTCCTCGCGATGCAGATTGGTCACCGGCACCTCGGCGGTCGGGATGAGGAACAGATCATCATCTTTCAGTCGGTACATATCCTCTTCAAACTTCGGCAGCTGCCCCGTGCTGAACATCGAGGCGCGGTTGACGAGATAGGGCGGCGCGATCTCGGTGTAGCCGTGCTCCTTCGTGTGCACATCCAGCATCCAGTTGATGAGCGCGCGCTCCAGGCGCGCACCCACACCGGCGAAGAGCGGAAAGTGGGACCCGCTGATTTTCGCCGCCCGCTCAAAGTCGATGAGCCCGAGCTGCCGGGCCAGCTCCAGGTGCGATTTCGGCGTGAAGCCAAGCGACGGTTTCTGCCCGATGGTGCGCACGACGTGGTTCGCCGACGCATCGCCCACCGGCACTGATGCATGAGGGATGTTCGGGATCAACTCGCAGCGCGCGCGGGTCTGCTCCTCGAGCTCTTTGAGCCGCTGCTCGCGCTGTTTGATCTGATCCGAACGCTGTTTCAACTGCGACGGTGGGGCTGCGGCCTTGCCGCCTGCGGCCTGCTGCTTGGCGAAGGCCTCGGATCCTTCCTTGAGCGCATGCCGGTCGCGCTCAATCTCCGTCAGCAGGGTGCGCCGCTCCTGCTCGAGCTGCAGCAGTCCCTCCAGATCACACGTGATCCGCCGATTCTTAAGCGCCTCGCGGACACGCTCCGGACTCTCTCGTAGAATTTTAAGGTCGAGCATCGATATTCCCCACTCCGCGCTCCGCATTCCGCATTGAACTTAGCCTTTAATCACACCAAGCGGTCTCATGCGCGCCACGCGCGTGGCCAGCCCCGCCCCATGCACGACCCGCACAACATCGTTGACATCCTTGTAGGCGGCGGGCTGCTCTTCCGCCACCCCTTTGCGCCCGCGGCCCATGACGATGATGCCCTGCTGTTCGAGCTCCTGTTCAATGGAGCGGCCCTCGGCCTTGCGCACCGCTTCGGCTCGCGACATGACCCGGCCCGCCCCATGGCAGACGGTGCCGAAGGACTGCTCCATCGCCTGCTCGGTGCCGACGAGCACGTACGAGTAGCGACCCATGTCGCCGGGAATGATCACCGGCTGTCCGATCGATCGGTAGTCCTCCGGGATCTCCGGATGGCCCGGCGGAAACGCCCGAGTGGCGCCTTTGCGGTGGACGCACAGCGTCTTCTCGCGACCGTTGACGCGATAGCGCTCAAACTTGGCGATGTTGTGGGCCACGTCGTAGATGAGCGACATGCCGAGGTCCTGCCAGCTTCGGCCGAAGACGCGCTCGAAGACGCCGCGCGCCAGATGCATGAGGCACTGGCGATTGGCCCACGCGAAGTTCGCCGCGCAGCGGATCGCCCCAAGATAGCGCTGACCCTCCTCGGAGGTGATCGGCGCACACGCGAGCTGCCGATCCGGCACCGTGATGCCGTAGCGCGGCATGCACCGCTCCATCATATCGAGGTAGTCGTCGCAGATCTGGTAGCCGAATCCGCGGGAGCCGGAGTGGATCATCACCATCGCCTGGCCAAGGGAGAGACCCAGCACGTTGGCCGCCGGCTCGTCGAAGATCGTCTCAACCGCCTGGACCTCAAGGAAGTGGTTGCCGGAGCCCAGCGTGCCGAGCTGGTCGTGGCCTCGTTCGATCGCACGGTCGGACACCCGGTCCGGATCCGCGCCCTCCAGGCTGCCATGCGACTCGGTATGCTCAAGATCCTCCTGCACACCGTGGCCCTGCGCGACGGCCCACGCAGAACCCTGCGCCATGACGCGCGGCGCATCGCGTTTCGTGAAGCGGATGTTGCCGCTCATCCCAACCCCGCAGGGAATCGTGTTGAACAGGGTCGCGATGAGCGTCTTGAGCTTCGGTTGGACTTCCTCGACGGTGAGGTTGGTCTTCACCAACCGCACGCCACAGTTGATGTCGTAGCCCACCCCGCCGGGGGAGACGACGCCGCCCTCGTTCGGATCCATCGCCGCCACCCCGCCGATCGGGAACCCATAGCCCCAGTGGATGTCGGGCATCGCCATGGACGCCGTGACGATGCCGGGTAGGTGTGCGACGTTGGCGACCTGCTGCAGCGCTTGCTCGTCGCGGATGTCTTTCAAGAGCCGCTCGTCGGCGAAGATCAGGCCGGGCACGCGCATGCTAGGATCGTACGTGGTGGGGATGCGCCAGCGATACTCGTCGAGCCGCTCGAGCGGGCCAGCCCATGTGCGCTCTGTTGTGGTGGTGTTAGACATCGAAGATGAGCCGGGCCTGCCAGCCATCGTCGTGGTGGGTCACCTGCAGCTGATGCCGGGTCACGCCTTTGACTTCCGTCCCGTAGACATGCCGGGACGAGTCGAACGGCTCGCCGCGCACCGACGCGCGCAGACTCGTCTCCGTCAACGTGTCAAACACATACTCGCACGGGAGGAAATGGTCCTGCCCGAACCACACGAGTAGCTCCGTCAGCCACGTGCGCAACAGCGCATCGACTGAGGCCGCGTTCAATGCGACCGTCCTCGACTCGCGGGGCTCGATCCGGCTGTTGTCGACTAACAGCTCGACAAGCCCCCGCGCAGCATTGATGAAGAGCGCCGACACATCGCGCCCCGATGCTCGCAGTCCCACATCCGCGGTATGCTCGAAGAATTCGTAGCCATCACCCATGGTGCCCGGTCAACAGCGTGAGTTTCTTTTCTCGAGCCCATCCCTTCACCTCAATCTCCCGTTGCTGCGCTAATGATCGTGACGCGTGCGGCTCCGAATACACGAGCCTTGCGGCGCCTTTACTCCTGACGTACTTTGAACCTTGACCAGCGTTGTGCTCTTGCAGGCGCGTGGCCACATCCGTCGTGATACCCGTATAGAGACTTCCGTCTTCGCATTGGGCAACGTAGAGATACCATTTCATGGCGTTGATCCTTTCAATTGTTGCGGGCTTCGGGGGCGATCTTGGCCCGACACCGCGAATATGGAAACGCTCCCTCGGCCCACCTATTCGACCCCGGTGGGCCTCGGGATCGATCTTTGCCCGTCACCGCGGGCAAAGATCGATGGGCCGCCTGGGACTCGAACCCAGCACCCACAGCTTAAACATCGTGTTAGCTGCATGTCGCCATGCAGATCAGACTATCCCATTCCCCATTGCTGGGGATCCCGATTATAGTCGTTGAACCTTCCCCCGCCGAAGGCGGGGGCTTGGCTGCGGATTGTCTGCACCCTTGGCTTATTACCCCGCCAAAGACGGGGTACCGTAGGATACACCAGACTTCCCCGCAAGTTACGGGATTTGCAACTGCCGGTTGCCCGGCAGTGGCCCTCAACTGAAGGCTGTTGCTCTGCCTGATGAGCTAGCGGCCCAAATTGTTAAAGAACAGGAAGCCCTATCGGAGACAATACGGCTGATACGCTATTATAGCAAAGGGGTGAGCGGAACGCGTCAGACGCTCTGGAGTTCGGACTCTTTGGACTTGACGAGTGCGTTGATCTGTTCGATGTAGCGGTCGGTGAGCTGCTGGATGTGCTCTTGCGCCTTGAAGGAGTCGTCTTCGCTGATCTGCTTGTCGGTCTTGAGCTTCTTGACCGCCTCGTTGGCGTCGCGCCGGACGGTGCGGATGTGCACGCGGCCCTCCTCAGCCAGCTTGTGCACGAGCTTCGTCATCTCCGCCCGGCGGTCGCCGGTCAGCGGCGGGATGGGCAGACGCACGAGCTTGCCGTCCACGACCGGGTTGATGCCCAAGCCGGACTTCTGGATGGCCTTCTCGATCTCGGGCACCAGCTTGGCATCCCACGGCTGGATCACGAGCAGGTTCGTCTCGGGAGAGGTCACCGCGGCGACAGCCTTAATCGGGGTGGCGGCGCCGTAGTAGTCCACCGTCACGTGCTCGACCAGCGCCGGAGATGCACGTCCCCCGCGCAGCTCCCCGAACTCGCGCGTGACATTGGCAAGCACCTTCTTCATCTTGTCCTCGATCTCCTTATAGATATTCTGCAGCGTTGGGATCATCCCACCCCCTGCGCCCCACGGCGGCTGATCGGGTGAACACACGCAGCCGCCGTGACGAATGCGGCCGTTCCAGTCATTCGCAGATTGCTCGTTTGCCTCTCTTGCATTCGGGCCCCGCCATGCGGCGGGGTCGGCGCAGGGGGTGGGATCATCGACTCGTCACCAGGGTTCCGACCGGCTCACCGCACACCGCGCGCTTGATGTTGCCGGCCCGATGGAGGTTGAACACGATGATGGGCACGTTACCGTTCATGCACAGACTCACGGCCGTTGCATCCATGACCTGGAGCTTCTTCTTGAGCACATCGAAGAATGTCAGCGTCGTGAATTTCTTCGCCTGCTTGTTCGTCGCCGGATCGTCGGAGTAGACGCCGTCGACGTTCGTCGCCTTGAGCACCACGTCCGCCCCGATCTCCATGGCCCGCAGCGCGGCGGTCGTATCGGTGGTAAAGAAGGGGCTGCCGATGCCGCCGACAAAGATGACGACGCGCCCCTTTTCGAGGTGCCGCATGGCGCGCCGGCGGATGTAGGGCTCAGCGACTTTGGCGATCTCGATGGCGGTCTGCACCCGAGTCGCCACCCCGATGCGCTCCAGCGAGTCCTGGAGTGCGAGGCCGTTGATCGCCGTCGCCAGCATGCCCATGTAGTCGGCGGTGGCTCGCTCCATGCCGGTGGCTGAGGAGGTTTGCAGGCCGCGGAAGATATTGCCTCCCCCGACGACCACCGTGACTTGAACGCCGAGCTCCTTGATCTCCTTGATCTGGCGCGCGAGATCATCAAGCACTCTGGAATCGATGCCGAATCCGAGCGAGCCCTGCAGCGCTTCACCGCTGAGTTTGAGCACAATGCGGCGGTATTTCGCCGTCGCGGATCGCAGTGCACCAGCCTGAGCTGTTGTTGGTTTCACGGAGGCACTCCCCATGTCGCCCCTACGAGGCTGCGTCGCCCACGGCGAATCGGGCGAAGCGACGAATGACCACGTTCTCGCCGGTCTTGGCGATGAGTGCCTTGAGCATGTCGTTGAGGGTGATCCCTTGATCCTTCACGAACGGCTGCTCCAGCAGGCACACGGCCTTGACCGCTTCGGCGTCGAGCGACTCACTCGAGGGCACGTCCTCCTTCCGGAGGTAGCGGGGATTCATCGCCGCCACCTGCATTGCCACGTCGCGGCAAAACTGCTGAAAATCAGGCGTGCGTGCGACAAAATCCGTCTCGCAGTTCACCTCGACGATCGCCGCCAGTCGCCCGTCATGGTGCACGTAGGTTTCGATGCGGCCCTGTCCTGTCGTCCGGCCCTGGCGCTTCTCGGCAATTTGGGCGCCGCGCTCTCTCAAGAATGCGAGCGCCTTCGCCTCGTCGCCGTGCGCCGACTCCAGCGCCGCACGCACATCGTTGAGCGACGCGCTGGTCTTCTGCCGCAGCGCTTTAATCGCTTCAAGACTGACTTTGGCCTTCATGGGTGTCGTTGGCATGCTGAGGTCCATGGTTGGTGACGGCAGGTGTATCCTCTGCGCCATTTCCGTCCTGCGTGGGGGTGACGGCCGGCTGCTGCGAGAGCATCCAGCGACGCCGTCCCGCGATCACCGCATCGGTGACAAGTGCGACCACAAGCTTGATGGAGCGGATGGCGTCGTCGTTACCGGGGATGGGATAGGCGATCAGCTCCGGATCCGCGTTCGTATCGCACATGGCGACGATCGGAAGATTCAGCCGATTGGCCTCGCGCACGGTGATCTCCTCGCGCTTGGTGTCCACGATGAAGACGCAGCCAGGCAGCTTGTCCACATCCGCCAGCCCGCAGAACGATTCCTCTAGCCGATCCATCTGGCGGGAGAGTCGCTTGGCGTCCTTCTTCGAGATACGCTCGAAAAACCCCTCGGCCTTCTGCGTGCGCAGCTCCCGCAGCAAGTCGATGTTGCGCTTGATGGTCTGGAAGTTCGTCATCGTGCCGCCGAGCCAGCGGTTCACCACGTATGGCATGCCCGCACGCTGCGCTTCCGCTTCCAAGATGGGCTTGGCCTGCTTCTTGGTGCCAACGTAGAGCACGAGCTGGCCTCGAGCGGCTACCTCCTCGATAAACTCGCAGGCCTTCACGAGTCGCTGCTCGGTCTTCTCGAGGTCGATGATGTGGATCCCCGAGCGGCTGCCGAAGATGTACGGTTTCATCTTCGGATTCCACCGCTTGGTCTGATGGCCGAAGTGCACTCCGGCCTCCAACAATTGTCGTACCCGATCTGTGGTCATCCCTGTGCCTCGCTCCTCCCAACGTCCGACGACGGCCCTGCCCCCGCACCAAACCCTTTGGTGTGGGAGCCTGCATCCATGAGCTGGAGCTCACAGAACCTCCGGTAGAGGGGGCTCTTGTGCAGAAGCTCGTCGTGACTGCCTTGCTCCACAATGCGCCCTTCCTGAATCAGCACGATCCGGTGGGCGAGCCGGACCGTGGAGAGCCGATGCGCGATCGTGATGACGGTGCGCCCCTGCCGCAGGCGCTCCATCGCTTCGGTGATGAGGTGTTCTGACTGGGCGTCGAGCTGGCTCGTCGCTTCGTCGAAAATCAGAATCCGCGGATTCTTCAGCAGCGCGCGGGCGATGGCCAGCCGCTGACGCTCGCCGCCGGAGAGCAGATCTCCGCGCTCGCCGATGACCGTGTCATAGCCTTTGGGCATCCGGGTGATGAACGGGTGGGCATTCGCCTGCTTGGCGGCCTCGACGATCTCCTGCAGCTCGGCGGTGGGCTTGCCCAGGGCGATGTTGGCGCGCACGGTGTCGTTGAACAAGAACGTCTCCTGTGTCACCAGCCCGATTTGGCCGCGCAGCGACGCGAGCGTCACGTGCTTGAGGTCGAAGCCGTCGATCTTGACCCGCCCGCCGATCGGGTCGTAGAAGCGCGGCAGCAGATTCGCGAGCGTCGTCTTGCCGCCGCCGCTGGGACCGACGACCGCGAGTGTTTCCCCGAAGGGGATCGTCAGCGAGACATGGCGCAGCGCCGGCTGTGAATCGTAGTGGAACGACACGTGCTCATAGATGATCTCGCGGCTGAACGTCGGCAGGACGCGCGCCTTGGCGTGCTCGATCACCGTCGAGGGTGTATCGAGCACGCTGAAAATCCGCTCGGCGGCGGCCACCGCCTGCTGGTTGACGCCGTGCAGTCGCGCGAGCCGCTTGAAGGGCCGGATGAGCGAGAGAATCGCCAGCAGAAACGCGAGAAAGGTGCCCAGCGTCACCTGGTTCGAGAGCACCGCCCGCCCGCCGAACCAAAACACCACCGCCCCGCCACAGGCGCCGATGAACTCGGTGAGCGGCGAAAGCGAGTTCATCCGTTTCTGGATCTTGCGCGTGATCTGATAGGAACGGTGGTTGGCCGCAGCGAACTTCGCCTTGGCGGTCGGCTCGACGAGAAACGCCTGGATCACCTGAATGCCGGAAATCGACTCCAGGATCGTGGAGTTGAGCTGCCCCATGAGCAGCTGCGCTTGCTGCGAGAGCTTCTTCAGGAGCTTGCCGATGCGCCCGATGGGCCAGGCGATGAGCGGCACGACGACCGCGAGAATGAGCGAGAGCTTCCAGTTGATCGTCAGGGCGATCGCGAGGTAGACAATCACCTGCAGGCCTTGAAACGCGAGATCGGTCATTCCCTCTGTAATCGAATTCTGGATGATGCCGGTGTCATAGAGGATCCTCGACATCGTAGTACCAGTCGAAGACTTGTGGTGGAAGTCGAGGGACAGGCCCAGGTAGCGCTCAAACAGCGCGTGGCGCAGATCGCGGATGACGCGCTGCGCCGCGTCGTTCATGAAAAAGGACTGCCAGAACTCAAACAGCCCTTTCAGGAAAAACAGGATCGGGATCGTCGCGGCAAAGACCGTCAGCATCGTCAGCGGTTCTATCCCATTGAGCCAGTTGACGATGCCAACGACCCACCCGGGCAGCCACGCCGGAGTGGGAATCGCCTTGTTGGTCACAATGCGGTCGGCTAGAGGAAAGATGGCCCCCAGTTGGACGCCGTTGAGGAGGCTGGACACCGCCATGCAGCCGAGGGCTAGTCCGAAAACCCCTACGTGGGGCTTGAGGTATCGTAACAGTCTCAGGTATGTGGACATAGAGCGGAGTATTGTACCATGCGCATTGACGGTGAACAAGCCTTTCTGTTAGACTACCGACATGTCCAACCAACCGCTGCGTGTCGGAGTGATCGGGGTGGGGCATCTGG
>CAYJRJ010000041.1:0-11179 GCA_964372775.1 uncultured Planctomycetales bacterium | reverse complement strand
CACGAGGCGTTCACGGCCCTGCGGGCGCGCGGTGCCAACGTGACCGACGCCGTGGTCCTGGTCGTCGCGGCCGACGACGGCGTCATGCCGCAGACCGTGGAGGCGATCGACCACGCGAAGGCCGCGGGGGTGCCCATCGTCGTGGCCCTCAACAAGGTCGACAAGCCCGAGGCCAACGTGCAGAAGGTCAAGCAGCAGCTCTCGCAGTACGAGCTCATCGGCGAGGATTGGGGCGGCAAGACGATCATGGTGCCGGTCTCCGCCAGGACGCGGGAAGGGATCGATCAGCTGCTCGAGATGCTCCTCCTCGAGGCGGAGCTCCTGGAGCTCAGGGCGGATCCGGAGGCCCCGGCGCAGGGCACGGTCATCGAGGCCCGGCAGACCAAGGACCGCGGGCCGGTCGCGACGTTCCTGATCCAGCAGGGCACGCTGCACATCGGCGATCCGGTGCTGGCGGGACACGTCGCCGGCCGGGTGCGGGCGATGGTGGACGACCGGGGCCACCGGCTCAAGGAGGCCGGGCCCTCGCTGGCCGTCGAGGTCCTGGGGCTGCCCGAGGTGCCGCGGGCCGGGGACCGCTTCCTGACCGTGCACGACGAGCGCGCGCTGAAGCAGCTCGCCTCCCAGCGCCAGGACGCGCAGGCGCTGCGGGCCGTGACGCACCCCAAGCGCATCACCCTGGAACAGCTCCACTCCCGCATCGCGACGGGGCAGCTCAAGGACCTGCGGCTGGTGCTCAAGGCCGACGTGCAGGGCTCGCTGGAGGCCCTGGTTCAGAGCCTGATGAAGCTGGACATCGAGAAGGAGGAAGTCCAGTTCAAGATCCTGCACATGGGCGTCGGGGACATCAACGAATCCGATATCATCCTGGCGGCAGCCTCGGATGCGATCGTGGTGGGCTTCCATGTGGGGATCGAGCCGAAGGTCCAGGTGCTGGCCGTCGCCGAGGGGGTCGACGTGCGGATCTACCAGATCATCTACGAGCTGGTAGGCGCGATCAAGGCGGCGATCGAAGGCCTGCTGGAGCCGGCCATCGAGGAGACGTTCCTGGGCCGCGCGGAGATCCGCAAGCTGTTCCAGGTCTCCAAGATGGGCGTCGTCGCCGGGTGCATGGTGGTGAAGGGCACGATGCGCCGCGACGCCACGGCCCGCGTGATCCGCGGCTCCAACCGGGTCTTCGAGGGGAAGTTCGCGGGGCTGAAGCGGGTCAAGGACGACGCGCGCGAGGTCCAGGAGGGCCTGGAGTGCGGGATTGCCCTGGTGGGCAATGTCGAGGTGGCGGTGGGCGATCTCATCGAAGCCTGGGAGCTCAAGAAGGTGGAGCGGAAGCTCGGTGAGTGAGCCGCGGCGGCGGGTCCTTAGCGGGATGCGGCCGACCGGCCAGCTGCACCTTGGGCACCTCGTCTGCGCGTTGGAGAACTGGAAGAAGCTGCAGGAAACGTACGAGTGCTTCTTCATGGTCGCGGACTACCACGCGCTCATGAGCGAGTACGAGCACCCTGAGCGCATTCGAGAGTGGTCCGATGAGAATGTGGCCGACTGGCTCGCGGGCGGGATCGATCCAAAGCGGAGCGTCATCTTTCGCCAGTCTGACGTGCCTGAGCATGCGGAGCTGTTCACCCTGCTGGCCATCGTGACGCCGCTGGGATGGGTGGAACGCGTGCCGACGTATAAGGAGCAACTGCGGGAGATCGAGGGACGCGATCTCGCCACGTACGGCTTTCTCGGCTATCCCGTCCTCCAGGCGGCGGACATTCTGCTCTATAAAGCGCACGCGGTGCCCGTCGGCGAGGATCAGCTGCCGCATCTGGAATTGACGCGCGAGATCATCCGCCGGCTGCATGCGCTGCTGAAGACGCAGATCTTTCCCGAGCCGCAGGCGCTGTTGACTGAGGCACCCAAGCTCCTGGGCATCGACGGGCGCAAGATGTCCAAGAGCTACGGCAACACGATGAACCTGTCGGAGTCGGCGGAGCGCATCCGGGCGATGACGCAGAAGATGTTCACCGACCCGCTGCGCATCAAGATGACCGATCCCGGCCACCCGGAGACGTGCAACGTGTGCGGCTATTGGCGGATGTTCGCCCCGGAGCGCTACAAGACGGTGTGGGAGGAGTGCGCCAGCGCCAAACGGGGCTGCGTGCAGAACAAGCGCGAGCTGGCTGAGGTGCTCGTCGAGCTGACTGAGCCGTTTCGGGCCGCCCGGGCGCGGCGCGCCGGCAAGGGGAGCGACGCCTACCGAGACATCGAGCAGCTCTTGCAGGACGGAGCCAAGAAAGCGCGCGCCATTGCGCACGAGACCCTCACTGAGGTCAAGCGAGCGTTCGGTTTAGCCGCGGGCATAACCGGCCCAACAGGCCCAACCAGACGATGCGATACGACGTGAACGCTGATATCTACGAGGGGCCGCTGCCGCTCTTGGTTGAGCTGGCCAAACTGAACCTGATTGATGTGTTCATCATCAAGCTGGTGGACCTCACCGGCCAGTACCTGGCTCGGATCAAGGCGGCGGGGCACGATCTCAACCAGCTCGCCGAGCCACTCCCCTTGTTAGGACACTTGATCGCCATCAAGGCGCGGGGGCTGCTGCCGACTCCGACCGAGCCTGAGGAGGAAGAAGAGGTGCCCATCAGCCTTGAGGAGCTTGAACGTCGGCTCAAGGAGTACGAGCAGTTCAAGACGGTGGCCCAACTGTTGGCTGAGCTGCACGCGCTGCAGCATCAGCATTTCACGCGCGCGCCGGCGGACGCCCCCGAAGCGGGTGAGGGCGCTCCGGCGGAAGCGCCGCTGGAAGTCGGCATCGCGGACCTCATGAGCGCCTTCGCGAAGGTGTTGCAGAAGGCCAGCGCGCCGGTCTATGAGGTGGCGGTCGAGCCGTGGACCGTTGAGATGAAAGTGCAGGAGCTGAAAGTCCTGTTGAACGTGAAACGCCAGGTGCGGTTTCTTGAGCTGTTCACCGCCGAGAAGAGCACGCTCGAGCTGGTGGTCACGTTCCTTGCGCTCCTTGAGTTGATGCGCCAGCGCATCGCGCGCGCCATCCAAGAGCGAACGTTCGGCGACATTGTCATCACAGAGGCACAGAATGTCGCATAACGATATCGTGACACCACAGAAACACAGAGGGGTGATGTGAACTTTTCTGTGCCTCTGTGGCATTCTGTGATTCTGTGGTGTGGAGGTTATGAAGATGGATGCAACACAGGCGAAGCGGATTATTGAAGCGTTACTCTTCGCGTTCGGGGAGCCGATCGCCGTGAAGCGTCTGGCCGAGGTGTTGCAAGTGGTGGAGGTGGCGGAAATCCGCCAAATGATCGAGACGCTCAACGCCGACTACGTGCAATCGGGTCGGGCGTTCCACATTCAAGAGGTTGCCGGCGGCTACCAACTGGTCACCGACCAGCAGCTGGCGCCCTGGATTCGGCGCGCCCTCCAGAGCCCCAAGGCCGACGCCGTGAGCAAGGGGGCGCTTGAGACGCTGGCGATCATCGCCTACCGGCAGCCGATGACCAAAGCGGAAATCGAGGCGATTCGGGGCGTGGATGTGGCCGCGTCGTTGGACACGCTCCTTGAGCGGCGCTTTGTCCGTATCACCGGACGCAAAGAGAGCCCCGGTCGCCCGTTCCTGTACGGCACGACCGTGGAATTCCTGCGCCATTTCGGGTTGAAGTCGCTCGAGGCCCTGCCGCGCATGGAGCAACCGACGATCAGCGAGCCTGTCGATGCGCCTCCCAATGAGCCTGCCATCCCTGCGAAAACGGATTGACCGGCTCGACCGTCAGATCCTGCAGTTACTCAACCAGCGCGCGGCCCTCGCCCTACGCGTGGGACGGTTGAAGCGGGCGCGGGGCCTGCCGGTTTTTGACGGCCGCCGCGAGGCGATGGTCTTGCGCCAGGCGGGCCGGACCAACCGCGGGCCGCTCTCTCACGCCGCCATCCAGCAGATCTTTCGGGACATCTTGCGCCACAGCCGGCAACTCGAGGCCGCTGAAGCCCGACGCCGAAAGCGGCCTGGCCCAGGGCTCTCACGTTGATGCGCACGATCGCGTACTTGGGGCCTGAGCATACCAACACCCATCTCGCGGCCCAGAAACGGTTCGGTCAACGGGCGCGGTACGTCCATGCGCCGACGGTCGACGACGTCTTCAACCTGGTCGAGCGCCGTCAGGCGGAGTTCGGCGTCGTGCCGATTGAGAATTCACTGGAAGGCGCTGTGACCCACACCCTGGATCGGTTCGTCGACTTCGTCGATACCCCCACCCGTATCCATGGGGAAATCGAGCAGCCGATTCGCCACTACCTGATCGCGCGTCCGGGCGTGGCACTGGCGAAGATTGGCGCCGTCTACTCGCATCCGCAGGCGCTGGCCCAGTGCCACCGGTGGCTGACCCAGCACCTGCGTGGCGCCAGCCGGCGCGAGACGAACTCCACCGCCGACGCGGTCTGGTACGTGCTCGATGAGAAGAACGGCCGGACGCGGGCGGCGATCGGTCGGCAGGAACTTGCCGCTCGATACCGGCTGCGGGCGCTGCCGATCCCTGAGGAGCGGGAGAATACAACCCGCTTCTTGATCATTGGTCTCGGGCCGGCCTCGAAAGGCCGTCGGAACAAAACGTCGATTCTCTTCGGCGTCAAGGACCGGCCCGGCGCGCTCTACGATGCCCTGATGCCGTTCAAGCAGAACGGCATCAACCTGACGAAGATCGAGTCGCGGCCGTCGAAGCGCAAGGCCTGGGAGTACCTGTTCTTCATCGATCTCGAAGGGCACGTCTCGGAACCGCGGGTGAACCGGGCGCTGGAAGCGCTGAAACGCTCGGCATCCCTGTTGCGGGTGCTCGGTTCGTATCCTGTAGGAAAATAGATGACGACTATTGACACACGGGCGCGCGCGGTGCTGCGCGAGCTCGAGACCTACAAGCCGGGCGGCTCCCTGGAAGCCGTGAAACGTCAACTCAAGCGTACGTCGGTCATCAAGCTGGCATCGAATGAAAATGCCTTAGGCCCATCGCCCAAGGCGGTCGCCGCCCTGCGCAGGGCCACCGGCACGCTCAACCGGTATCCCGACGCCAACTGCGTGGACCTGCGGACGCGCATCGCCAACACGCTGCGGGTGAAGCCGGAGTCCGTGATCGTCGGCAACGGATCGGATGAGTTGATCGTGCTGGCGCTGCGGGCGGTCGTCGATCCCGGGGATGCGGTGGTCGTGGCCCAACCGACCTTCCTCATCTATGAGCTGCAGGCCCGGGCCTGCGGGGCGTCGGTCACGGTGGTGCCGCTGAAGAACCTCCGGTATGATCTGGCGGCCATGCGCTCGGCGGTCACGCCGCACACGAAGCTGGTGTTCATCGCCAACCCCGATAACCCCACGGGCACCTATGTCACGAAGCGGGAGCTCGGGGCGTTCTTGCGCGACTTGCCCCACGAGACGATGACGTTTCTCGATGAGGCCTACTATGAGTTCGCGGATGCGCCCGACTATCCGCACACGCTGCCGTATGTGAATGAGTATCCGGTCATCGTCACGCGGACGTTCTCAAAAGCCTACGGGCTGGCCGGGCTGCGGGTGGGCTACGGCATCGCGCAGCCGACGCTCATTGCCGCGATGCAGGCCGTGCGCGAGCCGTTTAACGTCAACAGTCTCGCGCAGGCCGCCGCCGCGGCGGCCTTGGATGACAAGGCGTTTCTGGCCCGGACGCGCCGCGTTGTGAAGGAGGGGCGGCGCTATCTGACCGGTGCGCTCGATGCGCTGAAGGTGCGCCATGTGCCCAGCGCGACGAACTTCATCCTGATTCAGCTTGGGCCGCGCGCGTCGGAGATCGCGCAAGCGCTCTTGGAGCGCGGCGTGATGGTGCGCGAGATGAGCGCCTGGAAGCTGTCAGGCTATCTCCGCGTGACCATCGGCACGCCTGCAGAGAATCGCACGTTTATTCGCGCCTTAAAACAATGCTTAGCGAGTTAAGGAGGGTCGTGCATGATCATCGTTCTTAAGCCCGACGTCACGAAGAAGCAGTTTGACCACCTCATCGACCGAATCAAGTCGCTTGGCCTGAAGCCGATGGTCTCCAAGGGCACCGAGCGCACCATCATTGGCGTGATCGGACCGGAAGACGCCCTGCGGGTGCAGCCGCTGGAGGTGATCCCCGGCGTTGAGAAGGTCATGCCGGTCCTGAAGCCGTACAAGCTGGTCTCTCGCGAGTTCAAGCCGGAGCCGAGCATCATCGATATCGGCGGCGGCGTGAAAATCGGCGGCAAGGAGATCGTCATTATGGCCGGACCCTGTTCGGTCGAGAACCGCCCCATGCTGCTGGAAACCGCCAAAGCCATCAGGCAACACGGCGCGCAGGTGCTGCGGGGCGGGGCGTTCAAGCCGCGGACGTCGCCGTACTCCTTCCAGGGGTTGGGCGAGGAGGGGCTCAAGTTCCTGCGCGATATCGGCAAGCAGACGGGGATGCGGGTGGTCACCGAGCTGCTCGATGCCCGCGACATCCAACTGGTCGAACAGTACGCGGATATCATCCAGATTGGCGCGCGGAACATGCAGAATTTTGAGCTGCTCAAGGAGGTGGGCCAGTCGCGCAAACCGGTGCTGCTCAAACGGGGGCTCTCCGCAACGATCACGGAGTTTCTGCTGGCAGCGGAATACATCGTGAGCCAGGGCAACTTCAATGTCATCCTCTGCGAGCGGGGCATCCGCACCTTCGAGACCCTCACCCGCTTTACGCTGGACCTGAATGCGGTTCCGGTGATTAAGAAGCTCTCCCATCTGCCGGTGGTGGTCGATCCAAGCCACAGCACCGGGGCGTGGGAGTACGTCGCACCGATGGCCAAGGCGTCGGTCGCGGCCGGCGCGGATGGGCTGTTGATCGAAGTCCATCCCAATCCTGAAGTCGCACTCTCCGATGGCCCGCAGTCGCTGCTGCCGAAGAAGTTCGCCGCGCTCGTCAAGGAGCTCAAGAAAGTCGCGCAAGCCGTCGGCCGCTCCTTGTAACCACGCGCAAGCCTCCTGCATCGGACGAGGTGGAGTCGCTCATGAACGTACCTCTGATTCGCGACGCCATGCGATGTCATGCGGTTGTCTCTCTCACCTTGGTGTGTTATCCTAATTTATGGGAGGTGGCACGATGACTGATCGCATCATCTCTGATGTGAAGATCTGCGGGGGTGAGCCGTGTGTCAAGGGGACCCGCGTCCCCGTACGGGTGGTTCTCAGCCATCTGGCTGCCGGGGACTCGGTTGAGCAGCTTCTTCGGGGCTTTCCCAACCTGACTGAACCCGACATCCATGCCTGCCTAGAGTACGCCTCCTCCCTGGCCACTGAACACGTGGCGTAATGCCGCGTGCCATCCTGGACGAAAACGTCAGTCTCCAAGTTGCTGGGCGACTCGCAGCGCTCGGGTAGGGCGTTTACGCTATAGCCAAGCAGCGGGAAAGAGGCATGAGCGACGAAACCGACCGGGTTCAGGGGGATTGGGTCTATCAGTGTAAGGTCACATTAAAGGATATCACGCCTCCCATTTGGCGGCGGTTCCTGGTGGAACCCAAGGTAACCTTAGAGGAGCTCCATCAGATTCTGCTCGAGGTCATGGGGTGGACGGGCTATCACCTGCATGAGTTTGAGATCGGCGATATGAGCTTCACCTCGCCAGCCGACGATGAGGACGCAGCAGATTTGCCAGACGATGCCTTTGATGATCGGAACTATCGATTGGAGCGAGTGTTGACGGCTCAAAAGGTCAACCGGTTCGTGTATACCTATGATTTCGGTGACGGATGGGAACACGACGTCGTCATTGAAGCCAGAGTGCCAAAAGTGCAGAAGACCAGGTATCCCATTTGCGTGGCGGGTGAGCGCGCCTGTCCACCGGAGGACTGCGGAGGACCGTACGGATATCGGGAGCTCCTTGAAATCCTTCGGAACCCCAAGCATCCACGGCATGAAGAAAAGGCCGAGTGGGTTGGACCTGAGTTTGACCCTGAAAAGTTTGACCTACGGGAGACGAACGGTGTCTTGCAGGCAATCAGGAGGAAGAAAATCAAACGGCGAAAGCATGGTGAGAAGACACGTGGGCGCCATCCCACTCTATAGTACCAAGGAAGGCACGCTAGACTGGCACAGCTAGGACGGCACCAGTTTTCGCGCATCATCTACGACTGCTGGTCGGAGGATCGGTTGTCTCTGATCTTCGCCTACGATAAGACAGAACAAGGCGACCTCACGCATGAACAACTAAAAGTGCTGCGCGCCTATGTCAAAGGAGGGATATGATGAAGAATCAGGATTTCAAGGAACTACTCAAAAGCATTGATGAAGCCAGAGCCATCCGCGCGGGCAAGCGGAAGCCCAGCCGAGTCATCGTGTTCAATCCCGTGGAGGTCAAGTCGATCCGGAAGCGTCTGCACGTCTCTCAAGTGCAGTTTGCCACCCTTATCGGAGTAAGCGCGGCCACTCTGCGCAACTGGGAGCAGGGCCGGACCTACCCGGAGGGGGCTGCCCGAGCGCTGCTGAAGATCGCCGCCCATCGTCCCGATGCCGTCCTGGAAGCCTTGCGTTCCTGAGCAGGTCTCTACAGGCACTGGCTCATGCCACGGCACGAATGCATCAAATCGAGGACTGGAGTTATGCTGTACTGTTACGTCGTCATCAGGCTGTTCCACGAAAGTAAAGTAGAGTGGTCTGACTTCTGACATGCAGAAATCTGTCTTTCTCCAAACCTACGGGTGGCAGATGAATGCACGGGACTCGCGGCATCGTGTTTGATCGCATCACGATCGTTGGGCTGGGATTGGTCGGTGGGTCGCTGGGGATGGCGATCCGGCGGCGCCGGCTGGCCAAGACGGTAGTCGGATTGAGCCGCAACGCCTCGACGCTGCGCGCGGCGAGGCGGTGCGGGGCCATCGATGTCGGAACAACCGATGCTCGGCGGGCCGTCGAGGGTGCTGATCTCGTCGTACTTGCCACTCCTGTCGATACGATTGTTCCCTATGCGAAGCGGCTCGGCCGGTGGATGAAGCCGGGGAGCGTGCTGAGCGATGTCGGCAGCGTGAAGGGCCAGATTGTCCGCAGCCTTGAGCGTGCGATGCCGCGAGGCGTCGCGTTCATCGGGGCGCATCCCTTAGCAGGCTCAGAGCGACGGGGCATTGCGGCTGCGGACGCCCGCCTCTTCAGCGGTTCTACCGTGGTGCTCACGCCAACGCGACGGACGAACCGACGCGCGCTTCGATCCGTGCGGCAGCTCTGGCAGTCGCTGACATCGCGTGTGGTCGCCATGGATCCGGAGCGCCATGACCGCCTCTTGGCAGCTGTCAGTCATCTGCCCCATGCGCTGGCGTTCAGCCTCGTCGCTGCCACCGACGCGCAGGCGCTGGCCATCGCGCCCCGGAGCTTCCTGGATGCGACGCGGGTCGCACAGAGCGATCCGGGGTTGTGGGAAGCGATCTTCCTCCAGAACGACCGGGCGGTGGTAGCGGGGATGGACCGGTTCGAGCGGCAGTGGCGCCTGCTACGTCGCACCATCGCGCGAGGCGACCGCTCCACACTGCACCGTCTGCTCGCCAGTGTCCAGTCCACGCGCAATGCCGTCGATGAGGAGGCCCATCCCTCAGCCTATGCGGGGCCTCCCTGCCTGCCGGCAGGCACGGCCCTCCGGCGTCACCCGCGATATTGAGGTCGGGATGGGCGCGAAGCCGCTGATCATTACCATCGACGGCCCTGGCGGCGTGGGCAAGAGCACCGTGGCCAAGTTGCTCGCCCAGAAACTCGGACTGACGTACCTGGATACCGGCGCCACCTACCGGGCGCTGGCCTACGCGGCGCGTCAACACGGGTTCAATCCGGTGACAGACGTCGAGCGGCTCAGGGCCTTGGCCCGCCGCCTGCCGCTGCGGCTTGAGCCGGTGGACGGCGGGTCGCTGCGGGTCCTCCTGGGCGGCCGGGATGTTTCCGAGGCGATCCGCACGGAAGGGATTTCTGAAGCCGCGGCCCAGGTCTCTCAACATCCGGAGATCCGTCATGCGATGGTCGAGCTCCAGCGGCGCTTAGCTAACCAACACGGAGTCGTCGTGGAGGGTCGTGACACCGGATCCGTGGTCTTTCCACGGGCCGCGCATAAATTTTTCCTCACCGCCGACCCGGACATCCGGGCGCGCCGTCGACAGCGGGAACTTGCGAAGCGCTACCGAACGGGGATCTCGCTCGCCGAAGTGCGCGAACAACTGGAGTTCCGCGACGAGCTGGACCGAAACCGCCGGGTCGGCCCGCTCGTCAAACCTGTAGGCGCGGTCGAGATCGATACGTCCCGCCGCACCTCAGCCCAGGTGGTGCGCCTCATCCTCAGGTACATCCAACGGATGCGTCGCGTTGCGCGACGTCGGTCGCGGTGAAGGCCTGGCTGTATCATCTGACCAAGTTCCTCTGCTGGCTTATCCTGCGTCTCGGGTTCGGGTTGGAGGTGCGGGGCCAGGAGCACGTCCCGGCTCAGGGTCCGTGCATTGTCGCCTCCAACCATGTGAGTTACCTGGACCCAGTCGTCGTCGGGGTGGCCTGCCCGCGGCGGCTGACGTTCCTCGCTCGGGAAGATCTGTTCCATGGTTGGGCGCTGGGCGCCTGGATGCGCGGGGTCGGGGTCATTCCGCTGCGGCGTGACGAAGCGGACCTGACGGCAATCCGCATGGCCGTCACACACCTGCGCCGGGGCCAGCCGGTCGCCCTGTTTCCCGAAGGCGGACGCCAGTTCTCCGGTCAACTCGGCACGGCCAAGCGTGGGGTGGGGCTGCTCGCCGCCACCGCCCGCGCGCCGATCGTGCCGGTCTACCTGCAGGGCACGTTCGACGCGCTGCCGCCGGGCGCGCGCAGCTTGCGTCGGGCGAAAATTCGAGTTGCGTTCGGCCCCCCCATTGCCTATACTGAGGCCCCTGTACCGTCGGGACGGGCCCACCAAGCGCAGTTGGCACACGCGGTGACCGATCACTGGCGCCGTTTAGAGGAGGAACTTCGACGGCAACCCCCAAGGGATGATGACCGCGGAAGACACCACATCGACGTTGTCTGATCTGTATGCGCAGAGCCTTCGGGTGATCACCGAAGGCCAAATCGTCAAAGGCCGGATCATCGCGATCACCCCGCAGGACGTGGTCGTCGACATCGGCTTTAAGTCCGAAGGCTCCATCGACAAGATGGAGTTCA
>CAYJRJ010000040.1:0-11349 GCA_964372775.1 uncultured Planctomycetales bacterium | reverse complement strand
TACTGAATCGCTTCCGCGATATGCTCAGGTTGGATCGTTACAGACGCCGCCAGATCGGCAATGGTCCGACTAATCTTAAGTATCCGAACAAAGAATTGCTGTGCATGGAACACGCATTTCGGGAATTTGTCCCGCAGGTGATCGTCGGATGGGAAGAACTCGCTACGATCGGAGCTTAGATCAGGGAACTTGCTACCATTGTTGGTGTGAGTCCGGACACGATTATCAACTGGGAGCTACGAGGCGTGAGGCCGAAAAGGAGTGCTCTAGACTGCCTCGGAACAGCCCTGCAGCTCAATCTCGCAGCGACCTGCGAGCAAGAGCGCATTGAACTTACCAGAAAGATGTGATATATTCTTACTAAAAGTCATACCAACTGGGGGTGATCTTGTGCGAGACACGGTCAAGGAAAAGGTAACGGTCAGCATCGATCCGGAGCTGGTGAATGCCGTTGACCAACAGGTCCGGGCTCACCACGCCAATTCGCGTTCTGCCATTGTAGAAGAAGCCCTTCGACTGTGGCAAATTGAGCAGCAGCGCCACGCCATCGAGCAAGGGGTTGAGAACTACTACCGCTCACGTTCTCAGAAGGAACAACGGGAAGATTTGGCTTGGACTCGCCTGGCTAGTCGGCACGCGAAGCGACTCTGGGATGACTGAGTTCCCACAGCGAGGAGAAATCTACTTGGTCAAACTACCCGGGCATCCACGCGACCGGAAAACCCGTCCTGCCCTGGTGGTCTCGTTGGATATCCGCAACCGGCTCGCCAGCGATGTCATGGTGGTTCCGCTGAGCACGACCCTTCGAGCAGCCCCGACTCATGTGCGGATTGAGCAGGGAGAGGGCGGGTTAGACCACGTCTCGATGGCCAAATGTGAGCAACTGACGACCCTTGACAAGGAGTTCCTTCTCCGCGGTCCGTTTGCCGGAAAGGTCCGAGACACCACTATGACAGAAATTGAGCGTGCGATCATGCGGGCCATCGGCATCGTCATTTGAGGGACCATCATGCTCAGAGAGCACCACCGCTAAGCCGCATATTGCCCCTTAGTACCTTCGTTACACCCACAGTTGGCGGTCGAGGGCGCGGTACTGGATGGCTTCGGCCACATGCGAGGCCTCAAGGACGTCGGCCGAGGCCAAGTCGGCGATCGTGCGGGCGATCTTGCGGATCTTGTCGTAGGACCTCGCCGAGAGGACGAGCTCCCGCATCGCGCTTGCGAGCAGGACCTCCGCCGCCTTGGTCATCGGGCAGGCCGCGGCCAGGTCCCGGTGGCGCAGCTGGGCGTTGCAGGCGACCCGGAAGCGTTTGAGCCGCGTGCGCTGACGCCGGCGCGCGCGCATGATCCGCGCACGGATCGACGCCGACGATTCCCCCGGCGGGGCCTTCGTGAGCGCGTCCAGCGGGACGGCGGGGACCTCGATGTGGAGATCAATCCGGTCAAGGAGCGGTCCGGAGAGCTTGGCGAGATAGGTGGCCACCTTCGTTGACGGGCAGCGGCACCGGCCCCGCGGACCCGTGAGGTAGCCGCAGGGGCAGGGGTTCATGGCACCGATGAGCGTGAAGCGTGAGGGAAATGTGAGTGAGCGCTTCGCGCGCGCGATCGTGACCACTCCCTCTTCCAGAGGCAGTCGAAGGCTCTCCAGCGCATTTCGCTGAAACTCCGGCAGCTCATCGAGGAAGAGCACCCCGTGGTGCGCCAGGGAGATCTCGCCGGGCTTCGGAATCGTGCCCCCGCCCACCAACGCAATGGCGGAGGTCGTGTGGTGGGGATTGCGAAACGGGCGTTGCGTCAACAGCGGCCGGCCATTCACCCCACCACCTGCCTTTGGCCCGAAGGGCCGCCTTTCTCCGAAAGGCCCGCCTTCGGCGGAGAAGGCAGGTGGTGGGGTCAATTGGCCTGCGACACTGTGGATCGTCGTCACCTCCAGCGCCTCATCGATCGAGAGCTCAGGCTGGATGGTGGGAATGCGATGGGCCAGCATCGTCTTACCCGATCCTGGAGGGCCGATGAGGAGCATGTGGTGGCCGCCGGCCACACCGACTTCCAGGGCTCGCTTCGCGTGCGCTTGACCTTTGACCTCTGCGAAGTCCACCGCGTACTCGTTGAGCGCTCGTCGCATCGGCCGACGGCGTCTACGATAGGAGCGCGCGGAGGAGAGCCCATCAGCCAGCCGCTCAGCCGCTTCCCGCAGCGATTCCACCGGAACGACGGAGACGCCAGCTACTAGCGCCGCTTCCGGGGCGTTCTGGGAGGGCACTAGCAGGCGGCGGCGGCTTCCCCGCAGGGCGAGCGCAATGGGGAGCACCCCGTGAACAGGTCTGACCGTGCCATCCAAGGCCAACTCTCCCAGGGCCACAACGCAGGCGAGCTGGTGGGGGTCCACCTGGCCGGAGGCGGCGAGCACCCCGAGGGCAACGGCAAGATCAAACAGCGCCCCTTCCTTCTTAATGTCTGCCGGGGCGAGATTGATGGTCAGCCGCTGTGACGGTAACTCATACTGACTGTTGAGGATGGCGGAACGGACCCGTTCCTTCGCTTCTTTGACCGCTCGGTCCGGAAGGCCGACAATGGTCAGGGAGGGCAGGCCTCGGGAGACATCAATCTCCACCTCAACCGGCAGCGCCGTGAGTCCCAGCAGGGTATAGGAGGTCGTTCGGGCAAGCAGCGGAGGAAAACACTTGTGTTTCGAGACGGGAGGAAGTACACTAGAGGCTAACATAACCCCCCTGGTCAGTCAAGGAGAATCCCACTATGGCGATCACGAGGCGGAAAGTCGTTTTCGGGGTGTTGGCGGTCGCGTTGGTGGCCAGTCTGTGGCGCACGGTTTCGCTGCAGCGCCAGCAGAACGACCTCACCAAGGTATACGAAGCCGCCCAACAGTCTCTGGCCCAACTGGAGCAGCAGCGGGTGGAACTGGATGCCGAGTTGGGCACGGCGCGCACGACCATGGAGGGACAGGGCGAGGAGCTCGCCTCGCTGCGCGAGGAATTGGACGATGTGCGCGTGCGGCTTGCCCAGACCTCGTCTGCGCTGTCGTCGCTGCAGCAGGCTCACACCTCCGTCGTGACTGAATTGAGCGTCGTCAAGGCGCAAAAACAGGAGCTGGAAGCCAAGCTCTCCTCGATCAAAGAATTAACACTGGCCATCCACGACATTCGCGGCAAAATGTGGCAGCAGCGGTGGGCCGCTTGGCGCGCCAGAGCGCAGGCGCAACGGGAGCGCGACCGCGAACTCCTGGCGTCCGGCAACCGCGGCTTTGTCGTGCGCGCGGGTACCTCGACGCTGGGATCCAGCACCAAGCTGCACGTGCGCGTCTTGGAGCCCGAGCCGCAATAACGTATGGCGCAAGGCATGAACGCCTGGTGGGCCAACCAGGTCTTCCTCACGTGGCTCGTGGCCTGTCTGGTCGCGCAAGGTATTAAAATCATGCTCGGGGTGGTCCGCTTGCACCGGTTCGATTTTCGGTGGCTCTTCGGAACAGGCGGAATGCCGAGCACGCACGCCGCCGGCGTGACCGCTCTGAGTGCTGCTGTCGGCTGGCACGCCGGGTTTGACTCCCCCCCCTTCGCCATCGCGCTCGCCTTTACCGTGATCACCCTCTTCGATGCCCAAGGTGTCCGCCGGTGGAGCGGCCGCCAAGCTCAAGTCCTCAACAAGATGATGGAAGACATGTACTTCAAACGTCGGATCCAAGAGCAGCGACTCAAGGAGCTCTTGGGCCATACACCGCTTGAAGTGGCGGCGGGCATGGGGGTCGGGCTCGCGACGGCTGCGCTCTTGCGCTAAGGCTCAGGTTGCGGTCAATGGGAGGGAAGGGGATGCGTCGGCAAGTGATCATCGGGGTCGCCAGCGGGCTGGCAGCGATCACAGGCATCGGGGTCCTGGTCTTCGCCAGCCAACAGGGATGGTTCGGGGGCAAGGATCATCAGTGGTATGCGCAAGCCGTACGAGCGTTTGAGCGAGAAGATGTGACCGAGGCCCAAGCCAGGCTGGAAGAGCTGATCGCGACCTTCCCCGAGTCTCCGTGGGCGGATGATGCGCTGCTCAAGCTCGGCGAGGTGTACGAGAGCCAGCAGCAGTTCGTCGAGGCGCGCGCGATGTACCGCATGCTGCTCGATCAGTTTCCCGACTCCTCTCTGGCCGTCGCCACCCAGACGCGGCTGGGCAACGTGAACGTGGCCCTGCTGTTTTCTCCGATGGTGACGGATCTGGATACGGCCGTCGAAGTGAAGCCCGGCGATACGCTCGGCAAGCTCGCGTCGAAATACGGGACGACCGTGGAATTTCTCAAGAAGGCCAACAGCCTCAAGAGCGACGTCATCCGCGTGGGCCAGAAGCTGAAGGCGCCCAAGGGGCGGTTCGGCATCGTCGTGGATAAGTCGCAGAATCAGCTGCTGCTGACGGAGAACAACCAGTTCGTCAAAAGCTACGTCGTGGCCACAGGCTCGGAGAATTCGACGCCGGTGGGTACGTTCAAGATCGTCAACAAAATCAATAATCCTGTGTGGTACACCCAGGGCGCGGTGGTGCCGCCTGAGAGCCCCGAGAACATCCTGGGCACGCGGTGGCTGGGCATTGACAAGCAGGGCTACGGGATTCATGGCTCGGTCGATCCTTCAGCGATGGGGCAGCAGATCACGGCAGGCTGTGTGCGGATGACCAATCAGGACGTGGAGGAGCTCTTCGCCATCGTCCCGGTCGGCACCGACGTGACGATTGTCGATTAGTGCCGTTCCAACTTGGTGAGACGACTGTTTGGATGAGCGAACCCGTTTCGATCCTGCGGGACCGCACGGGAAATCTTCGGCGGAAATAGGTGGAACGGCATTAGCGCTGATGGCGCAGCTGGCACAGGCGGGTGGGATGAACGGCTACCGCTACGATTTTGAAAAACCGATTGCGGAATTGGAGCACCGCCTCCAGGAAGCGCAGAAGGCGAGCGCGCGCGAGCGTAACCCCGAAGCCGTCAAGACCCTCACGGTCCAGCTGGAGCAGCTCAAGCGCAAGGTCTACGGCAACCTCACCCCCTGGCAGCGGGTTCAGCTCGCCCGGCATCCCCAGCGGCCCTACACCCTCGATTACATCGGGCTGCTGTTGACCGACTTCGTCCAGATCCACGGGGATCGGCTGTTCGGGGACGACCGCGCACTCGTGGGTGGCTTCGCGAAGTTCGAGGGGCGCAGCTGTCTGGTGCTCGGTCACCAGAAGGGGCGGGACACCAAAGAAAATCTCATGCGCAACTTCGGCTCCGCCCACCCTGAGGGCTACCGCAAGGCGATGCGGTTCATGCTGATGGCCCAGAAGTTTCATCTGCCCGTCGTGATCTTCATCGACACCCCGGGCGCTTACCCCGGCGTGGGGGCGGAGGAGCGCGGCCAGGCCCATTCGATCGCCTATAATATGCGGGAGATGGCGGCCCTGCGCGTGCCGATCTATCTGTGCGTGATTGGTGAAGGAGGCTCGGGGGGTGCGTTGGGGATCGGCGTGGGCGACTGGATGGCGATGCTGGAGAACGCGTACTACTCGGTGATTTCCCCGGAAGGATGCGCGGCGATTCTCTGGCGGGATCGCGCCAAAGCGCCGGATGCCGCCGCGGCGCTGAAGCTGACCTCGAGCGATTTACTGAAATTAGGCCTGGTGGAGGAAGTGATTGAAGAGCCGCTCGGCGGGGCGCACCGCGACGCCGGGATGGTGGCCGAGCGGATTCGAGCCTCGCTGCTGCGTTTCCTGAAGCAGGCCGATACGGTCTCGCTTGATGATCTGCTCCAGCAGCGGTATGACCGGTTCCGCCGCATCGGCGTGGTGTCCACTCAGCAGTCCGCGCTCGTCACCCCAGTGGCTGCCTAGGGTTCCAACCGTTTCTCCCCGCCGTTTCCCAGCACTTGCGTGATCCGTTCGATCAGCTCTCCGTAATCATACGGCTTGCCCATCACGAAGGCGGGTCCGTCGGTCTCATAGGGCATGGGCTCCCAATGGCCTTCTACTGCGACCGCCGTCATCAGGATCACCGGCATGCACCGCGTCTTGGAGTTGGCGCGCAGCTCCTGGAAGGTGGTCACGCCGTCCTTGCCCGGCATCAGCATATCCAGTAGGACCAGGTCGAACGGGTCGCGCGCCGCCGCCTCAAGCCCGGCTTGGCCGGAGCTCACCGCGACCACCTCGAAACCATGCGCGTGCAGCCGGGTCGTCAGCACCTCACGCAAGGAGGCGTTGTCGTCAATGAGGAGAATCCGGCGTGCAGCGTTCATTCCTGCTTGTGTGATGTGAACTGTGTCATGTGTAATGTCACTACCTGGCTTCTTGCAGTTCCATTACACATGACACATCGAACATCACACAGGCGTGCGGTGTTGAGGGACGGTAATGCCGGGGGTGGGAGTCGAACCCACACGGCCTTTCAGCCATGGGTTTTTGAGACCCACGTGTCTACCAGTTCCACCACCCCGGCGTTGGTGTTAGCGTGTTAACGCGTTTGCGCGTCGGCGCGTTCCTGGGCAACGCGCAAACGCGCTAACTCGCCAACCCGCTAGCTCTTCTTTTCAAGGAAAGGTTTAATCAGTTCGATCGGGATCGGAAAGATGATTGTGGAATTCTTCTCGGTCGCAATCTCGGCCAGCGTCTGCAGGTAGCGCATCTGCAGCGACATCGGCTCGCTGCTCATGAGCTTGGCCGCATCGACCAGTTTCTGCGCGGCCTGGAATTCGGCATCGGCCCCGATGATCTTCGCCCGCCGCACCCGTTCGGCTTCGGCCTGGCGGGCCATCGCGCGGCGGATTTCCTCGGTCAGGTCCACCTGTTTGATCTCTACCGCCGAGACTTTGACCCCCCACGGATCGGTATGCTGGTCGATCAGGGTCTGCAGCTGCTGGTTGAGCTTGTCGCGGTTGGCGAGGAGCTCATCCAGCTCCACCTGGCCGAGGACGCTGCGCAGCGTCGTTTGTGCCATCTGCGAGCTGGCGTAGAGGTAGTCTTCGACCTGGACGACCGCTTTGTTCGGATCGACGACGCGGAAATAGACGACGGCGTTGACCTTGATGGAGACGTTGTCCTTCGTGATGACATCCTGCGGCGGCACGTCCAGCGCGAGCGTGCGCAGGCTGATGCGAATGAGCCGGTCGATGGGGAACAGGATCAGGATCAGGCCCGGCCCGGCCGGCTGGGGTAGTATGCGGCCGAGCCGGAAGACCACCCCGCGCTCATACTCGTTGAGGATCTTGATGCAGTTGACCAGCCAGAAAAATCCCAGAATAATCGGAAACGACAGCCACCCAAAGAACATCTTCTCCTCCTGCGCTACAGCGGTTCGACGGACAGTTGCAAGCCGCGCACTTGGATGACGCGGACCTTCGCTCCGGAGCGAACGGGATGGTCGCTCGTGGCCGCCCAGAGCTCGCCGTGGACGAACACCTGCCCGTCCGGGTTGAGATCGGTGGAGGCCGCGCCGATTTCCCCGATGAGCCCCTGCGCGCCCGTGGTGACGGGAGACGCCTGTGCCCGTAGTGCTCGCGACATCACAAACAGGATGATCGCGGCCAAGGTCGCCACCGTCGGGATGATGATCTGCAGCGACACCGCGATGCTCGGATCCGGCGATTCAAAGAGCATGAGACTGCCCAGCGTCAGGCAGATCACGCCGCCCACGCCCAGCAATCCGTAGCTGACGATTTTGATCTCCGCGACGAGCAATCCGATGCCGAGGAGCAGGAGTGCCACGGCGACGTAGCTGACCGGCAGCGTCTGGAACGCGTACATCGCCAGCAGCAAGCAGATGAGCCCGGCGATGCCGGGAAAACCGATTCCGGGATGCGTGAACTCGAAGATCAACCCCAGCGTGCCCAGCAGCATCAGCAGGTACGCGACGTTGGGATGGGTGATGGTGACGAGAAACTCCTGCCGCTTGGACATGGGCAGCTCGACGAGCTGCGCCCCCTCGGTGTGCAGCTCAACCGGCACGCCAGCCAGCTCAACGGTGCGTCCGTCGATTTGGCGCAGCAGGTCCGGCACATCGGTGGCGATCAGGTCGATGATCCGCTCCTGCAGGGCTTCGGCTTCGGCGACCGAGACGCTTTCAGTCACCGCCTTCTTCGCCCACTCTTCGTTACGGCCGCGGGAGCGGGCGATCGTCGTGACCCAGGCGACGGTGTCGTTGATGATCTTCTCAGACATCGGATCGCGCGACTCTTCCTCGACGATCTCCTCTTCCACCTTCTCCTTGCCGTCCTTTCGCTTCGAGCTGTTCTCGTCCTCGACCAGCCGCTTGATGCGCTTCACGAGCTTCTTCATCGGGCCGCCTTCCCCTCCGACCGCCACCGGGTGGGCGGCGCCGATGTTCGTCGAGGGCGCCATGGCGGCGACGTGCCCGGCAAGCGTGATAAAGACGCCGGCCGATCCGGCGCGCGAGCCCGAAGGTGCCACGTAGACCGCGACCGGCACCTTGGCGTTCATCATGCGTTTGACGATGCCGCGCGTGGACTCGAGCAGGCCGCCGGGGGTATCGAGCTTCATGACGAGACAGACCGCGCCGTCGGTCTCGGAGCGCTCGACGGCTTCCTCGATGTACTGCTGGGTCACGGGACTGATGATGCGGTTATCGAGTTCGATGACGTTGACGTGCGCAGCCCAGGCGGATGTCGGTAGAGTTACAAGCACTCCACTCATGACTGTGAAGCAGGTGAGGATCGCCCGATGAACATTGAAGCAACCAGCAAATCTTATTGAGGCGTGGGTCGACGTGCGTTGACACTCTTCTCGATGCATGTTATGTTTGTTTTCCCGGGGCAGTAGCTCAGTCGGGAGAGCGCGACGCTGGCAGTGTCGAGGCCGAGGGTTCGATCCCCTCCTGCTCCACCATTGTTTTGTGCTTCAAGACCGCCTCTCCAATCGCCTGCAGTTCGTATTGAATGCCTGTGTCTCCATAGTGAATGGCGCAGACACCCTTAGTAATGCAACTTGAGAGTGCGCAAGTTCTTGGTCCGTTTATCAGGATAGCTGTGGTAGAGCTGTGCTGGCGCGATGCCAGTGATGCGAGACCAAAAGCGAATTAACGCCACACCATCTTGGTCCCAACGACGCATGACGCGACCATGCAATTTTGACTCAGCAATGGCATAATATCGACGCAGCAGACTTAAGAAGGTTCCAATGATTTCAGGATCAGAGTTTCCGAAGAGCAACTGTCTTGACGACGGATACTTGGCGCCTTCACAGAGATACATGATGCCCAGCACGAGTTTGCCAATTTCGGCGTGGAGATAAGGTAGCGCACCTAACTTCTTCACGCGAACTTCGATCGTTTGTTGCCATTCCCGAATTGTTCTCTCCCATGCAGCTGTAGCGAGGGGTCTCCCTTGCGCCGCGCTCGCAACGATCTTTTCGTGAACACGTTTCTGCTGCTCTGGCGTGAGCGTGATATTCCTGAGCCAATACGATACTGTCCCCTTTGGAATCGGGCCAAGCAGCTTACAAATTTCTGTGTGGGTGTAGCCTTGGCTTCGTAAGGCTTGGGCGCGGTCTCGCACCGTCGTCGGAGGTATCAAGAGAAGTGTGGTCATCGAGTGGTATCCTACAGGAGGCCACCTTAACCGTCAAGGTAGGTGAGACACTACAGGGTTACATTGCTCTTAGAAACACCTCATGATAACATATTCATTCTTATGCGGTTAGGTGTGCATGTCTCGATTGCGGGTGGCGTCCTGGAGGCGGTGGCACGGGCCAAGGGGCTCGGATGCACCACGATGCAGATTTTTAGCCGCAGCCCTCGGGGCGGTCCCGCGCCGAAGCTCTCAGCTGAGGATGCCAAGCGCTTTGATCAGCAGCGCCGCGCAGCCGGCATCGATCCCCTGGCGGTCCACGGCCCCTACATCATCAATCTCGCCTCGCCGGAGTCTCGCATGTGGGCGCAGTCGGTCAGGCTCTATCAAGAGGAATACACCCGCGCGCAGGCGCTGGGTGCCCAGTACCTCGTGACGCACGTTGGCAGCCATCGCGGTGAGGGCGAGACGGCGGGGATCCAGCGGGTCGCCGAGGCGGTGTCCCGCACCTTGGACCGAGCCCAGCGGCGCGTCATGATTCTGCTCGAGAACACCGCCGGCTCGGGGCAGGGGCTAGGCTTCCAGATGGAGCAGCTGGCCGAGATCCGCAGCCGGGTGCAGGGGGCGCAGCGCGTCGGGATCTGCCTCGACACCGCGCATTTGTTCGCGGCAGGCTATCCGATTCATACCGCGAAAGGTCTGGAGGAGCTGTTGGAGACGTTTGACCGCGTCGTTGGGCGCGAACAGCTGCGATTGATCCATCTGAACGACTCGAAGGTGCCGTTTGCCTCGCACGTGGATCGCCACTGGCATATCGGCAAGGGTCACATCGGCGAGGAGGCGTTTCGTCGCATTGTGACGCATCCGCGCCTGCGCGACGTGCCGTTCATTCTCGAGACGCCAAAGACCACCGAAGTCGAGGACCAGCGAAACCTCGCGACGGTGCGCAGGCTGATGGGAACGCAAGGACGATCACGGCGTTCCCACGCGGCGGCGTGAGATGGCCGCGGCATCGCTGGGCGACATTACCGCGCAGTTTGGCGCGCTGGCCTGCGCGATTGAGCAGCGCCAGCCCGATGCCGCGATCGTCTCGCGCATCGAGACACTCCGTGGCTTGTGCGAGCAGGCGGGGCCGACGCTTGCAGGGGAGCCTCGAGCGCTCCTCGCGAATCTCACAACAGCGCTGCGCACGTGGCATGATGTCTGGCCTCGGCTCGGCGCGCAGGCCGAGTTCCGCGGCGCGGTCGTGCGCGAGGCCAACCTGTGGCATAAGCGAGTCCAAACCCTGGCAAACCCACGTGTGTAATGTGCGATGTGTCATGTGTAATGTAAGGGCCGTGAAATTTCCATTTTTGATTTTCCATTACACATTACACAATTCACATGACACAGAATGACGCATGTTCGTGACATGGGGTTCAGACCACCTTACTGTTGTGGGATTGACGCTCGCCTCGGCGGTGGCGCTGATTTTCCGGCGACGGGCGCTGGTTGGACGAAATGACCGAAGGCTGCGTCGCACGATCGCCGTGGCACTCCTGCTCAATGAGTTGGCGTCGTGGGGCGTGGCGTGGACGCACGGCGTCGTGCACCTCCCGTTGCAACTCTGTGACGTGGCGCTCGCCTTGACCGTGTGGGCGCTGTGGAGCGGGCCGGCCGCCGTCGGCGAGCTCGCCTATTTTTTGGGACTGGCCGGCAGCCTGCAGGCGGTGCTCACACCGGACTTGGCCGCGGGGTTCCCCGGCTACTGGTGGTGGAAGTTCTTTCTCGGACACTGCGGGATCGTGTTGAGTGTGGTATATCTGGCGGTGAC
>CAYJRJ010000039.1:0-12947 GCA_964372775.1 uncultured Planctomycetales bacterium | reverse complement strand
CGGTGCGCACGACGATCTTCTCGCGCAGGCCGTTCAACCGCAGCGTCTGCTGGGTCTCGGCCAACCCCAGCTCCCACGGCAGGCCGGCGTTTTTGATCGAACTCAAGGGGCTCGCCCCGGTGCCGCCGTCGTGGCCGGAGATCAAGATCGTATCCGCGTGGCCTTTCGCGACCCCCGCGGCGATCGTCCCCACGCCCGCCTCGGCGACGAGCTTCACGTTGACGCGCGCCTGCGGGTTGATCATCTTCAGATCGTAGATCAGCTGTGCCAAGTCCTCGATCGAGTAGATGTCATGGTGCGGCGGGGGCGAGATCAGCGAGATGCCGGGAATCGTATGGCGCACCCGCGCGATCTCCGTCGAGACCTTGTGGCCGGGCAACTGGCCACCCTCCCCAGGTTTTGACCCCTGCGCCATCTTGATCTCAAGTTCTCTCGCCGACATCAGATACTCGGGGGTCACGCCGAAGCGGCCCGACGCCACCTGCTTGATCGCGGAGCTTCGATTCATGTTTGCGTCGGTGGGATGGTAGCGCGCCGGGTCTTCGCCGCCTTCCCCCGACCCCGACTTGCCGCCGATGCGATTCATCGCAATGGCGAGCGTCTCGTGCGCCTCGAGCGAGAGCGCGCCGTAGGAGATGCTGGCGGTCGCGAAACGCTTCGTGATCGACTCGATGGATTCCACCTGGTCGATCGGCACCGGCGGCCCGATGGGTTTGACGTCGAGCAGATCGCGCAGCGCCGTCGGCGGGCGGTTGTTGACGAGTGCTGCGAACTTCTTGTAGCTGTCGTAGTCTCCAACCTTGATGGACTGCTGCAGGGTGCGCACCATCTCCGGGTTGAAGGCGTGGTACTCCCCGTCGCGGCGGTACTTGTAGTAGCCGCCGGCCGCCAGGTGCAGCGGCCCCTGCGCGCTGTAGGCCTCGCGGTGCCACGTCAGCACTTCCTCGGCGATGTGCTCGTAGGTGATGCCGCCGATGCGAGACGGCGTGCCGGTGAAACACTCGTCGATGATCTCCTTGCCGATCCCCAGCGCTTCGAAAATCTGCGCCCCGCGATAGCTGCCGATCGTCGAGATGCCCATCTTCGACATGATCTTCAACACGCTCTGATCGATGCCTTTCTTGAAGTGGGCCAGCGCTTCGTCGAAGGACGACGTACCCAGCCGCCCGCTCTCGTGAAGCGACTGGATCGTCTGGTACGCGAGATAGGGATAGACCGCCGACGCGCCGTAGCCGATGAGGCAGGCGAACTGGTGCACCTCATGCACATCGCCCGCCTCCACGACAATCGAGACCTTCATGCGGCGGCCGTTGCGGATGAGGTGATGGTGGACCGCCGCCGTCGCCAGCAGCGATGGGATGGGGGCCTTTAACTCGTTGACTCCGCGATCACTCAAGATCAAAATTGTCGCGCCGCCGTCGATGGCTTTGACCGCCTGCTCGCGCACGCGCGACAGCGCCTTGCGCAGCTCGCCGGCTCCGCCCTTCACCTCGAACAGCGTTGAGATGACGGTCGCTTTGAGATCCTGAGTCCGCAGCGAGCGGATTGCCGCAAACTCCTGCGGCATCAACAGCGGACTGCTGATGAGAATCATCCGCTTGCCCGCCGGTCCTTCCTCGAGCATGTTCGGCCGAGCACCCAGCAGCGTGTTGAGCGACATGACCAGCTCTTCGCGGATCGGATCAATCGGCGGGTTGGTCACCTGCGCGAAGAGCTGCTTAAAGTACGTAAAAAGCGGCTTCGCCTTGCCCGACAGCACGGCTAGCGGCGCGTCATCGCCCATCGACCAGATCGGCTCCTTGCTCGTCTTCGCCATCGGCTCGATGATCATGGTGAGCTCTTCTTCGGTATAGCCGAAGGCGATCTGATGGCGCAGCAGCGACTCGGTGGCGGTGATCACTTCATCCGCAATCTCGCCGCTGCGGCATTTCTCCAGCGAGGTCAGGCTCTGCTCGACCCACTCGGCGTACGGCCGCTTGGAGGCGTACTCGCGCTTGAGCTCTTCGTTGTGCAGCAGCCGTTTGCGCGCGGTATCGACGGCAAAGACGTGGCCGGGACCGAGCCGTCCCTTTTCGACGATGCGTGACGGTTCGACGTCGACGACTCCCACCTCGGAGGCCATGATGACCGTGCCGTCCTTCGTCACCCAGTAGCGCGCCGGCCGTAGGCCGTTGCGGTCGAGTGCTGCCCCGACGACGACTCCATCGGTGAAGGCGAGTGCGGCCGGGCCGTCCCACGGCTCCACGAGCATCGCGTGGTACTGGTAGAACGCTTTGACCTGTGGCTCGATGTCGATCTCGCGCATCCCCTGCCAGGCATCCGGCACCAGCATCATCATGGATTGGAGGATGTCGCGTCCGGACATCAGCAGCAACTCTAAGACATTGTCCAGGCTCATGGAGTCTGAGCCACCGGCCTGCACGATCGGCAACAACTCGCGCAGCGACTTGCCCCACAGCTTGGAGGAGAGCTCCGGCTCGCGCGCCGCCATCCAGTTGCGATTACCCTGCAGGGTATTGATCTCCCCGTTGTGGCTGAGGAAACGGAACGGCTGCGCCAGGAACCAGTTCGGAAACGTATTCGTCGAGTAGCGTTGGTGAAAGACGGCGATCGCCGAGGTGTAGTCAGGATCCGAGAGATCCTGGTAGAACAGGGAAAGCTGCGGTGCGACCAGCAACCCTTTGTAGACGATCGTGCGCGAGGAGAATGATGGGATGTAGCAGTCGCGGACACCCTCGCGCTCCCAGGCCTGCTCGATGCGCCGGCGCACCAGGAAGAGCTGCCGCTCAAAGTCCTGCGAGGCGATGGAGGATGGCCGGGCGATGAGCACGTGCTGAATGGCTGGCAGGGTCGTGTGCGCCTTGTCGCCCAACACCGAGGGATCCATCGGCACCTCGCGCCACCCGATCAGGCTCAGCTTGTGTGCGCGGATCGCCTCCTCGGCCAGCGCTTTGGCCTGTGCCTGCACGCGCGCATCCGATGAGAAGAACACCACGCCGACCGCCAAGTCTCCCGGTGCCACCGGCGCGGCCTTGAGCTGGGCCACTACCTTCGCAAACAGTTTCTGGGGGATTTGGGTCAAGACACCGGCTCCATCGCCGGTCTTCGCATCGGCCGAGAGCGCGCCCCGATGGGTCACGTTGCAGACGCACTGCACCGCATCCCGGACAATGGCGTGGCTCGCCACCCCCTGGATGGAGGCGACAAAGCCGGTCCCGCAGGCGTCGTGCTCAAACGCCGGGCGGTAGAGGCCGATGGCTTGTGGCTGATGGGTCGAACGCATTGTGCGACCAATGGTTGGGGAACTATTGTACCGCGTTCGGGAGGCTTGCGCACGTCCAAATTCGCAGATCAGGAAGGAGTGCTCGTCGGCAGGAACGCCAAGGCAGATTGAGCTTGCGAAAGGATCGTTCGAGTAACCCCCCGCGGAGACATTCCTCAGTTCCCTGCCGGTCGTGTCACGTTAGGCTCAGGCGTCAAGGATTCTAGTCCCACCACCAGGCATCGAGCAGCATCGCGCCGGCAGGCATCGCCGGAGCGCCCGGAGGCGCCCACCCCCGGCTTCTGAGCAGGTTGTTGGCCATTTGAGCCGCCGCGCTGTCGTATTGGACGCTGCCTTGCGCGCCACCATTGTAGAGCTCCAGGAGGGTTCGGCGCCACTTCATCGTGGTCGGCGGGCAGGTCGCGCCAGCCGGGCAGTACTCTTCAGTGGTCCCCATGATGATAGACCCCTTGATGTCGACGTTGCTCTTTTTCCCAAAGTCCACTTCACCCGAAGGTCCGATGACGATAATGAGCCCCTTGTAGGTGAAATTATAAGGAACAGCATCACCGGCATCTAACTCGCCGCGGATCACGAGCACCCCATACCCGGTATTACTGCCCAAGAAGGACACGTCGTGATGCTTGTTCATGATGGTGGTCTGGTTGGCGCCATTCGTTTTGAAGACCGCTTCGGCATAGCAGATCTTTGGCGCCGCTGCGGTGCCAAGATTTACGCCTGTCACGGTGACCGCGCAGCCGGTCGAGTCGTACACGCAGCAGGTGGTGGGGTCGGGGTCGCTAGTACAACTGTCATTGGGGCGATCATTCTGCTTTGTCCCACCCATCGTAATGTCGGTTGTATTGTCGATGTAGCAGCCATCGGTGACTGCTTGGCCCTTCGCCCACGTCGCCAGGTCGTTGAGCATCGCGCGGGTCAGACCAGTGCTGGTATCCTTGAACACGCTGTAGGTGGAGGTGGTCCCCTTCGGTACGGGGGGAGATGTGTACCCGCTGCCGTCTCCCATCAGGCGAAACCCGAATGGCTTGCCGAAGAGAGCGGCTCTGTCGACGAACTCTTGGTAGGCGGGCGCACTCGTAATGACCAGGCCCGGGAGCGATTGCCCCGTGGAGTAGTTTCGTCCGTCAACACCGACCGTAGTGAAGGGGGAGGCATCCTCCAGAAATCGGTAGTCCAAACCTATAGCCGTATTAGTATAATCCGTGTAGTCGCTGGCCGGCCGAGTCGTATCATCCACCACCGTTATCGCTGCAGGCACCGGGATGGGCCCCGGATTTGTCCGCACGATCGTCTGCAGCGTGCGCCGGGCGCTGCCCCCCGGGCAGGTCGCTGCCGAGGTGGGGTTGGGGACACAACTCTCCGAGGTCACCTGCCATCGCGACGGTCCGGCGGCGGCCACGGTCACCTGATACGTACCCTGGACGCCTGGGCCCACTTGACGTGCCGTTGGGGGGATGTTCGCCGCGTTCGCCGGCAGCTCGCTGAGCTTGCGATCCAACCCCGCCTCGGCCAGCTCGGCGGCCTGGTGCAGGCTGCGGGAGAGCTCCGCCGCGCGGATATCCGTCAAGGTGCGGGTGATGGTGACTTGAATGACGAGGGCGAAGAAGGTCAGAATCCACAAGCTGAACAACAGCAGCGAGCCTTGCTGTCCGGTTCGGTATCGAGGGCTCATCGGAAATTCCGCAGTTGCGTTTGGGCCACGATCGTCACAGGTGAGGCTTGCATGCTGCCACCGGGAAGCTGGGGATTCGTGCGGCGAATCTGCAGGCTGACGCGAAGCTGGCGCGTGCCATGCACATAGGCGATGGCGAAGATTTGGACGTGATTCGCCAGCACACGGCACGTGCCTGCCGTCAGCGGATTATCGAGCTGGTTCGCCGTGGAGCAGCGCACTAATTGGACGTTGGCCGGATTGCCGGCGTTGAGCAAGTAATGCAGCCAGTGGCCGTCCGTCACCCCGTCGCCCCAGCACAACCCGTTTGGGCAGCTCGGATTGGCGGTGTCATAGGTGCGAATGATTTGGAAGTCAAGCCGTGGGGCATCCGTAAAATCCGTGTTTCCTGCCCCCGCGAGCCGGGGGTCGCGGACCTGCCCCGCCCCGCGCAGCTCCAGGGTCATGACATCCAGCGCCCGTCGGGCCTGCTCCTGGGTCAGCAGAAACTCCTCGGCGGTCAGATGGGCGCGCCGGCCCGTGATAAACGTCGTCAGCAGCACCGCCAGCAGGGCGGAAGAGATCGCCGTCGCCAAAAACACTTCCAGGAGCGTAAACCCGCGTTGGTTCATCATGGCCGACAAGTCACTTCGCTGCGCACCATCACCGGCGAGGTGAGCGTGCCGTCGCCGTTGACATCGAATACCTCCAACTGCGTGCCGTTGATACGGCATTCGCCGATGACCCGGCCCCGGTGCACCCAGCACGCCAGCACCGTCACATCCAGCGGATTCGTCCCCGTGATAACGGGCGGCGGCACCAACTCCATCGTCACCGAATCCGGACGCAGGCTTTTACCGCCGCCGCCGTTTGCGCCGGCGTCGGCCAGCCAGGCATCCCAGCTCGCGAAGCGCGTCCCCGTACCGGGATCTTGGACGGGCGCCAGCACGCTGGGAGCTGTGCAGCCGTTCTGATTGTGTTGTCGAATCTGCTCCATGACCCGCTCGGCATCGTTGAGGGCCAGCGACAGGTTGCGGCTGTGCTCGGTGAGCATCATTTGACCGGAAAACCCGCCCAGCAGCGCCGCCACTCCGACGGCGAGCATACTCATCGACACCGCCACTTCCAACAGAGTCAAACCCGACCGCTTCCCTGAGGCCATGTCCATGTCCGTCTCCCATGGCAACAAAAGAACCACCGAACTGCTCCATTCGGTGGCCCGGCGATCCTGTCTCTTCGGCAACTCGGCTATCCCCTGAGAGAAGGACCCGTAGCTTTCCTCCGTCCGCCAACGTGCTTTGGCGGACGGACCCGCCCACTTGCTGGCGGGGACCCCGGATTACTCTCCCTCGCTTACGCTCGGGACCTCGGCCCTGCGGGGCCTCGGCGGGTGTGGCGTTATCGTGAGCAGATCATAAATCTTGTACCTGAAGTATACCTGATCAAACAGACAGAAGAGAAGGTGACCGCTGAAATTCTAGCGATACCGCAGAACCTGCACGACGACGGCGCCGAAGAGCACGGTGTTCACGATGCCGAACACCCGGAAGGTCAGGTCCGGCGAAGTCAGCGCCGAGGGCAGCATCAGTAGGATGCAGGCGTAGACCCCGAGGGTCCAGCTGAGGCTGATGTCCTTGGAGGACTTCCGCCGCCCAATCCGGATAATCAGGGGAATATTCCACAGCGGCATCACCACCGCCGCAATCAACCCGATGTGCTGATACGAATTCATGCTCGCTGGTTACCTCCTAATCGGCCTTCCAGATGCTTGCGATACTCCTCGGTGATACGCGCCGAGTCCCGGCCCGACAGCGGGGTCTTCTCATCGGCGGCCGCCCCCGCGCGGCGGGCGCTGCGCGCCGGCTTGAGCTGCGCGTGAAACTGCGCCGCCGAGATGACCTGCGCACCCAGCGCGCGGGCGTTGTTGGCGATCTCGTTATCGTTCGACACCACCACGAAGCGGCCGCGCCGGCCCGCCGCCCGAATCAGGCGCAGGATCCGCTCATCCGCATCTTCAGGCTTGCGGCTAAACAGCACCGTCACGCCGCGCGGATGCTCCACCAGCCCGCCGCCATGCTCCTCGCGGCCGTCAAAGACCACGTAGAGCTGTGTGATGTCTCCGCGTCGAGCCTTGTACGCCGCGCAGAGGCTCATCAGCGCCGCCCGCGCCGCCTCGAGGCTGCGGTCGAGCTGCCGTTCCAACTCCGGCAGCGCATGGATCACATTATAGCCGTCCAGCACCACCGTGATCATGGCGCGCTCGGAGCGAGCAGGCGGGGCAGCTGTTGCACGAACGCCGAGCGCGGCAGCACCGTGGTGCAGCCAGCTGCGCGCGCCTGGGCGAGCAGCTCGGCCTCGCCATGCGAGCCGTAGCCGATGATTGGCACCGCAGGTCGCTGCGCCCGCAGTGCGCGCACCACCTCCAGCGGATCGGCGCTCGCCAGGCTCAGGTCAACAATCACCACAGCCGGATCGAACGAGGCGTCCTGGGCCTGCGCGGCGGTCGTGGCAACGCGCACCTCGACCCCAGGCGCTGCCGCTGCCCGGACCTTGGCCTGAAAGAACAAATCCTCCACCACCGCCAGCACAATCATTGGGAAGATGTTAGCAGAAACCCGTGCGATTTTGGCACCAACGGGGCCAAGGCACTCGCCCGCACGACCGTAAACTCTCCGAACCGATCCGCGAGGCGATCCAGGCACCGGTCCAGCCGCTCCAGGCGCACCTCGTCGGCCAGGAAACTTGGCTGCCGCTCGTGCCTGACCAGGTTTGAAACACCCACGCCCACCAGTCGGATCCGCTGCGCCAGCGGCGTGCAGTAGTCCTCGAACACCTTGATCGCCGTGCGATACACCTGCAGCCCGGTATCGGTTGCAAAGTCGATGGTTCGCGCATGCGAGAGGGTGGTGAAATCGGCGTAGCGGATCGTGAGGCTGATCGTCCGCCCCTGGTAGGCGTCCGCCCGCAATCGCCTGGCGACCTGCTCGCACAGCCGCAGCAGCGTCCCGTAGATCTCGCCCTCATCATCCGTATCGCGCGGCAGCGTGTAGCAATGGCCCATCGACTTGACCAGCGCATCAGGCTTCAGGCGCAGCACCAGGCTCTCGTCGAGGCCCCGCCCCATGTGCTTGAGGTACCGGCCGACGATGCCGAACCTTGCCACCAGCATCTCTTCGGAGGCGCGGCCGAGATCCGCGCAGGTGATAATCCCCAGCTCATTGAGATGGACCTTGAGCCTCGGCCCGACCCCGCACAGCTCCTCCACCGCCAGCCGCTCCATCAACGCGGGCACCTCCTCCTGGCGCACCCGCACCAGTCCGTCGGGCTTCTGCAGATCCGAGGCGACCTTGGCGATGAGTTTGTTCGGGCCGATCCCGATGGAGCACGTCAGCCCATACGCGGCTCGAATCCTGCGCTTGATCCATCGGGCGGCATCTTCCGGCGCAGCCCCGACCAGCTGATACGTGCCGGTGACATCCAGGAACGCTTCATCGATGGAGAAGACTTCCACGTGCGGGGTGAGCTCTGCGTAGATCGCGAAGATGTGCTGGGCGACGTCGACGTACTTCTCGGGATGCCCGCCCACGAGGATCACGCGGGGACACAGCGCCTTGGCCTCGAAGACCGACATCCCGTTTGTGATGCCGAAGGCCTTGGCCTCATAGGAGCACGCCGCGACCACCGTGCGTTTCTTGGGATTGCCGCAGACGATCATGGGCTTGCCCCGCAGCGCCGGATTAAACCGCTGCTCCACGGAAGCGAAAAAGGCGTTCATGTCCGAATGGAAAATGATTCGCTCGGACATGATCCGCCCTTATGCACACCCGTTGGCTTCGACCGCGGCAAGACGCCAGACGAGGGCGTGCTGGTCGAGTGTGAGCTCAAAGGTGCTCGCACCGTCCGTCACGCCCAGGTGCAGGATGGGCGTCTGCCCTGCCTTCGTCTGCCAGCGCTGGGTGACGTCCTTGACCACGTAACGGCGCGATCCCCAGATGAACCACGCAGGCCTCACCCGGCTGCGCTCAAACACGACGCCCACCGTGATCGGCTCATCGATCTGCGTCCCCATGGCAAAGCCACTATAGGAGACGAACGTCTACTTGTCAAGCAGGCGAGCAAGAAAGTCTGCGGCGCGCTCTTCCGCCCAGACGCTGCCAGCGCCGGGCCGGCGGCCGGACAGAAACCCGAGATGGCCGCCGCTGGCGGTAAATGCAGCGGTCAGATACGCATTCTCAGCCACGGCTTGCCTGGGAAGCACCTCGGGTGGTAGAAACGGATCGTCCTCGGCATTGATGAGCAGCGTCGGCCGGCGGATGCGCGGCAGAAACTGGGCGCAGCTCGACGCCGCCCAGTAGGCCGCCGCATCCCGAAAGCCATGCACCGGGGCGGTCACCAGATCATCAAACTCCCCCAGCGTGTTGACCGCCTTCAGGGCGGCGCGGTCGACGAGGTCCGGGTGGCGGGTCAGTTTGTCGAACGTTTTTCGCTTGAGCGCGGCCACCAGCCGGTGTTGGTACACCCGGCTGAACCCCTGCCCCAGGCTGCTGACGCTGGCCGCCAAATCAAAGGGCGCGGAAATGGTCGCCGCCGCCCGGATTGCGGGTGGCAGCGCCTCGCCCTGCTCACCGAGAAATTTCAGCAGGACATTGCCGCCCAGTGACACGCCGGCGCAGACCAGAGCGCTTGTCGGATGCTCCGCTTGCACCCGAGTGATGACCCACGCCAGATCCCCGGTGTCGCCGGCATGATACGAGCGGCGCAGGCGGTTGGGCTCGCCGCTGCAGCTTCGGAAATTGACCGCCACCCCGCCCCAGCCGCGCCGATGGGCTTGCCAGAGCAGGCCGACGACCGCGGGTGCTCGGGAAGAACTTTCAAGGCCGTGCAGCACGATCAGGCGCGGGGCCGATGCCTCCGCCGCCAGCTCATCCACGTCGAGAAAATCGCCGTCCGGCAGCTCCCAGCGCCTGCGGGTCAGCGGCACGCGGGGGCTGCTGCGCAGCGCGCCGGCCCAAATCGTCTGCCCGTGGGCTCCGGGGCACCACCACGCCGGCTGGAAGGATGAGTCGTTCACCCCCGTCGCCTACTGTCCTAAATCCTTGACGCGATCGAGGTGATTTCAGACTCCGTGAAGGCTCGCAGCGTCTGCGAGGTGAGATTGCCCAGCGACCCCACCTTCATCATCAGGGCCGCAGCCGTCTCGTCATCCGGGGCTTCCATCGTCAGCACGACGTCATGGTGGCCCAGGGTCCAGTAGATGTCTTTAATCTTCACGCCGAGTGCTCCGGCCGTCTCCCGAAACACCTTCGCCCGCTTCGGCGTCTCCTTGATCGCCCGAATCCCCTGATCCGTGAACTTGGCTAACACCACATACCACGCCATCGTCCCCTCCCGGAGTCCGTCATGTCCCAGGACAACCCGCACGTCGCTCTTACCGAGCGTTCATCATGGCGCCCATCTCCATCACCTGCACATTGGCCGGCAGCTCAAACGCCGTATCGGCGACGGCCACGCCGAGCTCGATATTCGTCAGCTCGATCACCGTCTTGCCGTCCGAGTCATCGACTTCCATCCTGAGGGGAAACTGCTTTTCGATCCACACCCACGCCGTCGTGGTGCCCGCAATGGCGGGATCGGTGAAGCGGTACACGTCACAGGAATGACCGTCAACCGTCTCGCTCCCAATCCGCTCCGCTTGCCGGTCTCGGAGATACTGCTGGTAGTTCTCGCCGTGCTGGATCGGCTGCTGGGAGGGATTCAATCCCGACATCTTCATCGCCATCCCTTCCGCGGGCAGATACATATAGACCCCGCTCGCGTTGCGGATGGTCACCGCAGCTTGGCCGTCCACGGTGGCTTCCATGCGAAACATCTCATCCTTCATGGTCACCCGGCCAGCGACCACCTGCCTGCCCTGCGTGACTTTCTGATCATACGACGCGGAAAATGCGTCCGCCCTCGCCCCCGCCAAGCACACCCCAAGCACCGCTCCAACTCCTACAACGGATATCTTCATGCCTGTTCCTTTGATGTTTCGGAATTCCCAGATCAGCTCGGCGGAACTTCTTGGGGAGGCGCTGGCGGCTCGGCGCCCTGGTGTTTCTTCCGGTCCAGTTTGCGCTGGCGTTTTGCCTCTTGCTTTCGTTTCTTTTCCAAATCCCTCTTCCGCTTCTCAAATTGATAGTTCACGAAAGCCATGGGACCTCCTTTGTATCTACCCTAACAAACAACGGGCGTGGCCGCAAGGCGGACGATCGCCATCTGGCGGAATGCGGGGGACAGCTTACCTGATGAGCTCATCCACGGGCTGGCGACCGGCAAAGCCGCCATCGAACGTATGCCAGTACTGGACGCGCAGCTCTTCCCCGAGCCGCCAGCAGAGGAAGATCATCTGCCCGGCACGCTCTCCATAGAAATCCACCAGGCCGGTCTCCAAGTCCTTGAGCATGGCCCCGCACTCACCCAACCGGGTGAATGTCGTTTCGGCTTCCGCAACGAGCTGATCATGCCGCGCAGTCCCCGCGTGCAGCTGATCCTGCAGCGCAGCCTTCGAATGGCCGTTGCCTGAGCCAAGCTTGTCCGCCAGCCCCTCCCGCTGTTCTTGGACATCGAGAATCGCCCGCTGCAACTGCTGAAGCCGCTCAACGAGCTCAATGACCTTCGGCAGCGCGGCATTCGCCTGCACGATGGTGAGGACCTTCGGATTAGAGTCTGGGGTGGCGGGCATCCGTACGATCGGGGATGGCTCTCATTGTCCGACTCAACACTCAGAACCGTCCCCTAATGTTTCCAGAATTTCCTTAATGACAGGAGCCGCCGCAGCACGAGGACCCGCTATCCTCTTTGATGGCAGCGCGAAGCTTCTCCTGAATCTCCGGCGTCAGCTTGATGTTGTTATGGCACCCTGTGGCGTGCTCCGCCGCCTGACGCAGGATGTCCGTCTCGTCCTTCCCCTTGATCACAAAATCACAATCCACTCCCACATCCTTACACGCCAGCGTCTTGCCCATCCCTCACCTCCGAGTGAACACCCCAAGATACGAACCGTCCCCTATTCTCCCAAATTAAGTATGATGTCCCCAGAATTCAAGAGCGTCCTTGGCCAATACCCGGCGAGATGCCTTACTGGACTTGCGCTTGGCAAATTGCTTGGTCAACCGCTTTGATCTTCCGTCGACGCGGTACCGTTCTTCGGAAAGATCGGTGTGATACCGTGCCGTCGTCTTGTCAATGGGACGCATAGCTATCCTCTTGAATGCGCCACCCACTGGATGTGCCGATGTGACTGCACGCAGTCCCTGAGGTACAGATTAATCAGATTCTGATAGGGGACCTCCTTGTCCTTCGCCATGGTCTTGAAATAGTCCACGACATCCGCTCCCAGCCGAATCGTCACCGGCTTCTTGAGTAGCTTGGCATACGGATTACGGCGGCCTTTCATCTTCGCAAACTCGTATTCTTTTCTCATGCGGTTTCTCTCCGGTAATGTTCCGCTTCGCGGCGCGTGGCCCTTCTCGCTGAAATAATCCTGATTATTGATTCCGCCTCTCTGATGCAGTGGCACACCACCAAGAGCCGTAATTTAAAACTCAAGCCGAGCATGATAAAACGATCCTCCCGAACCGAATGATCTGGGTCGAAAAACTCGATCGCGTGCTCATCGTAAAACACCGTCTGCGCTTCTTCGAATGAGACCCCGTGTTTCCTTCTATTCAGGGCGGCCTTTGCTTTATCCCACTCGAAGCGGATATCATGCATATGTACAATGTAAATATATCACTCCTACGGATTATTTTCAAGCATTACTAAAGAAGATGGGGTCCAACGCCAGACGCGAGCGCCACCAGAGGCCCCTTCCTTGGGACCCCGACATGGAAGAGGCTACCGAGCAGCCGCCTCACCTGATTCACCTCGACCCGTCCTTCCTGGTTTACCGCAGGCGCCAGCGGAAGTTGATCAGCGGTAAGGTGGGAACGTTACAGACAGTGCTCGGGAATGGAGAGGGGATCTAGGACG
>CAYJRJ010000038.1:11908-13077 GCA_964372775.1 uncultured Planctomycetales bacterium | reverse complement strand
CGACGCGCCCGTAGCTCAGCGGATAGAGCGCCAGCCTCCGGAGCTGGATGTCGTGGGTTCAAATCCCGCCGGGCGCGCTTCAGTTAGATAGAGGAGTGTCAGAATGAGCACCTTGTCGATTGAGGACCGACGTTGGGTAGAGAAGCGGCACAGGGCCGTTCGCTCCATGTGGCTGTTCGGGTGGATTGCGGTCGTTCTGCCACTTGTCGCGGGGGTCGTATTGTGGCGTCGTCACGAAGTGCTGGTGTCTCGTGCCTACGAAGAAGCCCACAAGGCGCACGCAAAGCTGGCGGAGAAGGCTCAAACCGGTCTTGAGCGTGCGATGGCCGATGAAATTTTTCAACAGGACAATGCGCTTGTGTACTCGCTAAGTCGGGGCGGCTCCGTGAGGTTGGTGCAGCCACTGGTCGGTGCCATGATCATCGGGGTGATTCTGCTGCTGGCAGCAAGGAATGAGCAACGACTACTCAGACTTCTCGAGCCACTAGAGAAGAACAAAACGAGTGGAGCAAATTAGGTGGCATGAAACCTCGTGGCTGCGTCTATTTGGTCGGTGCAGGTCCAGGTGATCCGGGACTGCTGACCGTCAAGGGTCAGCGGGTCCTTCGGGAGGCTGACATCGTGGTCTACGACCATCTTGTCGCCCCCCAGATGCTCAAGGTGTGCGTGCCGACGGCAAAGTTGGTCTACGTAGGAAAGGAACCCTCCCGACACACGGCGGCCCAAGAGACAATCAACCGACTGCTGGTGCGCGCGGCAAAATCCGGTAAGACCGTCGTGCGGCTCAAGGGCGGCGATCCGTTCGTCTTCGGCCGCGGCGGAGAAGAGGCGCTCGCCTTGGCCAAGGCCAGGGTCCCGTATGAGATCGTGCCGGGGGTGACGAGTGCCGTCGCGGTGCCGGCGTATGCCGGCATCCCGGTGACGCATCGCAAGCTCTCATCATCGCTCGCGATTGTGACAGGCCATGAGGATCCCGCGAAAGCCGATACCGCGATTCGTTGGGATCGTCTCGCCATCGCCTGCGATACGCTGGTGTGCCTGATGGGGGTGAGCACGCTGCCGGCGATTGTCGCAAAACTGATCCAGCACGGACGCAAGCCCTCGACGCCATGTGCGGTCATTGAGTGGGGCACCCGGGGGCAGCAGCGCACGGTGACAGGCACGCTGCG
>CAYJRJ010000038.1:8805-11808 GCA_964372775.1 uncultured Planctomycetales bacterium | reverse complement strand
CCGAAGACCGCCGCGGCCGTGGAGGACGCCGGGCTGCATGTCGATTTTGTCCCCAAGCGCTTCAACCAGGAAGGCATGGTCAGCGAATTGCCCCGTCGCGTCTTGCGCGGCAAACGCGCCGTCATCTTCAGCGCGCAGCAGAGCCGCGATGTGCTGGAGGAGGGGTTGCGAACGTGCGGCATGCGCGTGACGAAGGTGCCGATCTACCGGACGGTGCTGCCGCAGATGCTGCTGCAGCGGGTCGGCCAGGTGTTCGGCGAGCCGTTCGATCTCGTGACGGCCACCTCGGCCAGCTGCGTGGAGCATCTCGGCGAGGCGCTGCGCGCCGCGGGACAGGGCGCGCGATTTCGCCGTCTGCGGTTTGCGTCGATCGGGCCGGTGACCTCAAGCGCCGTACGCGCCCGTGGAGGCCGTGTGGTCGTTGAGGCCAAAGTCTCAACGATCGAGGGGCTCGTGGACGCGATACTCCATGGGCGAGTTGCGCGGTCGAACGTGGTGCCCTCGCGCAACCCGCTTGCGCTGACACGGGCTCTGGGCGCCCGGCTGCGGCGCCCCCGGCCATGAACTCCTCAGAGCCCCGGAGGGGGCTCGTCGGACAGCATGGCCGGTGCAGAAGTGCGAGGGCGCCTCGCCGTGCTGAGCCCGTGCATGCGCTGCGCCGGGTCGCGCGAGGACACCCTGCACCAAGGCTTATGCGATGAGGACCATATCATCAGCCATGACGTATCGCCCACGAAGGATGCGGCAGCGCGAGGCGCTGCGCGCGCTGATTCGCGAGACGCATCTGTCGGCGAACCAGCTGGTCATGCCGCTGTTCGTCCGCCCAGGGCGCAACGTCCGCGCGCCGATCCCCTCGATGCCGGGGCAGTTTCAGCTGTCCATCGATCAGCTCGTGCGCGAGTGCCGCGAGCTGCAGGAGCACCGCGTGCCGGCCATCCTGCTGTTCGGGCTCTCAGATGAGAAGAAGGATGAATGGGGAAGCCGGGCCTGGGCCAAGGATGGGTTGATTCAGCAGGCGGTGCGCGCCCTCAAGCACGAGGTGCCGGAGCTACTCGTCATCACCGACGTGTGCCTGTGCGCGTATACAACCCACGGACACTGCGGCATCGTGAAGTTCGCTCAAGGCTCAAGGCTGAAGGCTGGAGGCAAAAACAAGAGCAGGGCAAGGGCCAGGCCTTCAGCCTCCAGCCTCCAGCCTCCAGCTGAGGGGCAGTTTTACGTCGACAACGATGCGACGCTCGAACGTCTTGGCAAGGTTGCCGTCTCGCACGCCGAGGCCGGTGCGGATATGGTTGCCCCCTCGGACATGATGGACGGCAATATCGCCGCGATTCGCGAAGCGCTGGATCGGGCGGACTGTGACCGCCTGCCCATCATGGCCTACTCGGCGAAGTTCGCCTCGGCGTTCTACGGGCCGTTTCGCCAGGCGGTCGAGTCGTCGCCGGCGTTTGGCGACCGGCGCTCGTATCAAATGGACATCGCCAACGTCGAAGAGGCGCTGCGGGAGGCGCGGCTGGACATCGAGCAGGGCGCGGACATCCTCATGGTCAAGCCCGCCCTCGCGTACCTTGATGTCATCACCAGGATCAAAGAGACCTTCCATCATCCGGTGGCGGCGTTTAGTGTCAGCGGAGAATACGCGATGGTCAAGGCCGCCGCGGCCCGCGGATGGATCGCGGAGCGTCCGGCGTGGATGGAACTGCTGTTGGCGATGAAGCGGGCCGGCGCGGATGTGCTCATCACCTACTGGGCGAAAGAAGCCGCAGCTGCGCTGCGGGAGAAATAGACCATGCCTCTGACACCGTCCAAACGATCCAGCAAGTCTCCGGCCCGTCCGATGCCCGCGGTGTCACCGCGAGTCGCTGAGGATGCGCGGCGGTATCTGGTGGGCGGGGTGAACAGCCCGGTGCGCGCGTTTCGCCAGGTCAACGCCGAACCGCTGATGCTTATCCAAGGGCAGGGAGCCGAGGTCGTGGGCGCCGGCGGCGAGCGATTCGTCGATTTCATCATGGGCTGGGGGGCGCTGGTCTTGGGCCACAACCCGCCTGAGGTGATGCGCGCGCTCAAGCAGGCGATGGCCGACGGGATCCTCATGGGGCTGACGCATCCCGGCGAAGTCGAGCTGGCCCGCCTGATCGCCGATGCGGTGCCCTCCGTCGAGCAGGTGCGCTTCACGACCTCCGGGACCGAGGCGTGCCTGACCGCCGTCAAGCTCGCGCGCGCCCACACGCGCCGCGGCCGCATCGTGATGTTCGACGGCTGCTATCACGGCCACAGCGAGAGCCTCATGGCGCGCAAGACGGCCGGGCTCGTGGAGGCGCTGGAGCAGGAGACGATCAGCATTCCCTATCACGATCGCGGGGCCTTCGCCACGCTGATGCAGCGCCACGGCCATGACATCGCGGCCGTGATCGTGGAGCCGGTGGCCGCGAACATGGGCGTGGTCGTGCCGGACGCCGAGTACCTCGCACGGATGCGGGAACTGACCGCGCACCATGGCGCGCTGTTGATCTTTGATGAGGTGGTCACGGGGTTTCGGGTCGGCTATGGCGGTGCGCAGGGGCTCTTCGGTGTGGACCCGGATCTGACGATCTTCGGCAAGATCATCGGCGGCGGCCTGCCGATCGGAGCGGTGGGCGGGTCCTCCCGGCTCATGCAGCGGCTCGCGCCCTCCGGCGAGGTGTATCACGGCGGGACATTTGCGGGTCATCCGCTGAGCATGGCCGCGGGGATCGCAACGCTCAAGGCGCTGGCCGCGCATCCGCCCTACGATGGGTTAGACCAGCTGGCGCGCCGGTTCGCCGATGGCCTCTTGCTGGTGGCGGCGCAGGCCAACGTGCCGTTGTGCGTCAACAGCTGCGGTTCCATGGCGACCGTTTTCTTTGCCTCGACCCCGGTGAAGAATTACGCGCAGGCCACATTGAGCCATCGTGAGCAGTTTGCGCAATGGGCGAATGGATTGCGCGCACGCGGCATCCTCGTGCCGCCCTCGCCGCTTGAAGC
>CAYJRJ010000038.1:0-8705 GCA_964372775.1 uncultured Planctomycetales bacterium | reverse complement strand
TCTCGTCAAAGCGGCTCGCCGAGCAGCTGGGGTTGACGGATGCCCAGGTGCGCCGGGATTTGAGCACGTTCGGCCAGTTCGGCACCAGCGGCCGCGGCTATGAGGTCCAGCGGCTGCATGATCAGCTGACATCCATCCTCGGTGTCTCCGGACGGGAATGGAACGTTGCGCTGGCCGGTGTGGGCAATCTCGGTTCGGCGCTGCTGGCCTATCGCGGGTTCCGCGAGCGGGGATTTTTCTTCCGCGTCGCGGTCGATGCGGATGCGCAGAAGATCAGCCGGTTGATTCAGGGCATGCCCGTGGGACCGGTCGCTCAATTGGCCGAGCTGGTGAAGCGCCACCAAATCGACATCGGGCTGATCGCCGTGCCTGTGGAGGCGGCTCAGGCGATGTGCGATCAGTTCGTCAGCGCCGGGGTGCGCGCCATCGTCAACTTCGCGCCCGTGCGTCTTGAGGTGCCCTCCACCGTGTGGCTGAGGAACGTGGACCTGGCCATCGAGCTCGAAAGCCTCGCCTTCTACCTTGCGCAGAGCCGGCGATGATCCCGCCCCCTGCGCCGCCCAGGCACGCGCCGGTCATCGCGCCGGCAGAGCAGCGCTCGTCCGAAGAGCAGCGCTCGTCCGAAGAGCAGCGCTCGTTCATCCAGCAACTCTTCACGCGCATCGCGCCTCGCTATGACTGGTTCAACCGGTTGGTGAGCTGCGGATTGGATCAGCGCTGGCGGCGCATCGCGCTGCGCCGCGGCCACGTGGCGCCAGGACAGCGCGTGCTGGATCTGTGCACGGGCACCGGCGATCTGGCCATGCTCTGCACCCGCTGGCAGGGCGGGGACGGTGTGGTCATCGGCGTCGACATGAACCGGGCGATGCTGCAGCGCGCCCAGCAGAAGCAATGTGCGAAGCGCCTGAACATTGGCTGGCTGCAGGCGGACGTGCTGGCATTGCCGTGTGCCGATGCGAGCTTTGATCGGCTCACGATTGGATTTTCCACGCGCAACCTGGCGGATCTGACCGAAGGATTGCGCGAGATGGTCCGGGTGCTGCGGCCCGGCGGCCGGCTCATCGTGCTGGAGACAGGCTACCCGAGCCATCCGCTGCTGCGGGCCGGCTACTACGCGTTCCTCTTTACGGTGGCCCGGCTGATTGGGTTGGTGCTGACGGGTCGGCTGTGGCCGTTCACGTATCTGGCGACATCCGTGCGGGCGTTCCTTCCGCCGACTGCGTTCATTGCGCGCTTGCAGAGTCTTGCGACTGTTGTAGAATACCACCCATTATCCGGTGGCCTTGCGAGTCTGTATGTGGCCACGAAATCGATGCGCACAGCCGTATGACCACAGCGATTGCCCCTTCCCGAGCACACCGCTCTTCACGCGGCCGGCATCAGGACTCCTCGGACGCACTGCTCACCCAGGCGCTGGCTCCGATTCAGCAGGCGCTCGAGGACGTCACGCAGCGGATCCTGACTGAGCTCAACGATCCGGTGGCCCGCATGGTGGTCTACCTCATCACGGCGGGCGGCAAGCGGCTGCGCCCGGCGCTGGTGCTGCTCACCGGCCTGTCAGGGCCCTCCCCGCACCGTCCCGCGCTGATCGATGCGGCCGCGGCGATCGAGTTGATTCACACCGCCACCTTGATTCACGATGACATCATCGACCAATCCCCGCTGCGCCGTTCCCAACCTACCTTCCATGCCCGCTGGGGCGTGGAGCGGGCGGTCCTCATGGGCGACTACCTCTACGCGACCGCGTTCACCATGCTCGCGCGCCTGGAGCAGCCCGAAGTGACGCGGATCATGGCCGACGTCTGCCGGGAGCTCTCACGTGGTGAGCTGCGCGAAGTGGAAGCGCGCTACCGGCTGGATCTGACCGAAGCGGAGTATCTGGACATCATCCGGGACAAGACCGCCTCGCTCATCGGCGGCTGCTGCCGGTGCGGGGCGCTGCTCGGCGGCGTGCCTGAGCCGCTGGTGGAGCGCTTCACGACGTTCGGCGTCAACTTCGGTCTGGCCTTCCAGGTCATCGACGACTGCCTGGATCTCGTCGGCGATCAGGCGCGGTTGGGCAAGTCGATCCACGCGGATCTCGATAAGGGAGCGCTGTCGCTGCCGGTCATCTATCTGGCGCGTGAGCTCTCAGAGGATCAGTGCCGGCGGCTGTTTGCCCCGTTGCGTACGCAGGCTACTGATCCGAAGTTTCTCGCGCGCGTCGCCAAGGCCGCCCAGGCGCACGGCGCGGTGGCTCGCGCGCAGGAGCGCGCCCAGGTGTTCATCCGCGAGGCGTGCGCTGCGATTGCGCCGGTGCCGTTGGACGGCCTGGCGAAGGCGTACCAGCAGTTGGCCGAATACGCAGTTTCACGGAGGAGCTGACCATGCAGATCGGCTGGGGCGAATTGATTGTCCTCCTGATGATCGTGCTATTGATCATCGGCGGGCGCCGGCTGCCACAGCTGGGACGCTCACTCGGCGAAGCCCTTCGGGAGTTTCAAAAAGCGCTCAAGGGAAAACGCTAATCGATGGATCAGCAGGCCGCAGCCCCTCAGAGCCCCGAGACAGCCAGCGCGCCGAGGGCCGACGTGTGGCGCTGGCTTGAGGATCGTTTCGGGCGCCGCGAGTTCCTCCTGAAGGCGGGCTGGGGATTCTTCTGGGTGTTCTTGGGCGGGTGGCTGCTCTCCAATCTGCGCTTCCTCTTTCCCAACGTGCTCTACGAGCCGACACTGTCTTTTAAGGCCGGCAAGCCTGAAGATTACCCGATCGGCATCAGCGAGAAGTGGAAGAAGACGCAGCGCGTGTGGATCGTCCGCCAGTCCCAGGGCTTCTACGTCTTTTGGGCGCGCTGCACTCACCTCGGCTGCACGCCGAACTGGTTCGATGTGGAGGCACGGTTCAAGTGCCCGTGCCACGGGTCGAACTTCAATCGCGATGGAGATGTCATCGCAGGACCCGCCCCCAAGCCCTTGTGGCGCTGCGCGGTGAAGCTGGCCGATGACGGCCAATTGCTCATCGACAAGGGACGGCTGGAGAACCGGCCGGGAATGCGGGAGCAGGGGGAGTTCTTCCTGCCCCACCAGAGCGCCTAACATGACACCACAGAAGCACAGAATTACCACAGAAACACAGAGGAGGCTTAGCAGGAGTTTCTGTGTCTCTGTGCAGCTTCTATGTCTCTGTGGTGTCAAGGCATCAGGTCATGGCTGATCAGAAGTTCTCTTTGAAGCAGTACGTCAAGAAAACGAAACTCTGGAAGTCGATCTTCCGGCACGATTTCACCGACACCCCGCGCACGCGGCTGCAGCGCGTCTTCGGCAATGTCTTCCTGCATCTGCATCCGGTGCGCGTGCCCAAGGATGCCATCCGCGTCTCCTACACGTGGGGTTTGGGCGGCCTGTCGTTCTACCTCTTTCTCGTCCTCACGGTCACCGGCATCCTCCTGATGTTCTACTACCGCCCGACCAGCGCCGTGGCCTACCAGGACATGAAGGACCTCACGTTCGCGGTGACGCTCGGCGGGCTCTTGCGCAACATGCACCGCTGGGCCGCGCACCTGATGGTGATCGTGGTGATCCTGCACATGGTGCGCGTGTTTCTGACCGGCGCCTACAAGCCGCCCCGCGAGTACAACTGGTCCGTGGGCGTGATCCTGCTGGTCATGACGCTCTTCCTCAGTTACACCGGCTACCTGCTGCCGTGGGATCAGCTGGCACTGTGGGCCGTCACCGTCGGCGCGCAGATGGCGGCGAACTCGCCGATGCTCGGCAACGAAGGGCCGTTTCGGCTGCCGTTCATCACGACCGCCAACGACGCGCGCTTCGGGCTCATCGGCGGCACGGTCATCGGCGACGCGACGCTGATCCGGTTTTACGTGCTCCACTGCATCGCGGTGCCGTTTCTCTTCTGCATCTTCCTGTGCGTCCACCTGTGGCGCGTGCGCAAGGACTCCTTCTCGAAGCAGACTGGCGAGAAAGTCGATGTCTGGCCGCATCTGGTGTCGCGGGAGTTTCTGGCCGCGCTGCTGATCACGGTCATCCTCTTTGTCTGGTCGATGGTGATGCAGGCCCCGCTGGAGGCCGTGGCGAATCTCAACGTGACCCCGAACCCCTCGAAGGCGCCGTGGTACTTTCTCGGCCTGCAGGAGCTGCTCGTCTACTTCGATCCCTGGATCGCCGGCGTGGTGTTGCCCACCCTCATCATCGTGGGGCTCATGGCGATTCCGTACATCGACACCAACCCCGCGGGCGTCGGCTCCTGGCCCAAGATGGAGTGGAAGCGGGCCGGGTTGGCGCGGGTCTGGTATCCGACCGAGCGGCCGTTCGCCGTCTCGGTCTTCATGCTGGGCATCATCATGTGGTTCGTCCTCATCTTCATTGGCACGTACTGCCGCGGGCCGAACTGGGAGTGGTATTGGCCATGGGAACCCTGGAGCCACCGGCGGTTGACCAAGCTCACCCTGAAGAATCTTCCGAACCTGTGGGGCAGCCTCGCGCTGATCGCGTACTTCCTCTTCGGCTCGCCGATTCCGAAGCGGATTAAGGAGCTGCTCTCGTCCAAAGCCGGCCCCAAGGCGCCGGCGATGGCGTCCGCAGGGCTGCATCTTGGGCTGGGGCTGCTCATGTCCGCGGCGGTCTTCATCCCGATCGTGATCGCTCCGGATGCGGACTACCCGCTGCGCAGCCGCTACACCACGCTGTTCGAGTCGTTGGGGCGCTCGACCAACGCCCCGGTGGTCTCGACGCTGTACCAGCTGGTGCAGCGGTCCGGTCCGCTCATCGGCTATGGCGCGATCGTGGGGCTCATGGGGATCGCCGGACTGCTCCTGGGGGCGATGGGAGTCTGGTTCGGCAAGTTCAAAGACCGCATGTATGAGGAGCTCGGGCTCATCAAGTACATCATCACGATCTCGCTGTTTCTCATGATGATGGGCGTGCTCGCGAAGATCATCCTGCGGCTGCTCTTCGGGATCAAGTACCTCATCAGCCTGCCGGCGTTTAACTTCAATATCTGAGCTCATGAAACGCGTGGTTTTTCTCGTGTTTAGCGCCCTCCTCGCCCTCTTGTTCGTGCTCTCGATCTGGCAGGACACCAACCGCGAGTGGACGGGCTATCAGCGCCGCTTCTTCAAGACGCTGGCGAAGGATGAGCGGCGCGGCGTCTCCGGCGGCATCCAGCAGACCCTGGTGACGAATCTGGACCGTGTGGACCGCTGCACGACGTGCCATCTCGCCATCGACACGCCGCAGCTCGCGCTCGCGGAAGAGCCCTTTACCGCGCACCCCGGCAAGTTCCTGGAGTGGCACCCTATCGAGAAGTTCGGCTGCACCGTCTGCCACGGCGGGCAGGGGCTGGCCACCGATGTGAAGGCCGCCCATGGCGACGTGCCGCACTGGGAGGAGCCGCTGTTGCGCGGGGAGCTGGTCCAGTCGTCGTGCCGGCAGTGCCACGGCGATCTCAGACCGATCGAAGCGCACGTGCCGAAGCTGATTCAGGGCAAGCAGCTCTTCGCCATGAAAGGCTGCTACGGGTGTCATGCCGTGAAAGAGTTCGGGCAGACCGTCTCGCAAGATCTGACGGAGATCGGCTCAAAGTCGTACCTGCTCATGGAGGCGGACTTCGAAATGATGGAGGAGCCGCACGACCGCATCCGCTGGCTCATGACCAAGCTCGCCAATCCGCGACAACTGAACCCTGGCGTACGCGTCGAGGCGCTGCCTTCCGGTGAAGAGGAAGTGTTCCCCACAGCGATGCCGCATTTCGGGCTCTCTCAGGAGGAGGTTGAGGCGCTGACCGTCTACCTGCTCAGCCTCACTGCGCATGACTTTCCCGCATCGTACGTGACGCATGAGCCGCCGCAGCCGGATCGGACGTTCGCCTCGGATGTGGAGCGGGGCACAGCTGTCTTTGAACAATACGGGTGCGCGGCGTGCCACGGTCTCGAGGGCGTGGGTGGACGGAAGAACTGGAACGCCGGACTCGGAGGCGAAGCTCCCTCGCTGATGTACGTCAAAGCGTATTACGGCAATGATGTGGAAGCGCTCAAGACCCTCATCCGCCACGGGCGCCAGCCGGTGCCGCGCGCCGACCCGACGCGGCCGTTTCCCTCGCTGTACATGCCGGCCTGGAAAGACCGCATTTCGGAAGAGGATCTCGACGCGTTGGTCGCCTACCTGTTCTCGCTCGCCGACCGTCTGCCGCAGCCGGCGGTTTCCACATCCCCCGCTCCCGCCGAACTATCCACAGCGACAAATTAACACCGCATCTGTCCGACCCGGGCCCGGCGAGCCCCGACACCAATTAGCTGAGTGGCTGCGGGATGATCCGCCCCATGCCAGTGCCGAAGCCCATCCGCATCTTTCATCCAGCGCCTACGACAATTGGTGTCGGGGCGAGCGATTCGCGGGCTCAGCCGGGGGCGGCGAACTGGCTCTTGCGAACGGCCACCTTGTCCGACGAGCCCCCCACGGGCGAGGAGTTGGGTGGCCGGTTCGACGCCCCCAAGCGCCCGTCCCTCGGCCAGAGGCCTCGGGATCTCTGGCCGAGGGATCCCGAGCGTCAGCGAGGGAGAGCCCGCGCCGGAGCGAGCGGGTCGGTCGGAGGGTGTCGGGGTACCAGTAGTCGGTTGCTTGTCGCTTGTTGCTTGTCGCTGATGTTATAATGACCGCATGAAATCACGCGTCGTGGTCGCGATGAGCGGGGGCGTCGATAGTTCCGTCGCCGCCGCGCTGCTGGTGGAGCAGGGGTTCGAGGTGATCGGGGTGACGCTCGAGCTCTGGGGGAAGGACGTGTGCGTCTCCAGCGGCACGCGCTTGTGCTGCTCCGTCCGCGACACGATGGACGCCAAGGCGGTGGCGAAGCGGCTGGGCATCCGCCATGAGGTGCTCAAACTCGAGCAGACATTCCGGACCCATGTGATCGATTACTTTGTGGAGAGCTACCGCGAAGGGCTGACCCCCAATCCCTGCATCGCCTGCAACCATGACATCAAGTTCGGCGCCCTCCTCGACTGGGCCGCGGCCCACGACGCGGAAGCCGTCGCCACGGGCCATTACGCCCGCCTGACCTACGATCGGTTCACTGGGCGGTGGATTCTCGAGCGGGCGGTTGACCACACGAAGGATCAGTCCTACGTCCTGTTCACGCTCAGCCAGACGCAGTTGAGCCACACCCGTCTGCCCCTCGGAGGCTTGAACAAGGCCCGGGTTCGCGAGATGGCGCAGCAGCTCGGGTTGGTCACGGCGGACAAGCCGGAGAGCCAGGACGTCTGCTTTGTCCGCGACCGCAACAAGGACGGTTTTCTCCGTCGGGAATTGGGTGTTGAAGATGAGCCGGGACTCATCGTGGATGTCGAGGGCAGGGAACTCGGCACGCATCGCGGCCTGTTGGGGTATACCATCGGCCAGCGCGAGGGGCTCGGGATCGCTCTCGGCCGGCCGTTCTATGTGGTCGCACTCGATCGCACCAATAATCGATTGGTGGTCGGTTCCAGAGAGCACATCCTGGCACTGTCGCTCACCGCGGAGCACGTGAACTGGGTGTCGATTTCAGCGCCCCAGTACCCGCGCCGGGCGCTCGTGAAAATCCGCTCACGACATGAGGCGGCACCAGCCTCCCTCATCCCCGAGACGCCGGATCGCGTGCGGGTGGAGTTTCATGAGCCGCAGTCGGCGATCACCCCGGGGCAGGCCGCCGTCTTCTATGACGGCGAAGCCGTACTGGGTGGGGGGTGGATCGCGGGAAGCAATCAGCAACTGGCCACCAGCGACCAGCGACCAGCGATATGCAACACGTAGCGTTGGAAGAGAAACTGCAGCGTGTCCGTCGGTTGCTGGCAGGTTATCAACACGTGATCGTGGCGTTTTCTGGCGGGGTGGACTCGACGCTGTTGGCAGCACTCGCTTGTGACGTGCTGGGAAACGACAAGGTGCTGGCGGTGACGGCGGACTCGCCGTCGCTCTCACGCGAGGATCTCGCGGCCGCCTGCCGGCTCGCGAAGGAGCTGGATCTGCGACATCGTGTGATCACCACACGAGAGGTCGAGAACGATCGTTATCGGGCCAACACGCCGTCGCGATGCTACGTCTGCAAAGGGACGTTGTTCGAGGAGTTGGAAACGTTGGCGCGCGCGGAGCAGATTCCGGTGGTGGTGTATGGCGCGATCGGCGATGATCTGCTCGCCGAACGGCCCGGTCAGCGTGCGGCCGCCGAGCGCGGCATCCGAGCACCGTTGCAGGAGGCCGGTGTGACCAAGGCCGAAGTCCGCGAGTTGGCGCGATCGTTCGGCCTGTCGAACTGGGACCGGCCGCAGAACGCCTGCTTATCCTCGCGGATTCCGCACGGTCAGAAAGTGACGGAAGAAAAGCTTCGGCAGATTGAGGAAGTTGAAGCGTTTCTGCGTGCGCAGGGGTTCCGCCAGGTCCGGGTGCGTCATCTAGGGACTCACGCGCGGATTGAAGTCGGCGCCGACGAGGTTGGGCGGTTTCAAGACCTACGTTTGTGCCAAGTGGTGGGAGAGCGATTTGAGGTGCTTGGTTTTGAAACGGTTGGCGTGGACCGCCGCGGCTATCAGCCGGGCGGAGCGCAGCGTCAGATGGTTGATGAAGTTCTTCTCCGCGTAACGGGGACAGTCCCCTACGGGGACAGTCCGCTTTAGAGGAATCCGGCGGTGTAGCTCAGCTGGTTAGAGCAGGGGAATCATAATCCCAAGGTCGGGGGTTCGA
>CAYJRJ010000037.1:0-14336 GCA_964372775.1 uncultured Planctomycetales bacterium | reverse complement strand
CGCGCTTGCGCACGACCCGATCCTTGTCATCGCCGAACTTCGTGGAGGCAAACCACGTGGCGTCCTCAGCCTCATACAGCGAGCCCCGCGCCGCAAGCGCCTTGAGCGCCGCGTCGATGCGCCCCGAGGTCCGCAGCCACCGCTGGCTGCTCCAGCGGTCAAAGACCAGCCCGCACTGAGCCAGGTCCTGCTTGATGCGCTGCAATTGCTCCGCCATGCCGATCGCAGAAAAGGTCTCCACCGGTGCTTCGCGCAGCCGATCGCCCTCGCGCGCCTTCAATCGCTGCGCGCTCTCCGCCAGATACGCTCCGTGATACCCGTCCTCCGGAATCGGCTCCGGCTGGCCTAACACCTCCAGGTAGCGCGCGCGCAGCGACCGGCCCAGCAGTTCGATCTGGCGCCCCTCATCGTTGAGATAGAACTCTGTCGTCGCCCGAGCGCCCTGCGAACGCAGCAGGCGGGCGAGCACATCGCCCACCGCCGCCTGGCGGCCGTGCGCGACGCTCAACGGTCCGGTCGGGTTGGCGCTGACGAATTCCAGGTTCACTGATGGGGCAGGCCTGACGTGCCGGGTCCCATAGCGGGAGCGTTGGCGCAGAATCTCGCGCAGCACAGTGGTCAGCGCGCTGCGCGAGAAGAAGACGTTGAGGAAGCCGGCCCTGCCTTCCACACGATCGATCCAGTCGCCCAGGTCCGCGCTGCGGCAGGCGGTGAGAAACGCCTGCGCGAGCTCCTCGGTAATCTGCTGTGGGGGCTGCTGGCGATGGGACGCGAGCTTAAACGCGATGGCGTTTGAGAGATCCCCGAAGGACGGATCCTTGGGCATGTCCCAGTGGAAGGCGCTCTCCGGCAATACCGGCGTCGATCCTGATGCGCTCAGGACCGCCTTCAGTGTGGCGCTCAGACGTGCTTCAAGGGCATGAATCATGTGGGCGCGACAAGGCGCTCACGCGCCTTGCGCCGACCGAGGAGCCTGGGAAGCTAAGGGGATCCGAGGGGCGTCTGCCCACAGATCTTCGAGTCGGTAGAAGTCTCGAGCGCGCTGGTCGAGGAGATGGATGACGAGATCCCCGACATCGATGAGGACCCACTGGGGTTCGTCAGGAAAGCGGGTGACCGCTTTGCGCGCGGTCGACGTGCCTTCGATATGCCACACCGGATACCCCTGCCCGTCCAAGACGGCTTCGAGATGGTCTTTCAGCGCGCCGAGCTGCCGCGCGCTGCCGGCGGTGCACACCACGAAGAAATCGGTGACGGTTGTGAGGGTCCGCAGGTCAAGCACCATCACCGCCTCGGCCTGCTTCTCGAGGGCTGCCTGGGCAGCCAGGAGGGCTTTGGCGTGGCTATCGATGGGGAATCACGAGCCGCCCATAATGCGGTAGAGCCCTGTCCCGCAGGTCGGACAGCGTCCTTTCATGGCCGCGCGGCCGTTCTTCATCTTGACCTGCTTGGCGTCCTTCATCTCTCGCTTTGCCTTGCACTTCACGCAATAGGCGTCCATCCGTCCTCCTTGTTGACGACCCACTCGCTTCAACGGTCCCCACAGCCTGGCGACAAGCCTAGCATGCCCCCCAACCAACTGTCAACTCCCGACCAGCACAAAGAGAACACGGGAGAATTCGGAATGCGGAGTGCGGAATGCGGAATCTACGGTTATTCCGAACTCCGCACTCCCCACTCCGCATTCTCTCAGCTCTTTCTCTGCTTCGAAACGTCTTCATGGATTTCGCCCACGATTTCCTCGAGCAAATCTTCAAGAGTCACCAGCCCGACCGTCCGGCCCGTGGCGTCTTGTACGATGGCGATCTGCACCTTGTCTCGCTGGAACTCGGTGAGCAGCTCGGCCACGCGCTTGTCCTCCCGCACCACGGCGACCGGACGGATCAGGTCCGAGAGCACCAACAGCCCACCATGCCGGATCGTCGCCAACAGGTCCCGCGCGTAGATCACGCCCACGACGCGATCGAGCGATCCCTCGTACACCGGAATGCGGGAATGCCCTTCCTCGATCAGCACATCCAGCGCATCGGCAGCTTTGGCGTTCAGATTCACGCCGGCGATCTGTTTGCGCGGCACCATCACCTGTCCCACCACCGAGTCACTGAACTCGAAGATGCGCTGGAGCATGCGCAGCTCGGTCTCCTCGAGCACACCGGCCTCCCGGCCCATCTGAATCATCACCTTCAACTCTTCTTCGGTGACCAGCGGCGAGCGACGCTTCATCGGCACGCGCAGCAGGCGCAAGAGGGCCCGTCCTGCCCAGGTAAAGAACGCGGCGACGGGATGCAGCGGCGTGATGAGCAGACGCAACGGCCGCACGATGGTGAACGCCACCAGCTCGGGATGCGTGACGGCGAACAGCTTGGGGGTCACTTCACAGAAGAGCAGCAGGACCGCCGTCATCACCACCGCCGCGATCACCAACCCCTCATTCGGACCGAACCAGGAGACGAAGATCCACGCCCCGATGGCTGAAATGGCCACGTTCGCAAGGTTGTTCGCCACCAGCAAGGTGCCGATCACGCGATCCAGCTGGGTCAGCAGCCCGAAGGTGAGCTGGGCGCCGTGGTGTCCTTGCTCGACCAGGTGCCGCAGCCGCACCTTGTTGATGGAGAGGACGGACGCTTCCATCGCGGAGAACGACGCCGAGAGGACCATTAGGATCACCAGCGTCACGAGGACTGGCGCGGTCATCCCACCCCCTGTTTGCCCGCTCGCAGCGGCCTTGCCCCACTCAATCTCCGCGTGGGCAAGGCGGCCCGCCGAAGGCGGGCCCAAACAGGGGGTGGGACTATAGCCATCGATGCTTGCGGAAGAAATAGATCATGACGGGCACCGACCCCAGCAGTGCGAAGCTGAATACGTGGTAGATCCACCGGGGCCCCAGCTCCGGGTGCTCGCCAAAATTCATCCCGAAGACGCCCGTGACGATGATTAGCGGCAGGGCCAGCGTCGCGAAGGCGGTCATCGTCTTCATGATCTCGTTAAGCCGGTTGGAGACGATCGTCGCGTAGGCCTCAAGCGACATGGTCGTCACCTCGCGGCAGGAATCCACCAGGTCGCTCATGCGCAGCAGATGATCGTAGATGTCGCGGAAATAGAGGGCGTTCGACGGCTTGATGAACGGCAGGTCGCCACGGTTGAGCCGGCTGAGGATTTCCCGGTGCGGTGCGAGCGTGCGGCGCAGGATCATGAGCTCACCATACACCCCGAGGAGTTTCCGCAGCGTCTCTTGGGTGGAGTCGGCCAGCAGCTGGGCTTCCAGCTCATCGACCTTCTCTTCCACGTCATCGATGATGGGAAAGTAGCTGTCGATGAGGGAGTCCGCCAGCGCGTAGAACAGAAAGTCGGCGCCTCGCTTGAAAATGGGGGATTTTTTCTCGACCCGCGCGCAGTCATCGTCCACACTCTTGATGCGCTCGCTGCGGACCGTGATGAGGAAATTGCGCCCCAGACAGACATCGAGCTCGACGGGCGTGAGCCGGCCGTCCACGCGGCGCAGCCCCTGCATGACAACGAACAGATACCGCTCGAAGTCCTCGATCTTGGGGCGGACGTTGGGCATGATGCAGTCTTCGACGGTGAGCGGATGGAGCTCGAAGACTTCAAGGAGCAGCTCGATCTCATCATCCTCGGGCCCCTCGATGTCGACCCACAGCAGCGACTGCTCATTCGCCAGCGCTTCGCGGAACCGCTGGATGGAGAGCCCGCATTCGATCTCGCCGTCCGGATGACACAGATAGGACCGAATCATCCCACCCCCTGCGCCACACGGCGGCTGATCGGGTGACTACGCGCAGCCGCCGTGACGAATGCGGCCGTCCTCGTGATCCGCAGATTGTTCGTTTGTCGCTCGTGCATTCGGCCCCGCCGAAGGCGGGGCGGCGCAGGGGGTGGGATCATCGGAATTTCTCCATTTTCTGGAGGTGCCGCTCAACCGCCGGATGGACCAGGTAGCGAATGGATTTCCCCGTCTTCAGACGTCGTCGGATCTCCGAAGAGGAGATGTCCACCTGCGGCATGGCGAGGGACATTGCGCCATGAATCCGCCGCCCCGCCGCGGCCCCGGAGCGCTTGGCCACCACCACCGTGCACAGCCGTGTAAGTTCCTCCCAGCCGACCCATCGCACCGATAGCATATCCTGTCCCACCAGGAGAAACAACTTCGCGCTGGGTAGTCGCTGGCGCAGTATTCTGACCGTCTCAATGGAATAGGAGACTCCGCCCCGCTGCAGCTCGATGTCCGAAGCGGTGAACGCCGGGTGGTCGCGAGTCGCCAATTCGATCAACTTCAAACGCACAGCACCTGGCAACAGTTCCGCCGCCCGCTTGTGGGGCGGCTGGCTCGTGGGAATGAACAGCACGCGATCGAGCCGCAGCTGCTCCCGTGCAGTCTCCGCGAGGAGCAAGTGGCCCCAGTGGATCGGATTGAACGTGCCTCCAAAGATGCCGATTCGAATACCTCGGCTGGAGGCTGGAGGCTGGAGGCTGGAGGACGACTGTGCTGCTGCCTTCAGCCTTGAGCCTTCACCCTTCGGCCAACTCTGCATCGGTTACTGCCTGATCTGTCCGCTTCCGAATACGACGTACTTATACGTCGTCAGCTCTTCGAGCCCCATCGGGCCGCGCGCATGGAGCCGGTCGGTGCTGATCCCGATTTCCGCCCCCAGGCCGAACTGAAATCCGTCCGTAAAGCGCGTTGAGGCATTGACGTAGACCGCCGCCGAGTCCACTTCCTGCACAAATCGCTTCGCATGGTCCTGGTCGCGCGTCACGATCGCATCCGAGTGGGCGGAGCCGTAGCGGCTGATGTGCTCGATCGCCTCCTCCAACGAGCCGACGACTCTGACCGAGAGGATCAGGTCCAGATATTCCGTGAGCCAATCCTCGTCCGTGGCAGGTGTCACCCCCGGCACCAGGCTGCGCGTCGTCTCGTCGCCGCGCACTTCCACCTTGGCCTCCTTAAACGCCCGGATCATGCCGGGAAGAAACTGGGACGCGACGCGCTCATGGACGAGCAGCGTTTCCATAGCGTTGCAGGTGGCGGGGCGCTGGCATTTGGCGTTGAACGCAATGGTCTTCGCCATCTCGAGATCCGCGGCCTCATCCACGTAGACGTGGCAGACCCCCTTGGCATGCTTGATGACTGGAATCCTCGAGGTGTCGGCGATCTTGCGGATCAGCGCTTCCCCGCCCCGCGGGATCACGACATCAATGTACGAGTCCAGCTGCAGCATGATGTCCACGCCGGCCCGATCCGCCGTCGGAATCACGCTCACCGCCGCCTCCGGCAACCCGGACTGGCGCAGCGCCGCGCGCAAGGCGTCGCCGATCGCCTGGTTGGACTGAAAGGATTCTGCGCCGCCGCGCAGGACGACGGCGTTGCCGCTCTTGAGGCACAGCGAGGCGCACTCGCTGGTCACGTTCGGCCTGGACTCATAGATGATACCGATGACGCCCAGCGGCACGCGCACCTTGCGGATCTCCAAGCCGTTGGGCCGCGTCCAGCTCCGGATGACCTCGCCCACCGGATCCGGCAGCGCAATCACCGCCTCGATCGACTGCACCATGTCGTCCACCCGCGTGCCGGTCAGGGTCAGCCGGTCGATGAGCGCTGCGGAGAGCCCCAGCGCGCGGGCGGCCTCCACGTCGTTGGCGTTGGCCTCCAAGATGACCTGGCGCGAGCGCGTGAGCTGCTCGGCCATCGCTTTCAGCGCAGCGTCCTTCTGCTGCTGTGATGCGTGCGCAAGCTGCCGCGCCGCCTCCCTGGCCCGCTGAACGACATCGAGAATCTGTGTTCGCAGATCAGCCATCTCGTGACGACGCTCCTGATGCGTGAAGCTCACGGGCGAGCACCAGATGGTCCCGATGGACCACTTCGCGCGCCGCGGAAAGACCCAGCGTCTTGGCCGCCTCAGTGCTCTTCATCCCCCGGATGCGCGCCAGCTCGCCCGCTGAAAAGTTCGACACGCCGCGGGCCACTTCTGCGCCCTGGCGCGTGGTGACGGCGACGAACGCGCCGGCGTCGAATCGCCCCTTCACCTCCACCACTCCGGAGGCGAGCAGACTCTTCCCGCGCTCGACGAGCGCCTCTACCGCTCCTTCGTCCACGACCAGCGTGCCGTGGGGCCGGCGCAGGGCAAACGCAATCCACCACTTGCGGGACGTGAGCCGCCGGCGCCCAGGCACAAACAGGGTGCCGACCGGTTTGCCGGCCAAGAGGCTGGTCAAGACGGAGGGTGTGGTGCCGTTGGCGATCACCATGGGGATTCCGCTGTGGCCGACGATGCGCGCCGCCTCCAGCTTGGACGCCATGCCACCCTTCGTGATGGACCGCGCGCCGCCGCGAACGAGCGCCTGATGGCTCTGGTCGATCGCCTCGACCCGCTCCATGACACGACCGTTGCGCAGCAGCCCCTCGACGTCCGAGAGGATGACGAGCAGCTGTGCGTCCACCGCGCACGCCACCAGGGCCGCCAACCGATCATTATCGCCGAAGGTGATCTCCTCCACCGCCACCGTGTCGTTCTCGTTGACGACCGGCACAACCCTGCGGTGCAGGAGTGTGAGCAGCGTCTGCTTGGCGTTGCGGTAGCGCGTGCGCTCCGCCAGATCGTCCTGTGTCAGCAGCACCTGGGCGGTCACAAGATTCCGTTTGCCGAATGCCACCGCGTAGCGATGCATCAGCTCCACTTGCCCGATGGCGGCGCACGCCTGGAGTTGGGCCAGCGATTTCGGTCGCGCCGTCAATCCAAGCGCGGCCATGCCGCACGCGATAGCCCCTGAAGAGACAAGGATCGTTGAGCAGGAGCGCGCAGCACCCGCGGCGGCGACCTGCTCGGCCAACTGATCGATTCGCCCGGGCAACAGCCGCCCCCTCGCATCGGTGAGGACACTGCTCCCCACTTTCACAACCAAACGCTGAAGCGACACGTCGCGAAGACTCATCGTACTGGTTTCACCAACCCCTTGTCACCACAGAACCACAGAACTCCACAGAGACCCAGAGGAAACCCTCGGGGAACGCTCTGTGTTTCTGTGGTGACGACTCTATTTATGAAACAGCTTCTAAGCTCTTCCAGATCGCCTGCAGCAGCGCAGGGATACCCTCACCTGTTGCGCAGGAAATCGGATAGACCGGTATCGTGATCTGTTGCTGAAACTTCGTCAGATTGACTCGGGCATCCGGCAGATCCATCTTGTTTGCGGCGATCACCTGGGGCCGCCGGCCCAGCGCCTCGCTGTAGGCTGTCAGTTCGCGGTTGAGCTGATGAAAGGCCTCGAGGGGATCGCGCCCGTCCACGGCGGCCATGTCGATGAGGTGCACGAGCAGGCGCGTGCGCTCGATGTGGCGGAGAAACTGGATGCCCAGGCCGCGCCCTTCATGCGCGCCCTCAATCAGTCCCGGGATGTCGCAGGCCACAACGGACCGCTCGTCATCAATCCTGACAACCCCCAAGACCGGATAGCGGGTCGTAAACGGATAGGCCGCGACTTTCGGCCGCGCCGTCGATATCCTCGCCAGCAGCGATGACTTCCCGGCATTCGGGAATCCCACCAGCCCGACATCGGCGATGAGCTTGAGCTCCAGGGTCAGCCGACGCGCTTCGCCGGGAGCTCCGGGCGTCGCTTCCTGCGATGCCGAGCGGCTGCGTGAGGCATTGCCCCACCCGCCTCGGCCGCCGCCGACGACGGTCACCTGCTCATCGGGCTGCGTCAGGTCGCGCAGCACGTCGCCTGTCTGGGCATCCTGGATCACGGTTCCCAGCGGAACCCGGATCATGAGGTCAGCACCCCGCTTGCCGGTCTTGGTGTTGCTGCCCCCATGCCCGCCACGCTCGGCTTTGAACTCATGCCGAAAATGAAAGTCCAGCAGTGTCGCCATGTTGGGGTCGGCGCGGATGATGACATCTCCCCCGTCACCGCCGTCGCCGCCGTCAGGATAGGGATAGCGTATGTAGGGGGGTTGAGCGTAGGCCGTACACCCACGGCCGCCGTCTCCGGCCTTCACCGAAATCTGGGCACGGTCGACAAACCACATCGGTCAGTGCGGGAGTGAGGGACAATGGTGAGGACTGCGGAAGGAGCGGCCGCATCACGGCAGGCGCCGCTCAAGCGCTCGCCGCGGCCGCTTCTTTGGGTTCAATGCTGACGACGCGGGTCTTGGGGAATCGCACGATGCCGTCTTTCAAGGCGAAGAGCGTCCAATCGCCGCCGACACCGACAAACCAGCCGGGCCTGAACGTCGTGCCCCGCTGGCGCACCAGGATGGACCCTGCGGACACCCATTCCCCTGCGAAGTGTTTCAGGCCTAAGCGCTTGCCGCAGCTATCGCGGCCGTTCTTGGTCGACCCTGCACCGGTTTTATGGGCCATGTCACGACTCCTTGGTCGATTTCTTCAGCGTGGGTTTCTTTCTTGTCACGCGCGAGACCCGTGCTGGCTTGGCGCTGGCTTTGGCGGGTACTGCAGCCGACTGGGCTGGCGCTGCGGCGCCTCCGGGCAGCCGAATCTCCTTCACCACCAGCCGCGTCAGCGGCTGGCGAGCACCTACCGTCTTGCGCCAGTTCTCCCGACGGCGGAAATGGTACGCGATGGTCTTCGGACCCTGGCGGTGCTCCAGCACTTCGCACAGGACGCTGGCCCCGTCCACGTACGGGCGTCCGACGTGGACCTCGGCGCCGTCATGGGCGAACAACACGCGCTCCACGGACAGTTGGGCTCCGGCTTCGCCCGGGATGCGGTTGATGTCCAGGCGCGTGCCCTGCTCCACTTTCCACTGCCGTCCGCCGACCTCAATAATGGCGTACATGACGAAATAGGATAGCGAAGAATCGCCCTACGGTCAACCTCGAACTTAGAACTTACGGTTTCTGCGCGACCGCGATCAGGGACAGGCCAAACGGCGGCCTCACCAGACGCTCCACCCGACTGAGCCAAGGCACCACCCACCGATCAAAGATGCGCACTTGAGACGAGGACTGATCCGTCCTGTTCAGGACGCGGTTGTTCAGAAACCAACCGATCGTCGCGATGGAATTCATGTAGAACAGCTTCATGACGGCAAAACCAGCCTCACGGAGCTTGTGAGCCAACAGCGGTTTGCCGTAGCGCCGGTAGTGTTCAAGGCGACGATCGATACTCCCATACAGGCCTTGAAACGCCGGGACCAGGATCAACAACCTGCCCCGCTGCGGCAGCAACTCGAACATCTCGCGCAAGGTCGCCGCGTCGTCTTCGATGTGCTCCAACATGTTGATGCATAGGATGGTATCGGGGGCGTAACGTTGGAGACTCACGAGATCAGGGCTGCCGACATCCAGTTGCACCGTGAGCACGTTCTTCGGGACGTGCAGACGCCGACGCAACTCGTCAAGGCACGGACCGTGAATATCGACGGCGATGACGAGTTCCCGGTCCAGCAACAACCGCGTCATGTTGCCGATGCCAGCGCCGCACTCAACGATGCGCTGGCCGAGATGCGGCCGAAACTGCTCATACATCCATCGCTGATAGCGGTGGGCGACGCTCATGATCTCAAGATCTCGGATAACCGGATCGGCGTGCTGGGACGCCGGTGGACTCATGGAGCGTTCCCGCCAGCGGAGCGCTGCGGCGGTTCCGGCCCTACAGTGCGCTCCAGCAACAAATCCAGTTGAGCGCTGAGTTCCTGGAACCGCCGTGCAATGGCATGCAGGGCCACTCCTGTGAACATCACCAGACAACCCGCCAGCACACATCCGACCGCAAACACCGCGGATGGCATGCGCAGCACCTGGCGCGTCAGCAGGTACTCCCTGATCACGACCGCGCCGGGCACACACCCCAGCAGCACGATGCCGGCCCCGATCGTCCCGAACGCCAGCAGCGGTTTGTAATCCCTGGCGAGGGCCAGGAGCGTGTTCAAGATCAGCCACCCGTCCTCAAAAACCCGGATCTTCGAGACGCTGCCCGCCGGCCGCGGAACCAAACGAACCGGGATCTCGACCACGCGGTAGTCGCGCACCAGACACCGGACGGTGAGCTCTGTTTCAATTTCAAACCCATGGCTAAAGAACGGCAACCACTTGGCCACCCGCCGATTCATGGCCCGGTAGCCTGTCAGAAGGTCCGTGGTGCGAACGCGGAACAACCGGTTACAGATGAACCGAAACAGCATGTTCCCGAGACGGTTCAGCCATTTGAATCCCCGCTCATCACCCATTTGCAGCCGAGAGCCAACGACCATATCAGCTTCTCCGTGAAGAATAGGCTGGATGAGAGCCTCTACCCGCTCGGCCGGGTAGGTCGCATCCCCATCCACCATAACGTAGATGTCGGCTTCGACGTCTCGCAGCATCGTCCGCAGCACGTGCCCCTTGCCCTGGCGCCGCTCATACCTTATGACCGCACCTGCCGCTTGGGCCTCCGCTACGGTGCGGTCGGTAGAATTGTTGTCGTACACGTAGATTGTCGCCTTCGGCAGCTGGCGACGAAAATCCTCGACCACCTTCCTCACCGTCTGCTCCTCGTTGTAGCAAGGGATCAGTACGGATATGCGGGGCTGCGTGCTTTCCATCATCCGCTCTTCCGCCTCCTTTCCGTCAGGAACCGTTCAGCGCGCGCTGCGCTTCCACAAGCGCGAGCTCTGCCGCGACCCTGCGCTGCCAGACCTCATCATCCGCTGCCACCCGGTGTGCAGCGAGATGGTGGAGCACCTCTGCCGCGTCCTGGAGATGACCAGCCGAACGGGCGGCCACGGCAAGCTCGTAGAGGTCCTCCATGGGCGTTTCGATGTTAAAGAGATCGGCGCCTTGCTTGAGCGCGTGATAGGCGGCGCGAGAACGCCCATCCGCAAGGTAGACAGACCCGAGCTTCGTATAGAACTTCGACGCCCCCCCGCTCACGTCCAGTCCGACCCGGTACGACGCCGCAGCCTCCTCATACTTCCCCAACCCTTTGTAGGCATCGCCTTGGAGTTCGTAGCCCACCGCCCGCTGCGGATAGTGGCGCACAATCATCTGGGCGTGGGCAAGCGCCCGGTCATACCACCCCTCTTTCAGGCACACGATCCCCGCAACATAGTTGGCGACTCCCCCCTGAGGATAGATCGCCAGCAGTCGCGGGAGATGGCGCAGGACCGGCTCCTGGTCCGGATCGGAGGAGATCTCGTCTTCCCGGGCCTTGGAGACGTGAAACGGATCGACGTCTGCGAGCGCGTCCTGTGCCGCTAATTCGGGATAGTGACGGCGGTTCGCGTACAGGACTTCGACATCATCAAAAAACACGACCACGTAGTCCGGATGCGCCTTGATCAGCTCGGGAAACTTGTCCGCACCGTACGGCACCATGATAAAGGACGGATCGTACTGCGTCAACACCTTCCGTAACGTTTCGCGATCTTGAAACACGTTGCCGCCGACATAAAAATCCTCCGCCGAGAACCCGAGTGGGCCGACCTCCATATCCATGAAGATCTGGTAGTTGGGGTAGAGCATCCACTGATGGTACCCTCCCAGATTAGCTTGGTTAAGCACCTTGCCGCCGACGTTGATCCGGTTCAAAAACGTCATCACGCCTTGCGGAAGTCCCTCTGCTGAGAATGGGTAGGGAGGGCGAACGCGAAAGATCGCCTTCAGCTGTAACAGCGGCATGACAATGAGCGCGATCACGACGGCCAATTGGGCCGGTCGAGGGAGCGCGCGCCCGAGCTCTTTCGGTGAGCACAACGGATTCGCCTTGAGAAGGGGCAGCGAGAGCAAGGCGTACTCGTACCCGAAGCGCCGTCCCAACGTCAGCAAGAGCACCCCTCCCCCCCACAGGATCAAATGAGACAGCCGAACGGTTCGGCGCGCCAGCGAACTGAGCACAACCAGGCCGGTGATCACGAGAAAACAGCTAAAGATCGTTTCCATCGACGGGGTGACCATGGAGATATGAAAGGACAGCACCTGATCAAGCGTCACGGGAGACAGCTCTCCAATATACTCAAAGATGCGCCCCAACGGCTGGAATGGCACTGGTAAGAGGCGAAGACCGTGGGGCGGCAAGAGTAGCGGCGCTGCCGTGAAGAGCATTGGCGTCAGAAACCGCCACCCCCAGCGGTCAGGATCAGCGCGACGTCTGAGCCGATTCGCAATCGCCTCGACTCCGTACGCCCCGACGATGAGGAGCATGATCGGATACTCAATCCCATGGAAATTGCACCAGAGCAGCGCGATCAGGGGCAGACTCCAGACCCAGCGCGGGCGATACTCCAACACATAGAGAAACGCCGCCATACACATGAATGACACGAGATGCGGCCGAACGAGGAAATGTCGCGGAAAGAGAATCAAACAATACAACATGCCTAAGAACGCCCACCAGGACAACCACCGCGGATCTTCAACGTCACGCAGCAGATAGCGAATGACCAGCCCCGTCGTCACCAAGAACGCGGCCGTCCGGAAGAAGATGAGCCCGTAGTACCCCCACCAGAGATAGAGCTGATAGACCGCAACCTGAAAAAGCCAGAAGTAGTGCGCCTGCCACGTTCTCGGGGGTGTGAGGAATGAAAAGAAGCTGTGGTGCGGAATGGCATGGTGGGTGAACACGTACCGTCCCCCGCTGAGGTGATACCACAAATCGGTATCGGTCAGCGTAATCGGCCACCACAGCAGCAGACCGCCGATCAGCAGCCACAGCACCCCGAGGAAGAGCACGGAGGGCGTGCGGAAGATCCTCATGCGTCGTCAGCCGGACAGCTGGACTTTGATCTGCTCAAAGTGGAGGCTGGGGTCGGAGAGCACGAGGATTTTTGAGCGGGATTGGGTCTCCAGACGGCTGAGGCTCGGTCGATCTTCCTGCAGCAGGCGCACCGCCACCTGCGGATGCACAAGCAGTTCCACCGTCTTGCCCTTCGCGTTCTTGAGCGCGCGGCGCGCCTGCCGGATCGCTTCAATGGCCATGGTGACGGCTGATTTCACCGTGCCTCGGCCCGCGCAGTACGGACAGGGCTGATAACTCACCGTCTCGACCGAGCGGCGCATGCGCTGGCGCGTCAACTCCGCCACGCAGATCTCAGAAAAGGAAATCAAGTTGGTCTTGGAGCGGTCTCTCGCCAGCGCATCTTCAAGCACGGTGACCAATTCCCGCCGGTGCGCCGGGATATCCAAGTCGATGAAGTCGATCACCACGATGCCGCCGATGTCGCGCAGGCGCAATTGGCGCGCGACCTCGATCGCGGCCTCCTTATCCACCTGAAACGCGGTGTCCTCGAGGTTGCGCCGACCGGTGAACTTCGCGGTATTCACGTCAATCGCGACCATGCTCTCGGTGGGCTCGATGATGATGGAGCCGCCGGAGGGCAGCTGCACGCGCTTGTCAAAGAGCGAGGCGATCTGTTCCTCCAAATCCTCCTTCTCGAAGAGCGGTTCATCGGCCCGGTAGAGGTCGAGGCGCACCTTGACACCGGGAATCAGCACCTGCAGGAACCGCCGCAGGCGATGGAACAGATCCTTCGAGTCCACCACGATGCGCTGGGTGTCCTCCGTGAAGCTGTCGCGGATGACCCGCTGGGCCAGCTCATACTCCTGGTAGACGCACACCGGAGCCTTCGCACTCGCCGACGTGCGCTTGATACGCTGATACAGTTTCGAGAGGTAGCGCACATCGCGCGCTAAATCCTTTTCCTCCTTGCCGGCCCCGGCGGTGCGGATGATCAGCCCCGCCTCGTTGGAGAATTTAAGCTTCGTCAGAAAGCCCCGCAGCCGAGCGCGCTCCTGAGGGTCTTCGATCCGCTTGGAGATGCCTAAGCGGGGATCGTTGCACATGAGCACCATGTAGCGGCCGGGCAGGCTGATGTGGCTTGTCAGCCTAGCACCCTTCGTTCCGAAGGGCTCCTTCACGACCTGGACGAGGATCTCCTGGTGCATCTTGACGAGATCTTCGATGCGGGAGCGCCCCCGTCGCGCGCCCTCGGTGGCGGGCCGATGGGCCTCGGACGGCTCCTCGCCTTCGAGGATCGCGTCCTCCTCCGGCTTGGGCTCGACGATATCCGCGACGTAGAGGAAGCCGTTTTTTCCCAGCCCGATGTCCACGAAGGCTGCGCCGATGCCCGGCACGATGGAGGTCACGCGCCCCTTGTAGACACTGCCCACCATGCGCGTATCCGAGGCCCGCTCGACGTAAAACTCTTCGAGCCGCTTGTGCTCGGTGACGGCGACGCGCGTTTCCTGCGCTTCGACGCTGATGAAAATCTCTCGTGTCGTTGCCATAGAGTGTGCCATTATACAGCGTTTCCCGTGACATTGCATGTCTCGCTGCGGCGTGTCCTGTTCGGGCGCCTGCGGATGGCGGCGGGTCCTGCCGCGGTGC
>CAYJRJ010000036.1:0-14698 GCA_964372775.1 uncultured Planctomycetales bacterium | reverse complement strand
GTCTCGCTGACGGCGACGCCCGATGCCACTTCGACGCATACCGGTTGGATCGTGGACGTCACGTCCTTTCCGCCGGGCGGCCTCTCGGTCACGATGGGGGCCGACCACGCGGCCACCGCGAAGTTCTCCATTGTCTTTGTGGATGATCCCCTGGCAGTACAGACGCTGGTCAAAGCGGTCCATGTCACGCAGCTGCGCCAGGCGATCGACCGGCTGCGCGCCCAACGGAACCTGGTCGCGTTCAGCTATACGGACTCGTCGCTGACGCCTGGAATGACGGTTCGCGCTGAGCATATCACCGACTTGCGCAGCGCGCTGGATGGTGTCTACACCGACCTCGGGCAGCCTCTCCCGGTCTACGCCACAGACAACACCAGAGACCCGAATGTCCTTCGGGGTGTCCAGATCAAGGCCGATCACATCCGGCAGCTTCGCGATGCGGTGAGGGCCGTGGAATGAGCATGCGACGACGAATGACAGGTTGGGTCGGCGGCGTCACCGTGCTGGCATGCACTCTGGCGGTGACCACGGCGGAGGCAGCGACGCCGCCGGTGTGGGAGACGACGGTGGGCTCGGCGGCCGCCGGGCTCTCCGGCGGAGACGATGCGGAGCAGGCGGTCTCGCTGCGCTTTGCCTTCCCGCTCTACGGGAAGAGCTATACCAGCGTCATCGTCAGCACCAACGGCGAGATCCACCTGCTGCCTGACGCGGCGATCCCCTGCTGCCCGGACGGCGAGACGCTGCTGGATGCCGACGGGCCGGTCATCGCGCCGTTCTGGGGCGATCTGAGTCTGGCGGAAGGTGGCGGGGTCTACGTGAAGGATTTCGGCAACCGGCTCGTGGTGACGTGGTTCAAAGTGCGCGCGTATGACAACTCGAACGCCGTGTACACGTTCCAGGCCCAGTTGCTCAGCGACGGGCGGGTGATCTTCAGTTATCGCGGCATGGACACCCTGGCACGGCTCGGAGACGATGCGGTCACGGGCCTGAGCCCTGGTGACAGCGCGTCGCTGCCCACGGAGCGGAATTACTCCACTGTGCCCTTCACGACCGGCACCGCGGCGGCGGTCTACGAGGAGTTTCTCTTTGAGGCAGAGGTGTTTGACTTGGACGGCCTCACGCGCGTCTTCACGCCCTCGGGGGGCGGCTGGCAGGTGAGCGCGACGACGACGGTGCCTGTACCGCTGAGCCCTGTGACGATCTGCAACAGCGACACGCCTCCGGCCGGCTTCACCTGCACGGCGTGGTATAGGGATCTCACCCAGTTTTGCCCGTACCAGACCTACCAGAATCGCGTGAAGGACTGCCGGCGGTAACCCATCAGCCTCCGATCCCCGCTTGACAAGTCCATACGCCTTATGCTACCGTAGCCCATTCCTATGGCGCTGACTAAGAAGGACTTAGTGCTATTGGTCGCAAAGGACACCGGCATCACCCAAGTGGACGTCAAGCGGGTGGTGCAGCGGTTTCTCGACCAGCTCATCGCTAACCTCAAGGAAGGCAAGACGATCGAGCTGCGCAACTTCGGCGTCTTCAAAGTCCGGCAGCGGGCACCCAGACGGGGCCGCAATCCCAAAACAGGACAAGAAGTTCCGGTGCCTCCAAAGCGGGTCGTTGTGTTCAAGCCTGGCCTCCTCATGCGCCAGGACATCAAGTAGCGGCTCTACGAATTCTGAATTGGGCCTCTTCAATCCGCATTCCGCATTCCGCTTTCCGCAATGAACTCGAGTTCGTAAGAGGATAATGGCGTTCCAATCACTCCGCGGCACCTCGGACGTGCTGGCGGCTGATTTAGCGCGCTGGCGGCGGGTGGAGCACACCGCCCGCAAGCTCTCCTCGCTCTACGGCTACCAGGAAGTGCGCACCCCGCTGATTGAAGACGCCGCGCTGTTTTTGCGCTCCCTCGGCGAAACCACGGACATCATCCAAAAGGAGATGTTCCGGTTCGAGGACCGCGGCGGCCATGACATCGTTCTGCGCCCGGAAGGCACCGCGGCCGTCGTGCGAGCGTATCTTGAGCACAACCTTCACAAAACCGAAGGGTTCGCCAAGCTGTTCTATCTCGGGCCGATGTTCCGCGCCGAGCGGCCGCAGGCGGGCCGGTTCCGTCAGTTCCACCAGTTCGGGGTGGAGGCGATCGGCTCGGCGAGCCCTCGAGTGGACGTCGAGGTCATCACGCTGTGCGCGCACATGCTGCGCGAGTGCGGGGTTCCGGAGATTGCCGTGTGGCTCTCGAGCATGGGCTGCCGCGAGGATCAGCAGCGCTCTGCCGAGCAGCTGCGTCAGCGGCTGGCACCCGACAAGGCCAAGCTGTGCAAGGAGTGCCAGGCTCGACTCGACAAGAATATCTTCCGGATCCTCGATTGCAAGCATCCCGCGTGCCATGAGATCGCCTGGCAGGGGAGCGCATCGCCCTTTCTGTTGTGCGAGGCCTGCACCGCCCACTGCAACGAAGTGCGTCAGGGTCTCCGGGAAGCGAACATTGCCTTTGACGACACGAAGGTGTTCGCGCGCGGGCTGGATTACTACACCCGCACGGTGTTTGAGGTGCGCGCCAAAGGCTTGGGCGCGCAGGATGCGGTCGCAGCCGGCGGACGCTACGACCATCTCGTCGAGGAGCTCGGCGGGCCTTCGCTGGGTGCCTGCGGATTCGCCGCTGGCATCGAACGCGTCCTGATGGCCGCGGGCGAGGCCGCCTCGATGAGCGCGCAGGACGCCGGACGCCGCGGCGTGTATCTTGCCGTCGCGCAACCGGCGCTGGCGAGCGAGGCCTTCCGCCTGGTGCAACAGTTGCGCGAGCATGGGGTGACGGCGATCATGGATTATGACGGCAAGAGCCTGAAGGCCCAGTTGCGGGAAGCGGACAAGTTCCCGTGCCGGTTCGTCGCCATCCTTGGGGAGGCGGAGTTGAAACAGCGCGCCCTGACCGTGAAAGATCTCGGGCAAAGCAGCCAGCGGACTGTACCGTTCGACACCTTTGTTGATGAGATGGGCCAGGAGGTGAAAAGCCCATGCCACTGATGAGAAAAGCCGGGACATTCCCCTTTTTCGCTACGGTAGCGGCGCGTGCGAAAAAGGGGAACGTCCCGTACGATCAATGATGCGAACACACGGGTGCGGGGAACTGCGCGAGAGCCATATCGGCGCCACCGTCACGCTCTGCGGCTGGCTCCATCGCCGGCGCGACCACGGCGGCCTGAGCTTCATTGACCTGCGCGATCGCTCCGGCCTGGCCCAGGTGGTCTTCAACGCCAAAGCCGACGCGGTACTCCACCAGACCGCCAAATCCTTCGGCCCTGAGTATGTCCTGCGCATCGCGGGCACGGTGGGCGCGCGCCCGAAGGGCTCCGACAACCCGAGGCTGCCCTCCGGCATGGTCGAGGTCAACGCGACGCAGGCGGATGTGCTCAATCCGGCGACGCCGCCGCCATTTGAAATCGACGACCAGCTTGACATCTCCGAAGACGTGCGGATGCAGTGGCGCTATCTCGATCTGCGGCGGCCGTCCAGCCAGGAGAAGCTCATCCTGCGCCATCGCATCGTGCACCACATGCGCCAGTCCTTCCACGAGTTGGGTTTTCTCGAAGTGGAAACCCCGATCCTCACGAAATCCACGCCCGAAGGGGCGCGCGATTACCTCGTGCCGTCGCGCGTCAATCCCGGCCGGTTTTTCGCGCTGCCGCAATCGCCGCAGCTGTTCAAGCAGCTCCTCATGGTCGCGGGCCTGGAGCGCTATGTCCAGTTCGCCCGGTGCTTCCGCGATGAAGATTTGCGCGCCGACCGCCAGCCGGAATTCACGCAGTTGGATCTTGAGATGTCGTTCGTCGAGGAGGAAGATATCTTCAAGGTCGTCGAGGACGTGGTGGGGACCGTGTTCCGGGAAGCGCTGAAGATCCCGCTCACGATACCGTTTCCTCGCCTGACGCACCAGGAGGCCACGCAGAAGTACCAGAGCGACAAGCCTGATGTGCGAACCCCGTCCAACCCCTGGGCCTTCTGCTGGGTGACGGAGTTTCCCCTGTTTCATTGGAACGCCGAAGCGAAGCGCTGGGACGCCGAGCACCACCCGTTCACCGCGCCGCACCCGGACGATGTCGCCGCCCTGGACACGGATCCGGGCACGGTCCGCTCACGCGCGTATGATCTGGTGCTCAACGGCGTCGAGCTCGGGTCCGGCAGCATCCGGATCCACCAGGAGGCGATGCAGCGCGCGATCTTCAAGGTGCTGGGCTTGAGCGAGCCGATCATCCAGGAGCGGTTCGGCTTTCTCTTGAAGGCCTTCAGCTACGGAGCGCCGCCGCACGGCGGCTTTGCGCTGGGCCTGGACCGCCTCGTGGCCATCGCCACGCAGGCGCCCTCGATTCGCGAGGTCATCGCGTTTCCGAAAACGCAGAAAGCGATCGATTCGGTGACGGATGCGCCCTCACCGGTCAGCGACGCGCAGCTCAAGGAATTGGGGATTGTGGTGCTCACGGGCAAGAAACGAGGGGAGGCGTGAAGACAATGCGCAGCATCGCGTGGACCGCCATAGCAGTCGGGGGGGGCTTGGTCATCGCAGGCTGTCGAACGGCGACGCGCGTCACGGACGTGCCGCGGGTGGATCTAGAGCTGTCCGGAGGTAATCGGGGATATCTGGTCGGTGCGCCGCCGCCGGCCGAGTCGCTGAAGACGACGCGCCAGATGATTGAAAGCGATGTGGAAATCCCCAGCTTCTACAAGCCGAAGCACTCGCGCACGCCGATCAGCCTCGACGTCATTGCGCCGCCGCAGATGGAAGACGAGGAGGCCTCAGGCGCTCCGCCGACGGCGTATGACAGCTACGTGGTTCAAAAAGGGGACTCGCTCTGGTCCATTGCGGCGAAGCCCGAGGTGTACGGGAAGGCGACGAAGTGGCGGCGCCTCTTCGACGCCAATCGGGATGTGCTCAAGAGCCCGGATCAGGTGCGCCCCGGCATGACGTTGAGGGTGCCCCGGGGCGACGATCACGACATCACGACCTACAGCGATGAGGGGATTTCGTACAAAAAATAGCGGAGAGTTCGGAATGCGGAGTGGTGAATGCGGAATGGAAGTCACAACGCGCTGTTATTCCGCACTCCGCACTCCGCACTCCGCACTGGAAGATGGCTGAGCACGTTCTGACGCTGCACGACGACCAGGAAGCGCTGGCGCTCTTCGGCAAGCACGACCAGCACCTGCGGCGCATTGAGCAGGCCCTGGGCGTGTCGGTCATCGCGCGCGGCGCCGAAGTGAAGATCAACGGCCAGCAGGACGCGGTGGCCAAGGCCATGCAGCTCTTCGATGACTTGCTGGTCATCGTGCGCTCGGGTGCTCCGCTGCGCAAGGACGACCTCGACTACGCGCTGCGCACGCTGTACGACCCCCGCCTGATTCAACTCCGTCAAGTCTACCAGGAGCGCATCGAGGTCCCCTCGAAACGGCGCTTCGTCATCCCCCGCACCCCGGGGCAGAAAGCCTACGTCGATGCGATGCGGGCGCACGACATCGTGTTCGGGATAGGTCCTGCGGGAACCGGTAAGTGTGTCGCTGGGTCAACACTGGTTCTGACGAATCAAGGGCTCATTCCGATCGGAGAGCTCGGTGCCAAGACCGCACCCCAGCAGTCCAATGCGGTAACCCTTGAGATCGCTGGACTCCACGGCACGGAGAAGGCGTCTCAGGTGTATAACGGAGGCCATGCTCGAACGAAGCGGATCAAGGTCAGGCTCGGCTTTGAAATCGAAACAACGCCAGAGCACCCGCTGCTGAGGCTTGATCCGGATGGAGCATCCCGCTGGGCGCGAACCGACGAGCTTCAGATTGGTGACCACATCGCGATTCAGCGCGGTCAACGCCTGTTCGGCCAACAGACCTCGGTCGAGTTCCAGTACCAGCGAAACGGGCCGTACGATTGTTCTTCAAAACCTGTCGCGATCGACCATCTTGATGAAGAGTTCGCCTATTTCCTTGGGGCCCTCACCGGCGACGGCTGCTTGACTTTTAGAAACCGGGTCATCCTCAGCAGCGCAGATCCGGAACTGTTGAATGGCTTCAACGCGATCGCCGATCGGTTCGGTCTCCATGTCTTTCCGAATGGTGGTGATCGCCCTTATGATCGGATCATCGCGAGCAGTCAACTCTACCAACTCCTTCTCAGCTTGGGGGTATCCAGCGGACCGGCGAAGACAAAACGGATTCCTCGGGCGATTTTGCGAGCTCCGGAACCGCTGGTCATTGCATTTCTCCAAGGGCTCTTCGATACCGATGGCACCGTGAACCGACGAGACGGTTATCCTCAAGTGTCTTCGGTCTCCGAACAGCTCATCAATGAGGTCCAACTCGTCCTGTTGAACTTGGGCATTCTGGCAAACAAGTGTCTTAAGCATACGTGGTATCGTGATGAGCGGCGACGCTCATATCAATTGGAAATCACAGGAACTAATGCGGATCGTTTCTATGAAGTGGTGGGGTTTCGGTTGGCGAGGAAACAGGCTTTGCGGCTTGTCCGTGCGCGGAATACCAACGTGGACGTCATCCCGCATCTCCAACAGATCATCCGTACGGCCGTCTCCGCTGGAACATTTTCCCGTGGGGTCCATAAGTCCTTTGATGACTACAAGAGAGGCCATCGCTCCCCTAGCTACCAGGCTCTCGGGAAGCTCCTGACAGTCCTTGAGCGGGGGGCTCCGGCGACTGACGCTTCAACCATGCTCGCGGAAGTGCACGCCCAGCATTTCTTCTGGGCGGAGATCGTGGCGATTGAGGATCGCGAAGCTGATGTCTACGATTTGACGGTTCCTGGTTCCCATGCCTTCTGTGCGAACGGTTTCGTGAACCACAATACCTACCTTGCCATGGCGATGGCGGTCGAGCATCTGACCAAGGGCGATGTCTCACGCATCATCCTGACCCGTCCGGCCGTCGAGGCAGGGGAGCGGCTCGGCTATCTGCCCGGCGACCTCGCCGAAAAGATCAATCCCTACCTGCGCCCGCTCTACGACGCGCTCTATGAAATGATGGAAGTCGACATGATCCAGCGCTACATCGATCGGGGCATCATCGAAGTCGCCCCGCTCGCTTACATGCGCGGTCGTACGCTCAACGATTCGTTCATCGTCCTCGATGAGGCGCAGAACACGACCTCCGAACAGATGAAGATGTTTCTCACGCGACTGGGGTTTGACTCCAAGGCCGTGATCACCGGCGACGTCACGCAGGTCGATCTGCCGTCGGAGCGCATCTCGGGCCTGATTCAAGTCCAGACCCTGCTTGCGGACGTCCCCGGCATCAACTTCAGCATGTTCACGGGGCAAGATGTGGTCCGTCATGAGCTCGTTCAGGCGATCATCGAAGCCTATGAGCGCAACAGCCACCGCAGCGGGACGTAAGCTGCGTCTGGCCAACGCTCAGGACGAAGCGCCGATCAACCTGCCGCGCATGACGCGGCTGGCCCGCCAGGCGGCGCGCCGGCTGGCGATGCAATCGGAAGGGACTTTGGTGATCACGTTCATTGACAGCCGCCGGATGCGCGCGCTCAACCGGCGGTTCTTAGGCCGCGACCGCAGCACGGACGTGTTGAGTTTCCGGTACGATGGGGAATCGATCTGCGGAGAGATTTTGATCGCCCCGCGCGAAGCGCAGACGTACGCGAACACTCATCAGCTGCCGTACGAGCAGGAGCTGGGCCGCTATATCGTGCACGGCCTGCTCCATTGGCTCGGGCATGAGGATCGAACGCCGGCCCAACAGCGGAAGATGCGGGCGATGGAAGACCGGCTGTTGGAATTGTCTTGATGGGTCTCCACACGGCGGACGCCATCGTCTTACGGCGCTACTTGTATCGGGAAACCAGCGTCATCGTCGCGTGCCTGACGGATCGGTATGGCAAACTCAAAGGGCTGGTGAAGGGACTGCGCGCCCATCCGAACCGCCATCGCAGCGCGATGGAGCCGCTCACGGTCAACCGGATTGTGTTTTACGACACGCGCAGCAGCCAGCTGCATCTGATCAGCCAGTGCGATCTCCTGTCGCCGCTGGCCGAGCTGCAACGGGATCTCGAGGTGGCGCGCGTCGCGGGCCTGTTCGTCGATCTGGTGGATACGGTGGTTCCGCTCGAGGAGCCGCAGCCGCTCATCTACGCGCTGCTCAAACACACGCTGGAGCATTTGGCCCTCGCACCCCACGAACGGTTGAGCCTGCGCATCCACTTCATCGCGCGGCTGCTCAAGCTGACGGGGTTTCAGCCCCAGCTAGATGAGTGCACCGGGTGCGGATCGCACGTGGAAGCGACAGGCTACTGGAGCGCTCAGCAGGGAGGCCTGTTGTGCGCGGCGTGCCTCCATGAAGATCCGCGGGCGGTCCCAGCACCCTCGCACACGCTGGAGGCGCTCTCGCAGCTCGCTCACGCGGATGGGCCGATCTCCCTGGAGGAGCCGCTGGTGCCGCTGTTGAACCGCCAACTCGATGAGTTCTTGCGCTGGCGCCTCGACCGACCATTGAAAACGCTGGAGGCTGAAGGCTCTACCGAAGCCGTTGTCCAGCCTTCAGCCTCGAGCCTTGAGCCACGATGACTCTTCAGCAGATCATACGTACACTCGATACCTTCTGGGAGCAGCACGGTTGTCATCTCGTGCAGCCGTACGATATGGAGATGGGCGCAGGGACCTTTCACCCCGCCACCTTCTTCGGCGCGCTTGGGCCTGGGTCGGTGCGGGTCGGCTACGTCCAGCCGTCGCGCCGCCCGACCGACGGCCGGTATGGCGAGAATCCGCTGCGGATGCAGCGCTATTACCAGTATCAGGTCCTGCTCAAGCCGTCTCCTGACAACGTCCAGCAGCTCTACCTCGAGAGCCTGCGGGCCTGCGGGCTCAAGCTCGAGGACCACGACATCCGGTTCGTGCAGGATGACTGGGAGTCGCCCACGCTCGGCGCCTGGGGGCTGGGGTGGGAAGTGTGGCTGGACAGCCTGGAAGTGACGCAGTTCACCTACTTCCAGCAGGTAGGCGGTGTCGACCTCGAGCCGATCTCCTGCGAGATCACCTACGGGCTTGAGCGCATTGCGATGTACGCGCAGGGCACACCCGACGTTTATGCGCTCGCGTACGGGCCCGGGGTGACGTACGGCGAGCTGCACCTGGCCAACGAGCGCGAAGGCTCCCGGTACAACTTCGAGCTCGCCGATGTGGCGCTGCATGAGGAGCTGTTCAAGCGCTTTGAGGCGGACGCCAAGCGGCTGCTCGATGCCCAGGCGTTGCTGCCGGCCTACGAACAGCTGCTCAAATGCAGCCACACGTTCAACCTGTTGGACGCCCGCGGCGCCATCAGCCAATCCGATCGGCCGCGGTTCGTGCTGCGGATTCGTGGTCTGGCGAAGCGGTGTGCGGAAGTATACCTGGAACGCCAGAATGAGACGACAAAAGAGTCGCGCGGCTGAAGGCTCAAGGCTGAAGGCTCGAGGGAAAACCTCAATTTCCAGCCTCCAGCCTCCAGCCTCCAGCCGAGCGGCAGATCTCCTCTTTGAAATCGGGACGGAGGAATTGCCGGCCGCATACTTGCCGAGTCTCATCGACCAACTCCGCCAGGAAGCCGAACAGCGGCTGCGCGCGCACCACCTGGCCTTCCAGCGCGTGGAATCGTTCGGCGCTCCACGCAGGCTGGTGCTGATCGTCCACGGTCTGGAGGGCGTTCAGCGCAAACCTGGAGCAGAGGTCCGCGGCCCGTCACAACAGGCGGCGTTCGACGAGAGCGAGCAACCCACGCAAGCGCTCGAAGGTTTCCTGCGTTCCCAGGGCGGAACGCTCGAGAATATCAAGATCGTGCAGGGAGACAAGGGCGCCTACGTCTACCTCGTCAAACCGCCGAAGGACACCCCGACTGTCACCGTCCTCCCGGCGCTGTTGGCGCAGATCATCGCGGCGCTGCGCGCGCCGAAGACCATGCGCTGGGACGCCAGCGGCGTGCGGTTTGCCCGGCCGATCCGGTGGCTCCTGGCACTGTATGACGCCATATCCCTTCCAGTGAAGTTCGGCGCGCTGACCAGCGCGCCCGCCACGTGGCTCGGCCAACCCAAACGGTTTCAGCGGGTGCCGATCCGGTCCATCGCCGCCTACCATCAGGCGCTCAAGCGCGCCGGAGTGATCCTTGACCCTCAGGAGCGCCGCGCGCGCATCCACCAGATGGTGGAGCGCGTCGCGCAGCGCTCCGGTGCCTGCATCGCGCCTGAGATGCTGTCGTACGGGCTGCTGGATGAAGTCGTCCACCTGGCCGAGCGGCCCGTGGAGCTCTCCGGCGGATTCGACCCCGCCTATGTGGCGCTGCCGCGCGACGTCCTGCTGGCCAGCATGGCCAAGCACCAGCGCGTCTTCGCCATCGAGCGCGACGGCACGCTGCTGCCGCAGTGCGTCGCCGTCCTCGAAGGACCGCCGGGCAAGCCGGCTGCGGTGCGGCAGGTCATCGAACGGATCCTCAACGCGCGGCTGGCCGATAGCCTGCTCTTTTGGAACGCCGATCGTCGCACAAAACTCGTGCAGCGTGATCTCTCGGGCGTCACCTTCCACGAGAAGCTTGGGTCCATGAAGGACAAGACGCAGCGGCTGCACACGCTCAGCGGCGCGCTTGCCAAAGCCTGGAACCTGGCGGGGAAGGAGCTCGAGCACCTCCAGCGCGCGTGCTTTCTCGCGAAGGCGGATCTAGTCACGACGATGGTCAAGGAGTTTCCTACGCTTCAGGGCGTCATGGGCAAGTACTACGCGCTGGAGAGCGGCGAACCGCAGCCCGTGGCCGAGGCGATCGGAGAGCAGTACCTGCCCATGGGTGATCACCTACCGAGTACGACCATCGGCCAAGCGCTGGCTATTCTCGATAAGTACGACACGCTGGCCGGCTACTTCAGCGCGGGCATCGAGCCGACCGGCGATCAGGATCCGTTCGGGCTGCGTCGCGCCGCGCAGGGCATCGTCGAAGTCGCGTGGGCCGCTCACCGGCCGCTCTCCCTGACGCAGCTGTGGGCCGCCTGGGATCGTGTGGCACCGGTCAAGCCCGTAGCGCAGACGCCCGCGCGGGTCCAGCGCTACATCTTCGAGCGGCTCTACACGTTCGCGTGGCCAGCACCCGCACCCACCGCCGACTGCATCGACGCGGTCCTGGGCAGTCCCTGCGACGACCTCGTGGACGCCATGGATCGCATGGTGAGCCTCCAACAACTCAGCGGCGACCCGAACTTGCTCCGAGCCGCCAAGGTGATCGAGCGGACCCGCAACATCCTCAAAAGCGCCACCATCGTCCAGACCGAAGTGGATCCCTCCCGTCTTCTGGAAGATCCGGAGCGCCGCCTCTGGGATCTCTACGGCGCGCAACGCGCGCGGCTTGCCGAGCTGATCGCCAGCCGCTCGTACGCGCAGGCCACAACACTCTACGGCGACGTGTTCTACGACCCGGTCCACGAGTTTTTCGACCGCGTGATGGTGAACGTGCCCGACCGCGCGCTGCAGCAGAACCGGCTTGCCTTGATGAAGGCGATTCACGCGTTGTATACTGAGCGGGTCGCCGACCTCTCGAAACTCACCGTGCTTCAGCACGCAAAGGAGCCCACACCATGAAGCGGACGACGACACTCACGAAGCGGAAGCGCCGCTCACCGATGGCCGCCGCTGACGGCCGCGCCAAGACGCAGTACATCTACCGCTTCGGCGGCGGCAAGGCGGACGGCCGCGCCGACATGAAGCCACTCCTCGGCGGCAAGGGCGCCAACCTGGCCGAGATGACGAACCTGCGCGTGCCGGTGCCGCCGGGCTTTACCATCACCACCGAGACCTGCCGCGCGTTTTACGACCTCGGTGAGCGATGGCCCGCGGGTTTGGACACCGACGTTACACAGAAGATGGCATGGCTGGAGGGCGTCGCGAAGAAAGGGTTCGGCGATCCGGTCAACCCGCTGCTCGTTTCCGTCCGCTCGGGCGCGGCGGTGTCGATGCCCGGGATGATGGATACGATCCTGAACCTGGGACTCAATCCCGACACCGTGCGAGGGCTCATCCAGAAAACCGAGAACCCGCGGTTCGCCTACGACGCCTATCGCCGCTTCATCCAGATGTTCGGCAACGTCGTCCTCGGCGTCGAGCACAAGCAGTTTGAGGGGATCCTCTCCAAGGCGCGCAATCGGGCCAAGGCGTCGACGGACGCGAACCTGCCGGCTGAGGCGCTCAAAGATCTCGTGGAAGAGTACAAGGCGACCATCAAGCGGCACAAGGGCGTCGATTTTCCCAACGATCCCATGGAGCAGCTGCGCCTGGCGATCAACGCCGTGTTCTCCTCGTGGAACAACGAGCGCGCCAAGATCTACCGGCGGCTGAACAACATCTCCGGCCTCATGGGCACCGCGGTCACCGTCCAGTCGATGGTGTTCGGCAACATGGGCTCGAAATCACTCACTGGCGTGTGCTTCACGCGGGATCCCGGCACAGGAGACGACACGTTTTACGGTGAATATCTGGTGAATGCGCAGGGGGAGGACGTCGTCGCCGGCATTCGCACGCCAAAGCCGATCGCGGAGCTCAAAAAAGAGTTTCCGAAGATCTACGACCAACTCTACAAGATCGGCAAGCGGCTCGAGAAGTACTTCAAGGACGTGCAGGATCTCGAGTTCACCGCGGAGGAAGGCGCGCTCTACATGCTCCAAGCGCGCACGGGCAAACGCACCGCACGCGCCGCGGTCGCCATCGCCAACGATTTCGTGAACGAAGGCCTGATCACGCGCGAGCAGGCGCTGCTGCGTGTCGATGCTTCTCAAATCGATCAGTTGCTGCACCCGACGATCGATCCAAAAGCCAAGCCTCGCGTGATCGCCAAGGGGCTGCCGGCGTCACCGGGAGCGGCGGTCGGCAAGGTCGTGTTTAACGCCCACCGCGCGGTGGAGCTAGCCGAGGAAGAATCCGCCCGCGTGATCCTGGTCAGAGAAGAGACCTCGCCGGAAGACATTGAAGGGATGGCGGCGGCCCAGGGCATCCTCACGGCGCGCGGGGGCATGACAAGCCATGCGGCCGTGGTCGGCCGCGGAATGGGGAAGTGCTGCGTCGTCGGCTGCAGCGACATCACCGTCCGCGAAGAGGAGGGGTATTTCAAGGCGGGCGAGATATCCGTGAAAGAGCTGGACGACATTACGCTCAACGGCACGACCGGCGAGGTGATCCTTGGCGAAGTGCCGCTGGTTCAGCCGCAGCTGAGCGTCAGCTTCAAGCGGCTCCTTGAGTGGGCGGACCAGACCCGCCGTTTGCGCGTGCGGGCCAACGCCGACACCCCCCATGATGCCAAGGTCGCCCGCAACTTCGGCGCCGAGGGCATCGGGCTGTGCCGCACCGAGCACATGTTCTTCGGGGAAGAGCGGCTGCCGGTCGTGCGGGAGATGATCCTGGCGAAGGACGTGGCCGCGCGCAAGGCAGCACTAGCCAAGCTCCTGCCATTTCAAAAGCAGGACTTTATCGAGATCTTCGAGGCGATGAAGGGGTTGCCGGTCACTATCCGGCTACTGGATCCGCCGCTGCATGAGTTTTTGCCCGCCTCCCCGGACGATCAGGAGCGCGTGGCGAAGCAGCTCGGCATCGAGGTGCGCGAGCTGCGCGACACCGTCAAGAGCCTGCATGAGATCAACCCCATGCTCGGCCACCGCGGCTGCCGCCTGGGCATCACGTACCCGGAGATCAACGAGATGCAAGCGCAGGCCATCCTTGAGGCGGTCTGCGAGCTCGCGCGCGATGGGCTCAAGACCACGCCCGAAATCATGGTCCCGCTGGTGGGTCATCCCAACGAGTTCCGCGTGGCCAAGCAGACGATTGACGCGGTCGCGCAGCAGACGATGGCGCGCTACAAGGTCCACTTCAAGTACCTCGTTGGCACGATGATCGAGGTGCCGCGGGCCGCCATCGTGGCGGACGCCATCGCCCAGGACGCCCAGTTCTTCAGCTTCGGGACGAATGACTTGACGCAGATGACGTTCGGGTTCTCGCGCGATGACATCGGCAAGTTCCTGCCGCACTACCTCAAAGCCAACATCCTGCCGGCCGATCCGTTCGCCAAACTCGATCAGGACGGGGTCGGCGAGCTCATACGCCTGGCGATCCAGAAGGGCCGCGCGGCCCGCAAAGATCTCAAGGTGGGCATCTGCGGCGAGCACGGCGGTGAGCCCTCTTCGATCGAGTTCTGCCATCAGGCCGGGCTCGACTACGTCTCGTGCTCGCCGTACCGGGTGCCGGTGGCGAGACTGGCAGCCGCCCAAGCCGTGCTCCGTGAGAGAAAACCGTGAACCTGATTACGCAGATTTCAAAAAGAGATTACACAGATGAAACGAGGCCTGTCATCTGTGAAATCGCTTTTACAAATCTGTGTAATCTGTGTTAATGGATCCCATACGCGCCTACCTCAAAGACATCAAGTCCATCCCGCTGCTGACCGCCAAGCAGGAGATCGAGCTCGCCAACAAAATCCGCAAGGGCGACACGCAGGCCAAGCGCCAGATGATCGTCTCGAACCTGCGGCTCGTCATCAACATCGCCAAGCGCTACTCCCACCTTGGCGTGCCGCTGCTTGATCTGATTGAGGAAGGCAACCTCGGCCTGATGAAGGCGGTCACCAAATACAACCCGCGGAAAGGCTTTCGGTTTTCCACCTATGGCGCCTGGTGGATCCGCCAGTACATCACGCGGGC
>CAYJRJ010000035.1:0-15568 GCA_964372775.1 uncultured Planctomycetales bacterium | reverse complement strand
CCTGCCTCACGCCGCTCGCACTGGGCGGCGCGGTGCTGCTCATGTTCGCGCACGGGCTCATGACCGCGCTCGCCTTCGCGCTCGTCGGCCATGTGTACGATGAAACCCACACACGCTACCTGCCTGAGCTCGGAGGGCTGGCGCACCAGGTGCCGTTTATCGCCGGCTGCGGTGTGGCCGCGGCGATGGCCTCAAGCGGGCTGCCGGGGTTTGCCAACTTCGTCGCGGAGCTGCTCGTCTTCTTGGGAGGCTGGGATCGCTACCCGATTCAGGTGATCTGCGGCGTCCTCGGTGTTGTCATCACCGCGGTCTACATGCTGCGGTTTGTCCGAGGCACCTTCTTCGGGCCCTCCAAACCGGCCTTCGCTCATGTCCACGATGCCGTGAGCCCCTTCGCGAGGCTGCCCTACGTCGTGCTCATCACGGCGTTGCTCATCGTCGGCTGCTGGCCCAAGCCGCTGGTGCGCATCATCGACGCCAGCAGCCGTCCGTTCATCGAACGCACGCTGCCCTCGCAGTCGCGGGGGCAGTTCGCCCAGGTGCGCGCACCATGAGCCTTCCCTGGAGTTTGCTCCGCGTGGAGCTGGTCGCCGGCACCTGGATCCTGCTCATGATGGCCGCCGACGTCGTCGTGGCGCGCGGGCGAAAAACCTCGCTGTGGCTCGTGGCGGCGGCGGGCACGGCCGCATGCGCCGCAGCGCTCCTCTGGCAGCCGGCCGGCTACGGCGCCTTTCAGGACATGCTGGTGCTTGATCCCTTCAGCGCGTATTTCAAAGGGCTGTTCATCATCACCGCGGCGGTCGTCATCCTCATGACGCGGGAGTTTCAGCAGCATCTGCCCTCGCACATCGGCGCGTTCTACATGCTGCTCTTCACCGTGCTGCTGGGCATGTGCATCCTCTCCTCGATGAACGACCTGCTCATGCTGTTTTTGGGCTTGGAGCTGATGACGTTCTCACTCTACGTGATGGCCGCCTACCTCAAGCGGGATGCGCGCTCGATCGAAGCGGGCATGAAGTACCTCATCCTCGGCTCTGTGTCATCGGGGTTCTTGGTGTACGGCATCGCCCTGCTCTACGGGTTTGCCGGCAGCACCAATTTCCTGGTGATCCGGCAGGCGCTGATGAGCGCTCCGGTGCCGGCCAGTGCGCAAGCGGGCGCGCTGTTGGTCCTGGCGGGGCTGGGATTCAAGGTCGCGGCGGTGCCGTTTCACCTGTGGGTGCCGGATGTCTACGAAGGCGCGCCGACGCCGGTGGTGGCGTTGCTCTCGGTGGGCTCGAAGATGGCCGGGGTCGTGGCCATCATGCGGATCCTGTACGGCATCTTTTTGCCGATGCAGGAGATGTGGGCGGGACTGCTGGCAATCCTGTCAGCCGTGACGATGCTCTATGGCAATCTGGCCGCCATCCCGCAGACGAACATCAAACGGCTGCTCGGCTACTCGTCTATCGGGCACGCAGGGTACCTGCTGATGGGACTCTCGACCGTCACGTTGGCGGGCATGCACGCAGTGGCCTACTACCTGCTCGCGTATCTGGTGAGTAACCTGGCGGTCTTCTTTGTGGTCGTGGCGGCGACCGATGCCATCGGCGGCGAGCGGCTGGATGATTACACCGGGTTATCCCAACGCTCGCCGTTTCTGGCGGCCGTGCTGTTTATCGGACTGCTGTCATTGGCGGGCGTGCCGCCGCTGGCGGGATTCGTCGGAAAGCTGTTCGTGCTGCTGGCCACGGTTGAGAGCGGCCGGCTGTGGCTCGTTGCGCTCGGCGCGGTCAACGTCGCGATTTCGCTCTACTACTACCTGATGCTCGTCAAGCGGATGTACCTCGGACAACCAGCCGTCACATCCGCCATAGCCGTGAGCCCCCCAACCCGAGTGACACTCGCTCTCCTCCTGCTGGGCATCCTGCTCATCGGTGTGTTCCAAGCGCCCTTCGTCGAGCACATCAAGCGCTCGGTCCTGCCGTAACGCATCGCGGGATACGGCTACCACCTCTCGCGCTTCGCGCGCTCCAGGAACTCCTGAAAGTTGCGCACCAACACATCGGGCGTCGCCGCCATGAGCGCCTCATCCTCGGCAAATCCTTGCGCGATCCCTACGGTCAGCACGTTGGCGCGGCGGCCTGTTTCCACGTCGATGGGGCTGTCGCCAACCAACAGAGCCTGCCCGGCAGACACACCCGCTCGCTCCATCACGGCCACAACAGCCGCAGGGTCAGGCTTTTTGGGATACCCGCTGTCACCTGCGATGATGGCCATAAAGTAGTCCGCCACGCCCAATCCTCTGAGAATGTGAGAGGAATACGGGTCAGGTTTATTGGTGATTACGGCTTGCGCTCGAGACTGGAAACGCTGGATCGTCTCCAGCGCGCCGGGGTAGAGCCGGCTGTTATCGAGCAGGTGCGTGGAGTAGAAGCTGCGGTAGAGCGCCGCACCCCGCTCGATCTCCTTGGGATCCTCAACGCCCAGGCAGCCTTTGATCAACTCGTGCAGCCCGCGGCCGACGTAGCGGCAGATCACGTCTTGGAATAAGGTCTCCCGGCCCATCTGGCCGAGCATGAAGTTGGCCGCATCCGCGATGTCCTGCCGGGTATCGACGAGGGTGCCGTCGAGATCGTAAATGATCAACCGCTTCATCACGCAGCGGGCGCGATGCCGCTGCCCGGTGCGGGAGGAGGGGGTGTGGCAGGCAGGTGACGAAAATCGTCCAGCTCGAGCTGGACGAACTTCTCAGGCGGGTCGGTCGGCTTCTTGGAGCCGGGGTTAATCAGCTCCTTGATGTCGAGCCACATGCCGTCGCGCGAATACGCGGCGATGTCATGGCGCTGCGTGTCCATGCGGATGGCATCCTCCGGGCACGCCTCGACGCAGAAGCCGCAGTAGACGCACTTGCCCAGGTCGATGTCGAAGCTCTTAGCGTACTTCTCGACGTTCGGGTCCGGATGCTCGCCCGGCACGATGTAGATGCAGCGCGCCGGGCAAATCGTCTCGCACATCATGCAGGCGACGCAGCGCGGGGTACCGTCCTCACGCTTCATCAGGCGGTGGCGCGTGCGCAGGCGCGGCGCGGTTTTGCGCAGCTCATCCGGGTACTGGATTGTTACGGACGCGGGAAATTGCCGAAAGAGACCCACACGGTGCGCGATGTGCAGGAACAGATTTCGCCAGAAGTGGACCGACGTGATCCACAACCCCTGCGCGATCGCCGGCAGGTACAGGCGTTCCCACCACGTCAGCTTGCGCCGCTTGTGGGCGTCCCGTATGCGGTGGAGCAACTGCTCGCTGAGAGAAGCCATGTCAGAAGCTTGAGGTTTGAAGTTGGAGGCTGGAAGTTGGACAACGCTGTAACAATCGCATGCTCTTTCCAGCTTCCAACTTCCAACTTCTAGCTTCCAACATCTACCTCAGTAACACCACGAGAACTCCAGTAATCGCGATGTTCGCCAGCGACAACGGAAACAGGATCTTCCACCCCAGATGCATGAGCTGGTCATAGCGAAAGCGCGGTAGCGTCCAGCGAATCTGCATGAAGAGGAAGATGAAAGCGCACACTTTGACCGTAAACGAGAGCAGGCCCAGCCCGACATACGCGAGGTGCGACACCGGCACGATCGCCACGCTCCAGGGGAACAGGAACCCTTCCGTCGTCAGATACGGCACCTGCCAGCCGCCGAAAAACAGCGTCGCCGTCAGCGCCGAGACCAGCACCACCTCGACAAAGTCGGTCAGAAAGAAGAGGCCGAACTTCATGCCGCTGTACTCGGTGAAGTAGCCGATGATCTCAGGCTCGCCCTCGGGCAGGTCAAACGGCACCCGTTTGGTCTCGGCCAGCGCTGCGGTCATGAAGACTAGGCACGCGACGGGTTGCACGAATACCCCCCACGCCGGCAGCCATCCGCCGAGCCACATGCCGCCCTGCTGTACCACGATCTGCTGCAGATCCAGCGTGCCGTACCAGAGGATCACGCCAACCAGCGACACGCCCAGCGCGATCTCATACGCGAGCATCTGCGAGGCCGCCCGCAAGCCCCCGATCGTGGCCAGGTTGTTGCCGGAGCTCATCCCGGCCAGGATGACACCGTAGACGCCGAGCGAGGCGAGTGCTAGGATCACGAGGATGCCGGCGTTGACGTTCGCGACCTGCAGGGGGATCTGCCGCCCCCACAACTCCACGGTCGGCCCGATGGGAATCGCGGCAAACGCGATGATCGCGAAAAAGACCGACAGCCACGGCGCGAGTGTGTGGAGGAACCGATCGCCTCGCTCCGGAATGAAATCTTCCTTCGTCAGCAGTTTGACGACATCGGCCAGCGCGGTGAGGATGCCAAGCCCGCCGAGCTTGCGCAGCAGCCAGTTCACCGGCGCACCGCCCAGCCACCAGGGCACCGTGAAGTAGGCGCGGTTGGCACCCACGCGATCCTGCATCAGGGCACTTTGCTTGCGCTCAAGCCACGTCTGCATTCCTGCGAAGTTCAGCACGCCGCCTAACACCAGCGCGGAGACGCCCAGCTTGATCGCAAGGTCCACGAACATCACGTCACCGAACCGTTGGATGCGAGCATCGCCCCGCCCTCACCCAACGCCTGATGGGTCAGGCCGCGAAACGCGGCCTCGTTCTCGCCGAGCTCCTGAAAAATCGAAGGGGCGTCAACAAACGAGACCTGGAGTCCGCACTTGCTCGAAAGCTGCGCCAATATCTCCCATTCCGCCTTCGCCTCGCCAAGCGGGCTCAACGCCGCCTGAACGCGCTGCACGCGGCCCTGGAAGTTCGTGAACGTTCCGTCCTTCTCCGCGTAGACGGCACTCGGCAGCACCACGTGCGCGAGTTCGGCGGTCGGATTCAGGTTGGTCCCGATGAACACGAGCAGCTCAACCGACTGCGCGGCCTGCTCCACGCGCTCCTTTGCGAAGAGCCCGACCAGGTCCTGCGTAAACACGAACAGCACGCGCAGCTTTTTCTGCGCCGCCTGCTCCAGCAGATCCTTCGCACCCTCGTGAAGACCCAGCGCCTGAGCCCCGCGGGCATTCGGTGATTTGTCCGCTTGGATCAGCAGCGCATCCCCCTCGCCGGAAGGCGGCCGCTGGAAGACGAGCTGCCCAACACCGAGTCTGCCGAACACCTGCTTGGCGGCGTACAGATCCTCATTGGACAGATGACTTGAGAGCACGACACCCACGCGATCGAGCTGCTTGGCTTGTGCGAGCTGCATCAGCGTCCCGCCGACGACTTCCAGGGCTTCGTCCCAGGTGGCCTGGCGCATCGCGCCATGGTCCCTCAGCTGCACCTGCGTGAGTCGATCTGTATCAATGAAGCGGTACCCGTAGCGGCCCTCATCGCACATCCACCACTGGTTGACGTCGGGATTGTAGCGGGGCTTCAACCGCATGACTCGCTGGCCCTGGGCGATGTGCGGCCGGTCCTCCCGCTCGCGGTTGGTGTGGATTTGGATGTTGCAGCCGCGCGAGCAACCCGGGCACACCGAATTGGTGGAGCCGAGATACCAGACGCGGCACTTGAACCGGAAATCCCGGTCCGTCAACGCACCCACCGGGCAGATGTCCACGACGTTGCCGGAATAGTTGTTGTTGAGCTCCTTGCCGGGATGCAGCCCGATCTCCGAATGGTCGCCGCGGTTGAAGATGCCGAATTCTCCGGTCTTGGTCACCTCATCCGTGAACCGCACACAGCGCGAGCACAGGATGCACCGCTCCGCGTCGAGCATGACGGTTGGGCCGATGGGAACCCCCTTGACCTTCTTCACCTTGGTTTCATTGAACCGCGGGTCATATAGGCCGTACTGCATGTAGTAGTCCTGCAGCCAGCACTCTCCGGCCTGGTCGCAGACCGGACAATCGAGCGGATGGTTGATCAGCAGGAATTCCAGCACGGATTGACGGCCGTTGAGCACGTTGTCGCTGGTGGTATTGACCACCATGCCGTTGGTCGCCTGCATGTAGCAGGAGATCTGTAGCTTGGGCATGCCCTGGATCTCAACGAGGCAGATGCGGCAGTTGCCGGCGATGGACAGCCCCGGGTGGTAGCAGTAGAACGGCACCGGGCTGGCGGCTTTCTCGCAGGCCTGCAGCACCGTCGTGCCGTCCGGTACCGTCACAGACTTCCCGTCAATCGTCAGCGTAATTTGCGTAATTTGGGGACAGCCACTGATTTTCATCTTGTTGTCGCGGTTGGAAAATCAGTGGCTGTCCCCACGACCTCTGACAGATTGCACTGTCCTTCTCTGACATGGAACTCAAACTCGTCACGGAACTTCGTGATGTAGCTCTGTACCGGCCAGGCTGCGGCGTCGGCGAACACGCAGATCGTGCGGCCCTCCATGTTGCCCGCCACACCAAGCAGCACGTCCAGGTCCTGCAGCCGCCCTTGGCCCTTCATGATGCGGTCCACGATCTTGAAGATCCAGCCGGTCCCCTCACGACACGGGGAGCACTGCCCGCACGACTCATGGGCGAAAAACTTGCTCGCGTACCACAGCGCGCGCACGATGCAGGTCGTGTCATTCATCACGATGATGCCGGCCGAGCCTGCCATCGTGCCGGCGGCGAGCAGCGCGTCAAACTCCATGTGCACGTCGAGCTCATCGGCGTGCAGGATCTTCGCAGAGATGCCGCCAGGAACGACCGCTTTCACCGACCGGCCCTCGCCGACACCGCCAGCAGCCTCGATGAGCTGGCGAAGCGTCACGCTGTGCGACGCCTCGTAGAGCCCGGGCCGCTGCACATGGCCGCTCAGGGAAAAGAGCCGCGTGCCGCCGGACTTGCCATGGCCGAGCTCGGCGAACCATGCGCCGCCTTTCTGGATGATCGTCGGCACGCACGCGAGCGTCTCGACATTGTTGATGACGGTGGGCGAGGCGAACAGCCCCGCGATCGCCGGAAACGGCGGCTTGAGTCTGGGGAATCCCTTCTTACCTTCGAGCGATTCGAGCAGCGCGGTCTCCTCGCCGCAGATGTAAGCGCCGGCGCCGCGATGCACAATCACCTCAAGCGAGAAGTCGGTATTGAAGATCCGCTGACCCAAGAAACCGTACTGGCGCGCCTCGTCGATGGCCTGCTGGAGGATGCGCGTCGGCTCGACGTACTCGCCTCGGATATAGATGTACGCCTTGTGGCAGCCGGTGGCGTATGCCGCGATGATCATACCCTCGATGAGCCGATGGGGATCCTTGGTGATGAGGTAGCGGTCCTTGATGGTCCCCGGTTCTCCCTCATCCGCGTTGACGACGAGAAACTTTGGCTTCGTGGTGTCCTTGGGAATGAAGCTCCACTTTTTCCCCGTCGGGAATCCCGCGCCGCCAAGGCCGCGAAGGTTGGAGGCGCTGACCTCGGCGATCACCTGATCGGGCGACAGCTCCGTGAGCGCCTTGCGAGCCGCCTGGTAGCCGTCGTCGCGCACATACGAGGTGATGGCCTGGGAATCTCGGATCGTGAACCGCTTGGAGAGCACCGGCTCGACTAGGCCGACCGTGCCGCGATACATGAGCGGCAGCGATGGCAAACTCTCCGGAGAACGCAGGAGGGTTTCGATTACCTCAGGCGTCACAGGGCCCACGTAGCGGTCGTTGACCTGCATGACTGGCGCGGCCTCGCAGGCGCACAGACACTCAACCGTGGAGAGGGTGTACGTGCCGTCCGGCGTCGTCTCGCCCGGTGCAATACCCAGACGCTCGGACAGCGCCGCCAGCCGTCCCTCGGCCCCCTGCAGCGCGCAGGCGATGTTCGTGCACACCTGGATATGGCGCTTCCCCACCGGCTGCTGGTGATAGAGCGTGTAAAACGTCACAACTTCATGGACATGGGCAGGCGAGACGTCCAGCAGCTTGCCCACCCACTCCTCAGCCTCGATCGTCACCGAGCCAAGGCGCGCCTGGATGAGATGAAGCACCGGCAGCATCGCCGCTTTTTTCTGCTCATACTTGGCCACGATCGTCTCGGCTTCTCGGCGCAATGCGTCGAATTGACTCATGGGTGCGGCCAGGACACACAGAATGCGGAGTGCGGAGTGCGGAGTGCGGAATCATTCCGCATTCCGCATTCCGAATTCCGCATTTTGCTGGTTTGTCTCATCGGTCGAGCTCTCCGCCGATCATGTTCACGGAGCCAAACGTCGGCACGATATCCGCCAGCATCCCGCCGTTGATCAGCTCAGGCAAGGCACTCATAATCGTGAAGCACGGCGGCCGCACCCGCACGCGATACGGCCGGTCCGACCCGTCACTCACCACGTAGAACCCCAACTCGCCATTCGCCCCCTCAACCGCGCTGTAGTACTCCCCGGGCGTCGGCTGGATTCCGTGGCCAAGCATGATGAGCTTGAAGTGGTGCATCAAGCCTTCAATATCCCCGTAAGTGTTCTCTTTCGGCGGTAACACCGCGCGCTTCTCGGACGAATTGATCGCCTCATGGAAGCCACGCGTGGAGCCCTCCAGCGTCGGATCGGTCACGACGCGCGCCTGGCGGAATCCGGCGACGCGCCCCATCTTGGCCTCATCCACCATCACATCCGCCGGCAACACGTTGCCCGCCGCATCGACGTTCAGGGGGCCGGCCGGGATCTTGGCGAGCGCTTGCTCGACGATGCGCATGCTCTGCTCCAGCTCTTCCATGCGCACGAGGTAGCGGTCGTAGTTGTCGCCATGCTCGCCGGTGGGGACATCGAACGTGACCTGATCGTACGCGAAATACGGCTGCGCCTTGCGCACATCCAGTGCTGCGCCGCTGGCGCGCAGAAACGGCCCGGTGATGCCGTAACTGATCGCCTTCTCCTTGGAGATGACGCCGGTGTCCTGCATGCGGTCCACGAAGATGCGGTTGCGCGTCAGCAGCGTGTCGCACTCGAGCAGCACCTTGCGCACATCCTCGAGCGCCTTGCGCGTGCGCTCGGCGAAGCCTTCCGGCAGATCCGCCTTCACGCCGCCGATACGGCCGTACGAGATGGTCAGCCGAGCACCCGTCACCGCTTCGACGAGCTCCCAAAGCCACTCGCGGGCCTTGATCATATAGAGGAAGACGGTGAAGGCGCCCAGCTCCATCGCCGAAGCACCCACGCACGTCAGGTGGTCGCACATGCGTGAGAGCTCGCTCATGATGGTGCGGATATAGTTGCAGCGCTCCGTGACCTCGATGCCCATGAGCCGCTCGACCGCCAGGCAGTAGCCGAAATTGTTGATCAGCGGCGAGACGTAGTTGAGACGATCCGTATAGGGGATCACGTTACCGTAGGGCCCGCGCTCGCTCTCCTTCTCGAACGCGCGGTGGAGGAAGCCAATCTCCACGTCGGTGCTCACCACCCGCTCGCCGTCAAGCTCCACAACGAGCTGGATGATCCCATGCATCGCCGGATGGGACGGCCCAACATTGAGAAACATGTGCCGCGTCTCCGTCGCTCGTGAAGCGTGAAGCGTGAAGCGTGGCTCGCTCACAGTTGAGGAAGTACCGGTGTCTCTCATCGATATGTCCTGATATTTCCGTAACGCTTCACGAGATACGCTTCACGCATCACGGTTTAGTTGATAGGGCCCACCAGCGGCTGGCGCCGGCGCACTGGGTAGTCCTTGCGCAGAGGGTGGCCGACGAATGATTCATACATCAGGATGCGCTTGAGATTGGGATGGCCGGTGAACGTGATGCCGTACATATCCCAGACCTCGCGCTCAAACCAGTTCGCGCTCTCCCATAGGCTCGTCAGCGAGTCCACGACGGGCTGGTCGGCTGTCAGTGGCACCTTGATCCTCAGGCGGTAGTTGTGCCGAGAGGCGTAGAAGTGGTAGACCACATCAAAGCGGCAGTCTTCATGAGGCACGAAACGCTGCCATGTCTCCGCTGTAGGCTTGGGCGTCATGAAGTACGGCAGCGGCGAGGGGGTCGCCAGCGTCGGCGCGCTGGGCCGCCAGGCGCCGAACTTGAGGTAATCCACGCAGGTGAGATCCATCAAGAAATCGAAGTGCATGGCCGGATCGTCGTGTACAAACTGCGCCACTTCCCGAAGTCCTTCCCGGCGCAGGACCACCGTCTCCTGGCCGCGGTAACGGTGCGTCCCGAGCACATGCTTCGGAAATTTGACCTGCACACGTTGAGTCAACACGCCATGGGTCGTCATGGGAACGCTTACCTGGCGATATCAGATATCAGCCAAGATTGGCTGATATCTGATATCGCACGTCAAAGGTGGGCTTCCGGTCGGTGCGCAGCCTGCAGCTCGGAAGGTCTGGCCGACGGCCCGGTAGGCAGCGTCGCCGCCACGCCATGCGCGATCTTTTCCTGCAGCTTCATCAATCCATCCAGGACATTCTCGGGTCGCGGCGGGCAGCCCGGAATGTAGACATCCACCGGGAGGACCGTATCGATGCCCATCACCGTCGCGTAATTGTCGTAGAAGCCGCCGGTGCACGTGCAGACCCCGAAGGCCACCACCCACTTGGGCTCGGCCATCTGGTCGTACACCCGCTTGAGCACCGGGGCGAGCTTGTGGCTGACGGTGCCGACGACAAACAGGACATCCGCCTGGCGTGGAGAAAATCGCGGGAACCCAGCCCCGAACCGGTCGACGTCATAGTGGGAGGTGGCCGTCGCCATGTACTCCATGCCGCAGCAGGCGGTCACAAACGGGTACTGAAAGATCGAAAACTTGCGGGCCCAGCCCAGGGCTGCGTCCACGCGCGTCGTCATCCAGCTCAGTTGGGAAGGATTAACGGATTGCTTCGTCATACGAGTATGCGATGGTAGAGGTTGGAAATTGGGCTTCTAGTTTCTAGCTTCTTCGTTTGAATTCCAACGCGCCCTGCTTCCACGCGTACACGAATCCCGCGACCACGATGGCGAGGAAGAACCCCATCTCCAGCAGGCCGAACCAGCCGAGCTCCCGTGCCAGCACCGCCCAGGGAAACAGAAACACCAGCTCCACGTCAAACACCACAAAGAGCATGGCCACGACGTAGAAGTGCACCGGCAGCCGCCCGGCCGGCAACGCAATGGGATCCACGCCGCACTCAAATGGCTGCGACTTAGCGGGATTCGGCCGCTTGGGCCCAAACAGGGCGTTGGCGAAGAGCATGAAGAGTGCGACGCCCGCGGCCATGGCGGCGAGGATGAGAATGCTGGCGTATTCCTTTAGTTCCATTAGGGGATCCCTCGACTCGCAAGATTGTGATTTTTTTCACAATCTTTCCGAAGGTTACTATAACACTCTGGCTGGGGGACTGTCTAGCCCCGTTCCAGCTCAATTAGCGGAGCCGTTCGGATGAGAAAATCCGTTTCGTTTCTGCTACACCAAACCGGAAACCTGTTGCGGAGCGAGCTGGAACGGGGCTAGCGATACGTTGGCGGGAGCTACTTATTGTAATCCAACCCCCGCTCCAAGAACTGCTCGTCCATGTGCTTGGGAGCGAAGTAGCTGCAAACAAAGGCTTTGAGCGGCTCGACATCAAACTGCCGGCAGCTGTAGATATCGATGGAGATGAAGTCCTTTGGCGTGAGCGTGTGGAGTTGGATGCCGCTCTCAACCAGCGGGATCCAGCCGCTCAAGCCCGCCTTATCCGGAAACCGTTTGCCATCCGTCCGGAAGATGAACGGCGGGGATTGCGGCTCAACTTTCAGGACTTTCACGATCTGCTCCAGGAACTCGTAACACAAGCTCAAATCGTCGCAGGCCCCCTTGCGGCAGTCATACAGATCGAGCAGCAGCTGAAATCCGAACGGAGCCACCTGCCGTTTGGCTTTCGTCGCTTCCGACACGGCCACATCACACACTTGCACTTGCGGCATGCAATCCCTCCATATGACAAAACCCCGACGACAAGACGTCGGGGCTCAGCAGCTCACACTCAACTGAGTTGTGCTTTGGATCCCCATGCTGAGTGCATCATATCGCAAGCGCCCCGGATGTCAATCATAAATGCGAGCCAATTCTCGCCGGAGCAGCTCCAGCGGCAGGCCGATGACGTTAGTGCGCGAGCCCTCGATGCGCGCGATGAGCGTGCCTTCATCTTCCTGTAGCGCATACCCGCCCGCTTTGTCTAACGGTGCCATGCGCTTGAGCAGCCGGTTGATTGTGCGCGGCGTCAGTAATCGAAACGTCACTTTCGTTTTTTCGTAACTAACGCGAGTGCGCCCGCTCTGAAGATCCCGCAGGCATAGGCCGGTGTAGACCCAGTGGCTCCTGCCGCTTAGGGTGGCGAGCATCCGCCGCGCCGCGCGCAGCGTCCGGGGCTTGCCGATGATCCGCCCGCAGAAATAGAGGAAGGTGTCGGCGCCGATGACCATGCCGCGCGCATGGCGGGGCAGCTTCGCCTGAAGCACCTTGCCGATTGCGTTTCGCTTGGCGTTGTCGGACGGCGGGCGTCGCGGATGAATGGTTTCCCGGTAGGAGGACGAGACCACACGGAAGGGGGTGCCCAGTTGGCGCAGGAGCGTACGGCGCCGGGGGGATTGTGACGCTAGGTAGAGCATGCCGCTTCGCAGAGGAATGCGTCAATGAGCGCGCGCATCTCTTCGAGGCCCTGGGCGTGGTGGATCTGATTGCGAAACTGCGCCGCACCCGGCATGTCCGTGCAGTACCAGCAGATGACCCGGCGCAAGTGACCCAACGGATCGGGCTCATAGCGCGTCTGCAACTCGATGTGGTGGAAGAGGACGCGTCGGCGCTCGGCCAGCGATGGCCGAGGTGGCAGCGGTTCGCCCGCCAACGACGCTTCCACCTCGCGGAAGATCCAGGGGTTGCCCAACGCACCCCGTCCGATCATGACGCCATCGCAACCGGAGATTTCGCTTAAGCGCAGCGCACTCGCGCCATCCGTCACATCGCCGTTTCCAAAGACCGGAATCGACACAGCGTCCTTGACTCGACGGATCGCCTCATAGTTAGCCTGTCCTGTGTACCCTTGCTCCCGTGTGCGGCCATGCACCGCGATCGCATCCACGCCGGCGTCCTGGGCGATGCAAGCGATGCGGGCGGCTTCCTGTCCGCTGCCATCGCTAAAACCGAGTCGCATCTTCACCGTGACCGGGATGCACTTCACCGCCTTCACCACGCTGCGGAAAATTCGCTCGGCGGTCTGTGGCTCGCGCAGGAGCATCGAACCGCCGCCTTTCGACACCACTTTCGGCACCGGGCAGCCGAGGTTCATGTCCACAAGATCGAACCCCATCTGCTCAACGATCGCGGCGGCCTCGCCCATCACCTCGGGATCGCAGCCTACCAGCTGGCAGCCCACGGGGCGATCCTGGGCCGTCGTCTGCATCATCTCGTAGGTCTGCCGAGTCTCGCGCACCAGCGCCTCGGCGGAGACCATCTCCAGGAAGGCGAACGAGAGCCCCTGCTCGCGGGCAATGAGGCGAAACGGCAGATCGGTGCAGCTGGCCATCGGCGACTGCACGACGACGGGCAGCGCATAGTGTTTGAGTCGAATGCTTCGCTGCATCTGACAAGCTCCTCGAGCTTTCATGTTATACTAGGAGCCCCCATGACACAACCTCGACGCAGTCTCAGACGCTTTCTCGCCCACGTGCGCCCCTATCGGCTGATTCTGGCCGCCGCGGTGGCCTGCGGGGTCGTACGCTACCTTGTCCCGCTCGCACTGCCGTGGACGGTCAAAATCCTGGTGGATGATTTTCTCACCCCGCAGTCTGTCCGTCCGCATGCCCAGCTGCACCTGCTCATGATCGGACTCTGCGTGCTCTACGGTTTCTACGCCATCGCCAGTTACTGGCGCTCGTACCTCGCAGGTCTGGCCGGCCACCGGGTCATCTTCGACCTGCGCCAGTCGCTCTACCTCCACCTGCAGCGGATGAGCCTGAGCTTCTTCGACCGGCAGAAGATCGGCGAGGTGGTCTCGCGCATGACGACCGACATCGCCTCGGCACAGAACTTCGTCGGGGCGGCATTCGTCAACACGGTGATGGATCTCTCCTGCGTCATCGTCATCATCGCCCTGCTCTGTTTCGTCCACGTGAAGCTGACGCTGGTGTCGCTGCTCGTGCTGCCCTTTTACGCTGTCTTGAGCTTCCATCTGCAGAAGCGCATCCGCGCCAGAAGCCGCGCGATGCACCGGCAACTGCAGGAGATGTCCGGCGATCTCCATGAGCAGTTTGCCGGCATCTCAACCATTCAGGCGTTCACGCATGAAGAAGCGGAAGCGAAGGAGTTCCGCGAACAGAGCGAGGAGTACCTCGACACCGTGCTGGGCAACGTAAAGCTCCAATCGATTGCGTTGGGCGTGACAGGATTCCTCACCGCGCTGGGTCCCATCCTCGTGCTGTGGTTTGGCGCAGCGGAAGTATGGCTGGGGCGGCTCACCGTCGGTTCGCTCATGGCGTTCTACGCCTATCTCGGGATGCTCTACCAACCGATCCAACGGCTCACCGAGCTGAACCTCATCCTCGCCAACAGCCTCGCCGCGATGGACCGCATCTTTGAGGTCTTTGATACGTTCCCGGAGGTCCAAGAACAGCCGCAACCCAGAGTGCTCGGCAGGGTGCGCGGAGAGATTGCGTTTGAGAACGTCAGCTTCCGCTACGACGGCCGGGAGCCGGTCCTCGAACGCCTCAATCTGCACATTGTCGCAGGAACCACGGTCGCCCTGATCGGCCCGAGCGGCGCAGGCAAATCGACGCTGGTGAAGTTGTTGCCCCGCTTTTACGATGTCAGTGAGGGGCGTATTGCCATCGACGGTATGGACCTGCGCGAAGTCACGTTGAAGTCGTTGCGCCAGCAGATCGCCATCGTCGCGCAGGAGCCTTTGCTCTTTAGCGGCACCGTGGAGGAAAATCTGCGCTACGGCAAACCTGACGCAGACACGGACGCGATGCGCGCAGCCGCCCGCGCGGCGTTCGCGGATACCTTCATCGAGCAGCTGCCCGCTGGATATCAAACCGAGATCGGCGAGCGCGGCCTGCGGCTCTCCGGCGGGCAGAAGCAGCGTGTGGCTATCGCCCGGGCGTTTTTGAAGGACGCGCCCATCGTGATCCTCGATGAACCGACGTCAGCGCTCGACGCCGAATCCGAAGAGCTCATCAAACAGGCGCTCCAGCGGCTGCTCGAAGGCCGCACCGCGCTCATCATCGCGCACCGGCTCTCCACCATCCAGCACGCCGACCTTGTGATCGTCCTCGATGACGGCCGGATCATCGAACAGGGACGGCACGAGAAGCTGCTGCAGCTGCCCAACGGCCTCTACCGCCGCTACGCCAAGCGCCAGCTCAAAGGAGCGATATCTGATATCGTTTGAAAAGCGATATCAGATATCGCTACAATAGAGCGCATGTGGCTCAAGATCCTCGGCGTCAGCCTGATCTGCCTGCTCGTCAACATCCCCATGGGCCGGCGGCGCGAGCGGTGCAAGAAGTTCTCCTGGCAGTGGATCTTCTGGATTCACGCCTCAATCCCACTGATCATCGCGCTGCGCATCGGGTTGAAGCTCCATCCGATCGCCATCCCCATCAACATCGCCGCCGCTGTCGCCGGCCAGATCATCGGCAGCCGCGCGGTACGAAGAACTCGACAAGCGTCCTGACAAAAAAAGGGGACGCGTACCTTTTTCGCCAGCCTACCGAC
>CAYJRJ010000034.1:0-16332 GCA_964372775.1 uncultured Planctomycetales bacterium | reverse complement strand
GACGCGGGTGTAGCTCAGCGGTAGAGCATCACGTTGCCAACGTGAGGGTCGTGGGTTCAAGTCCCATCACCCGCTCCATCCACTTCCGGGATTCAGATACCTTTTGCGGTGCGTGAGACGAAAGAGTATCTGATACCGGCAGGGTAAGAACTTGCGAGCGCCCTTTGATGGCTTAGGGCGCTCAACTGCTCCAAAGAACCATCAGCGGATCAGCGGGAATAGAAAGGGGTGTCGGCACGCATGAGGGGATGTCGATGAACATCATGGGATTCCTGGACGACCGCGCCATCAGCACCGATATCAAGGCGCTGCAGAAGGAAGATGTGATCCGGGAGCTCGTCGAGCTATTGGCGAAAGCCGGGTCGATCAAGGAGCGGGACGTGAGCCGGCTCTTCCAAATTTTGATGAAGCGGGAGTCATTGGGTTCGACGGGCATCGGTCAAGGCGTGGCGATCCCGCACGGGAAATCCGACTGCGTCGACCGGCTCGTGGCTGCATTCGGCGTTTCCCGGACGGGCGTGAACTTTGATTCCCTTGACGGTGAGCTGGTCCACCTGTTCTTTCTGTTGGTCGCTCCTGAGGATTCCGCCGGCCCCCACCTGAAAGCGCTCGCCCGCATTTCGCGCCTGCTCAAGGACAAGCACTTCCGTGACAGCTTGAAGGCGTCGCGAGACGAGAAGCTGCTGGTGAAGATCATTCGAGAGGAAGACGAGCACCGTCATTAACTCACCACACCAAGCAGAATGCAGAATGCGGAATTTGGAATGCGGCATCCAATCGAAACGCGGCCTATTCCGCACTCCGCATTCCGAACTCCGAATTAACGTAGGTGTGTTCGTCACATGAATCCCACGCGATTTCTCAAATGGCTCTACCCGGGCATGCAGGTCAAGCGATGGTTGTTCACCGCCATCGCGGGCGTGCTGCTCTTCGGAGTCGGATCCGCCCTGCTGCCGATCGAAGGCAGCCTCTTGCTGAGCCTTGTCAGCCTCGTCATGGTCGTGGGCGGGCTCGGCGTGCTGGCATTTGGCGTCGCGTCCATGGTGCGCTCATTGATCGAAGTGGTGTCTCCTGAGCATACGCATGATCTGGTGGAAGTGGTGTTTCAGCGCCGTCATCTGGAACGAGGACCCAAGATCGTCGCCATCGGCGGTGGCACCGGCCTGTCGACGCTCCTGCATGGGCTCAAGCACTACACGACGAATATCACCGCCATCGTGACGGTGGCGGATGACGGCGGCAGCTCGGGCCGCTTGCGGGAAGAGTTTGACATGCTGCCGCCGGGGGATATCCGCAACTGCCTGGTGGCACTCGCCGACACGGAGCCGCTGATGCAGCGGCTCTTTCAGTACCGCTTCGCCGAGGACTCGGCCCTCAAGGGCCACAGCTTCGGCAATCTGTTCCTGACGGCGATGACGAAGATCACCGGCGACTTCGAACGCGCGGTGCAGGCGTCGAGCAAGGTCCTCGCGATTCGGGGGCGGGTGGTTCCGTCGACCAACGCCAAGGTCCGCCTCGTCGCTGAGCATGACGACGGCAGCCTCACGCTGGGCGAATCGAAGATCTCCAATGCGGAGGTGCCGATCCGGCGCATCTACCTCGAGCCCAGCGGCTGTCAGCCCACCGCCGAAGCGCTGGAGGCCATTCGAGACGCCAGCGCCATCGTCCTGGGGCCCGGCTCGCTGTACACCAGCATCATTCCCAATCTGCTCGTGGATCAGGTGATGGAAGCCATCGTCCAGTCGAAGGCGCTGAAGCTCTACGTCTGCAACGTGATGACGCAGTTCCGGGAAACACACAGCTACAAGGCGAGCGACCATGTGCGCGCCCTCGTGGCCCACACGAATCCCGGCATCATTCAGGTGTGCCTCGTGAACACGGAATGCGTCCCGCAGGCGCTGCTCCAGCGCTACCGGCAGGAAGAGGCCTATCCAGTCGAGGCGGACATCGAGCGCATCCGCGAGCTCGGCTACCAGGTCGTGGCCGGCGATATCATTAGCACGGAGAACTACGTGCGGCACGATCCTGAGAAAGTCGCCAAATTGGTGGTGCAACTCATCGTCGGTGGGCGCGGGCGCTCGACGGGCGATGCCATGCCCTCCGGACGCGCACCCCAGCCCGTCGCATGAGCGCGCCTGTGACGCTCCTCATGGCCGTGCATTGCCATCAGCCAGTCGGCAACTTCGGCTTTGTCTTCGAGGAGGCGTACGCAAAAGCGTACGAGCCGTTCCTGCGCGTGTTGGAACGGCATCCTCGCGTGCGGCTCGCACTCCATTACAGCGGTTGTCTGCTGGATTGGATCACGCAGCACCAGCCGGAGTTCATCACGCGCCTGCGCGTCTTGGTCACGCGCGGTCAGGTCGAGCTGCTGGCCTCGGGCTACTATGAGCCGATTCTCCCCCTGCTGCCTGAGGATGACCGGCAGGGCCAGATCGGCCAGATGCGCGCGGCGCTTCAGCGCCACTTTGGGGAGGCGGCCGAAGGATTATGGCTGACCGAGCGGGTGTGGGAACCGGAGCTGCCGCGCAGCCTCGCCCGGGCGGGGATTCGCTACACGATGGTGGACACCAATCAGTTCGCCGCCGCCAAACCGTGGCTGCCCAGGAGCAAGCAAGTGCAGGACGACGCCTTTTGGGACGTCCTCGGATGTTACACCACCGAGTATGCCGGTTCCTCCCTGATCCTGTTTCCGGCGTCGAAGCGGCTGCGGTATTGGATGCCGTTTCGCCCTGCTGAAGAGACGATCGAGTTTTTGAGACGGCTGAAGCGCGATGAGCCCGTCGCCGTCACGTTCGCCGATGACGGGGAGAAGTTCGGCCTCTGGCCGAAGACGCATCACTGGGTCTATGAGGAAGGGTGGCTGGAGCAGTGGTTCAGCGCGCTCGAGCGGGAAGGCGACTGGCTGCGCACGGACACCTTCCGCGACTACCTCGCACAACATGCGCCCGATGGGCGCGTCGCGCTGCCGAGTGGCAGCTATGACGAGATGCTCGAGTGGTCCGGGGGGCACTTCCGGAATTTCTTCACGAAGTATCCCGAGGCGAACGCCATCTACCAGAAAATGTTGCGCGTCAGTCACCAACTCACGTCGCTGAAGGCTCAAGGCTCAAGGCTGAAGGCAAACGCTGGCAAGAGAGCTCCAGCCTCCAGCCTCCAGCCTCCAGCGAAGCAGCGAGATCGCTTGCTTCGGCAGGCTGAGCAAGCCTTGTACGCCGGCCAGTGCAATTGCGCCTACTGGCATGGCGTGTTCGGCGGGCTCTACCTCTCGCATTTGAGGCGAGCGGTCTACGAACGCCTGATTCAAGCGGAACAGCTCACGGATCAAGCGACCGGCGTTCGTCCCTCCGTCTCCTCGGGTGATCTGGACGCGGACGGGTGCGAGGAGGTTTCCCTCAGGACGTCCGCGATGAGCCTTGTGGTCGATCCGGTGGAGGGAGGTGCCCTGACGGAGTGGACGCTCTTCGGGCCGCGCGTCAACCTCCTGGACACCCTGACGCGCCGCTACGAGCCTTACCACGAGAAGCTCAAACAGCGGCAGCAGGTGGCGGCCGCGGCAGGAGGCGGAACGCCGGCCAGCATTCACGACATGTTGGGGACCAAGGAGGACCGCTTGGAGTCCTACCTCGTCTACGATGATCACCGCCGCAGCGCGTTCCTGGACTACGGGCTGCAGAGCCTGCCGCAACTTCACGACGTGGTACGTTCGAGTTGGGCGGAGCATCGGCTCTGGTCGCCGGAGCCGTTTCAATGGGAACGACGGCCGACGTCGACACGCGTTCCCAGCGCTTTGGATGTCGCCTTGACGCGGTCGTTCGCCGGCGGCACCCTGCGCAAATCGCTGCGACTGTCCGTGAGGGAACCGGTGCTCGAATGCGCGTACGTGATCGACGGCGCGACGCCACCGGTGGTCGCACTTGAGTTCAATCTGGGCCTTCGCGATGAGCGTTTCTTGCGCCAGCCCCAGGAGCATGCCGCGGTCACGCATTTTACGTTCACGGAACCGGCGCTCGGAACCTCGGTGACGCTGTGCGCCGACCCGCCGGCGACGCTCTACCACTTTCCGCTTGAGACCGTGTCCGAATCCGAAGAGGGCCTCGAGCGGACGTATCAAGGCCTATCGCTGCTCTTGTTGTGGGCTCCGGCCGGTCAGCGGCGATGGTCCTGCACGCTCCGATGGTCTGTGGAGGCGGCATGATCCCACCCCCTGCGCCGGCCCCGCATCGCGGGGCCCGAATGCTGGCGATGCCCACGAACGATCTGCCACTGATACAGACAGCCGCATTCGTCACGGCGGCTGCATGTGGTCACCCAACGAGCCGCCGTGCGGCGCAGGGGGTGGGATGATGGCGGTGTGCAAGCGCACGGTGACGGTGGTGCATCGGCAGGGTCTCCATGCCCGCCCGGCCGCGCTCTTCGTCCAGCTCGCCAAGCGGTTCACCAGCAAGGTGACGGTGCGCAAGGGCCGCAAGGTGGTTGACGGCAAGTCCATCATGGGTATTTTGACCCTGGCGGCCAATAAGGATGCGCGCATCTCCATCACGACGGACGGGCCGGATGCGGCCGACGCCCTGGAGCGCTTGAGCGAGCTGCTGACGACCCCGCTATGATCCCACCCCCTGCGCCAGTCCCGCCGCATGGCGGGGCTCGAATGCTTCAATCTCAAAGATCTCGTTACTCAACCGCAGGTTGGTGCATCGCATTCGTCATGGCGGCACGCGTGATTGCCGCCACTTGCCACCATGAGGCGCAGGGGGTGGGATGATTTCCCTCAAAGGCATTCCAGCCGCACCCGGTGTCGCCATGGGCAGCGCGCTGTTTTTCGACAGCGAGGAGCCGACGGCTCCCCGCCGTGCCATCACTGAGGATCAGATCCCGTACGAAGTCCTGCGGCTGGAGGAAGCACTCATCAAGACCCGCCACCAGATCCTGGGCATCCAGAAGCGCCTGGCCGAGGAGCTAGGACAGGAGCACGCGGAGATCCTCAATGCCCACCTGCTGGTTCTCGAGGACCAGTCGCTTCGAGAGGAGATCATCAGCGGCCTGAAAGCGCAGCATCTGAATGTGGAGGTGATTTTCAGCGAGGTCTTGAAGCGGCACCTCAAAGCGTTCTCCCGCATCGAAGATGAGTACCTGCGCGAGCGCACCGCGGATATCGATGATGTGCGCAAGCGGGTGCTGCGCAACTTGCTGGGGAAGCAGGCGGCGGTGATGGCCAAGGCTGAAGAGCCGATTGTCGTGGTGGCGCGCGATCTCTCACCCTCTGAGACCGCCCAGATGCGCAAGGGGCACATTCTCGCGTTTGTGACCGACATCGGCGGCCGGACGAGCCACACGGCGATCATGGCCAAGTCGCTGGAGATCCCGGCGGTGGTGGGGCTGGAGACGGCCACCAAGCGCATCCAGAAGGGTGATTTCGTGATCGTGGACGGTACGCACGGGGAGGTCATTGTCGATCCCGATCCGGCCACGCGTCAGCGGTATGAGCTGGAACAACGCCGCAATCAGGAAGTCAATCGCCAGCTGCTCCACGTCAAAGATCTTCCCGCCCAGACGCTGGATCAATACTCCGTCGTGCTCTCGGCGAACATCGAGCTGCCGGATGAGGTGCTCTCGGTGATCGCCCATGGGGCGCAGGGGATCGGACTGTTTCGGACCGAGTTTCTGTACCTCAACCGCAACGATTTTCCCACGGAGGAAGAGCAGTACCTCGCCTATCGGACCGTCGCGGAGCAGGTCACGCCGCATCCGGTCATCATCCGGACGATGGATCTGGGGGGCGATAAGTTCCTCTCGCCGCTGCAGCTGCCATCCGAGATGAACCCTTTCATGGGCTGGCGGGCAATTCGCTTCAGTCTCGCGCGGCCAGACATCTTCCGCACTCAGTTGCGCGCGGTGCTGCGGGCCAGCGTGCACGGCAACTTCAAGCTGATGTATCCGATGATTTCGGGTCTGGAGGAGCTCAAGCGGTCGAATGAGATCCTCCAAGAGGTGCGCCAGGAGCTGCAGCGTGAGGGCCTGGCGTTCGATGAGCGCATGGAAGTGGGTGCGATGATCGAGGTGCCCTCCGCCGCGCTGACGTGCGACCTACTGGCGGACGAGGTGGATTTTTTCTCCATCGGCACCAACGACCTGATTCAGTACTCGCTGGCGGTGGATCGCGTGAATGAGAAGATCGCCTACCTCTATGAACCGACGCACCCGGCCATCCTGCGCCTCATCAAGCAGATCATCGACACCGGCCATGCGGCCGACATCTGGGTGGGCATGTGCGGCGAGATGGCGGGCGAGCCGCCGTTGAGTCTGCTGCTGCTGGGCATGGGGCTGGATGAATTTTCCACCTCGCCGGTGCAAGTACCCTTGGTCAAGCAGATGATCCGCTCGGTGGAGCGCTCCTTCGCGCAGTCGGTCGCCCAGCAAGCACTCACGCTTCGGACCAGCAAAGAGGTCGAAGCGTTTCTCCTCGCCAGCCTCAAGCAGGCCGTCCCAAGCCTGGTTGAGTAGGTTGAATGCTCACGGCTGTCCTCCTCGCCGCAGGCTATGCCACGCGGCTCTATCCGCTCACCGAATATCGTCCCAAGGCGCTCTTACCGCTTGGAGACGGCGTCCTGCTCGATCATATCGTTTCGCGGCTGAGCGCCGACATCGGTCAGCGCATTCTTGTGACCAATCACCGATTTGCCGAGCAGTTCCGGCAGTGGCAGCGCAGCCGCGGCAACGACGTGCTCATTCTGGATGACGGCACCGATGCTGTGCAGACGCGCCTGGGCGCCATTCGAGATTTAGAGCTTGTTCGGACGTCTGGGGGAGCCGCGGGAGATCTCCTGGTCATCGGGACCGACAACCTGTTCACCTGGCAGATGGCGGAGTTCCTTGATGCGGCGCGCCGTCATGCGCCGCATTCGAGCGTGGCACTCTGGGAAGCCCCATCGGCGGCCGATGCCACCCAGTTCGGTGTCGTGCTGCTCGATGCGGCATCCCGCATCACCTCGCTGGTGGAAAAATCTCCCAATCCCCCATCGCGCATTGTCTCAACGTGCGTGTACTACTTTCCCGAGGCGGTCTGCGGCTCCATCCGCACGTTCATTGAGAGCGGGGGCAACACGGACGCCCCGGGTCACTTCATCACATGGCTGGTGGAGCGCCAGCCGGTCTACGGTGTCAGGATGCCGGGTTCGTGGTATGATATCGGGACTCGAGACGCCTACCAGCAGCTGCTCAACGAGTGGCCTGTGCCCACCAAGGAGCGTGTGTGATGAAACGCCATCTCTTTACATCCGAGTCGGTGACCGAAGGTCACCCGGATAAAGTCGCCGATCAGATTTCGGACGCCGTGCTGGATGCCATCTACGAGAAGGATCCCAACGGCCGCGTGGCCTGCGAATCGCTGGTGACGACCGGTCTCGCCTTCGTCGCGGGTGAAATCACGACGTCCTGCTACATCGAGATTCCCCAGATCGTGCGCGAGACCATCCACAACATCGGCTATGATGAGCCCGCCAACGGCTTCGCCTCGAAGACCTGCGGCGTGACGACGGCGATCCAGGCGCAGTCGCCGGACATCGCGCTGGGTGTGGACAAGGGCGGGGCAGGCGATCAAGGGATGATGTTCGGTTATGCCACGAACGAGACCCCCGAGTATATGCCGCTGCCGATCATGCTGGCCCACCGGCTGGCCCGGCGGTTGGCGGAGGTGCGCAAGCAGCGGCTCGTCGATTACCTCAGACCTGACGGAAAAACCCAGGTGACCGTGGAGTATCATGACGGCCACGTCGGACGCCTGGAGGCGATTGTCGTCAGCGCCCACCACCGCGCTGGCGTGTCGTTGAACCGCATCCGTGGCGCGATGAAGGAGCTGGTGATCGGACCGGTCGTCCCCAAGCGCTGGATTGACAAGAAGACGAAGATTTTCGTGAACCCGACCGGCCGCTTCGAAGTCGGAGGGCCGATGAGCGACACCGGTCTGACCGGCCGAAAAATTGTCATGGACACCTACGGGGGAGTGATCGGCCATGGCGGGGGGGCGTTCTCCGGCAAGGATCCGACCAAGGTGGATCGCTCCGCTGCGTACATGGCCCGCTACGTCGCCAAGAACATCGTGGCGGCCGGGGTGGCGGACCAGTGTGAACTTCAGCTGGCCTACGCCATTGGGATCGCCGAGCCGGTGTCCATCATGGTCAACACCCACGGCACCGGCCAGCTTGCGGAGGCCGCTATTCTGACGATCATCCACGAGCTGTTTGATCTGACACCCGGCGGCATCATCCGCACACTCAAGCTTCGGCGTCCGATGTACCTGAAGACCGCCGCCTACGGCCACTTCGGCCGGACGGACGAGGGATTCACCTGGGAAGAGCTGGACCGCGTCACGGACATCAAGCGGGCGGCTCGACACGTCTGATGCTGACATCACACATCAAATCTGCGCGGCTGGCGGCACAGGGCCGATCCAAAATCGCCTGGGCGGAAAGCCAGATGCCCGTGCTGCTGCAAATCCGCCGGCGAGTCGCTCGCACCAAGCCCCTCAAAGGGGTACGCATGGCCTGCTGCCTGCACGTGACGACGGAAACGGCGCACCTGATGCTGACGCTGAAGGCGGCGGGCGCCGACATCGGATTATGCGCATCGAACCCGCTGTCCACCCAAGATGACATCGCCGCCAGCCTGGTGAAGGACCACGGCATCTCGGTGTACGCCGTGCGTGGCGAAGACCGCAAGACCTACTACCGGCACATCGACGCGGTCCTCTCGGTCTCCCCGCATCTCACGATGGATGACGGCGCGGACCTGGTCTCCACCATTCATAAGCAGCCGCATCGTTACGGCACGCGCATTCTTGGCGGAACCGAGGAGACCACGACCGGCGTGGTCCGTTTGAAGAGCCTGGATGCCCAGGGCAAGCTGCGCTACCCAGTGATCTCCGTGAACGACGCCGATACCAAGCATCTGTTTGACAACCGCTACGGGACTGGGCAGTCCACCATCGACGGGATTCTGCGGGCCACCAATCAGCTTCTCGCCGGGTCGGTGTTCGTCGTGGCGGGCTACGGCTGGTGTGGCAAGGGGCTCGCACAGCGTGCCCGGGGGATGGGGGCGCGCGTCATCGTCAGCGAGATCGATCCCATCCGCGGGCTCGAAGCGGTGATGGATGGGTTCCAGGTGATGCGATTAGCGGATGCCGCCCGGCGCGGGGAGATCTTCGTGACCGTGACCGGCTGTTGCGAGGTGCTGACCGCCGAGCATTTCCGGCGGATGAAAGACGGGGCGATCGTGGCGAACGCAGGCCACTTCGATGTGGAGATCGATCTCAAGGCGCTCGCACGGCTGTCGAAACGCCGTTACCTCATGCGCAACGGCATTCACCAATACACGCTGCGGGACGGCCGCCGCATCAACGTGCTGGGGGAAGGACGCCTGGTCAATCTGGCCTGCGCCGAGGGGCATCCGCCCGGGGTGATGGACATGTCGTTCGCGAACCAGGCGCTGGCGAGCGAATATCTCGTGCGCAAGGGCCGTCGGCTGGCCCCTCACGTCTATCCCGTGCCGAAGGAGATCGATCGGCAGATCGCCGCCTTGAAGCTGTCCGCGCTTGGCGTCTCGCTCGATCGTCTGAGCCCGACCCAGCACCGCTACCTCTCCAGCTGGGAGCTCGGCACCTAGAAAGTCAAAAGGCAAAAGGAAAAAGTCAAAAGTACAATTTAAAATTCAAAATTTTACCTTTTGAATTGTAGTTTTACCTTTTGACTTTTGCCTTTCTTACTGGCTGCACTTCAGGGTACGAAGGCACCACCAGACCGCAAGCAGGTGAGGCGCCGAGACGGCGACCACCGCCGGGAGAAAGAGGAAGCCCTCCTTGCCGACCCCCTGTCCGATCGCTACAGCCAGATAGTACAACACCCCCCACCCCAAGCTCGTGCCCAGTCCACGGAGGTTGCTGCGCGGCTGCAGCTGCGTGGAACCCGCGAACCCGATCAGGCCCATCACGAGATTCATCATCGGCATCGTGATTTTCGCCAGAAGCTCCACCCGATAGCGTCTGACGTTGGTCATCCGGGCTTGTTTCAGCCGCGTGATCAGCAGCCGCAGCTGGGCATAGCGCATGGTGTCCGGCCGGGCTTCCGGCTGGGTAAAGGATTGCGGCGTCACCGGGAAGGTGATGAGGCGCTCGGTGAACGGCTCCGGTTCTCCCCCCAATTTGCCCCCGGGACCGATGCGGTAAATCGTGCCGTAGAGCAGCAGCCATCCATGCTTCGTCCACACGGCGCGGCTGGCGTAGAGACTTTTTGTGGGACGGTTATGCCAATCGTGCTCGAGAACCGTGAGGTCCTGCAGCTCCTTCGCCTTCAGGTCCAGCGAACGGGCATGGTAGAGGCGGTTGAAGGTATCCATGATGGCCACATTCTCGATTTGATGCTTCGAGGGCGTGCCGCGAAAGACGTCCTGCCGGAGCCGTTCGTACACGGCCGAGGTGCGGGGCACCACAAGGTCATTGATGCCGAAGATGCACAAGCTGACCAGCCACCCGACGAATGCGAACGGCACGCTCGCGCGAACCAGGCTGGTCCCGCTGGCGTTCATCGCCAGCAGCTCCTGGTGGCGGGAGAGGCGCATCACGACAAACGAGGCGCCCAGCAGCAGGGCGATCGGCGACGCGCGGACGATCACCATAGGCATGAAATTGAGGTAGTACTGCGCGACCGTCTGGGCCGGGATGTGGTACCGGAGGATTTCGTCCAGATGCTCAAAGAGATCGATGAGGCAGCTGAGGAAGACGAAGACCGTGAGGCACCACACCCACACCGGCAGCAGCTGCCGCGCGACGTAGCGGTCGAGGATGCGCATGGTCAGCGTTGAACGGCCTTGGCGACCATCACGCCGCTGATCGCGCCGCCGACGAGATTCGGCATCCACATGGAGAGCCAGGCAGGCAGCCAGCCCTTGAGCGCGAACGCGTTCATCCCCACCGTCAGCAGGTAATAGCCGACGAACACGCCCAAGATCCACAGAAAGCTCGTCAGCCGCTCATGGTGATGGAGCTGCAGGCCGAATGACAGGCCAAACAGCACAAAGATGAGCGCCGCGAACGAGGCGGCAATACGCCGGTGCAGCTCGAGACTGACGGGTAGGGGATCGACTTGCTGGGTACCGAAGCGCTCACGCTCCGCCATCAGCTCCTTGAACGTTTGCTCCCGCAGTTTTTTCCCGATGCGGTCCGGATTGTCCTGGTCCGTGCGCAGCGTCATCGCGTACGTGGAGAAGGTCACCTTGTAGAAGGATCCGGGATGCAGTGGATCCCATTCATCCACCGAACCGTCGTACAGCTTCAGCTGCACGCCCCGTCGATTGGCGAGCGGCTCAAACTCGCCGCGATCGGCGATGATCGTGCGCGTGGGGCCCTGGGACTGCGGTTCGTAGATCCGCACGTTGGAGAGGCGTTGCCCCTCCACCTGATAGACGAAAATAATGTAGGGCGGAAAGTCCTTGATGAACGTCCCCGCCTCGATATACGCGGTGGGCCGTTTGACGCCGATGGCTTTGAGCTGCCGGCGGAAGGCCAGGTGGGCGGCGGGTGCCAGGCGATCGTTGACCACCAGGAGCATCCCGCTGATGACGACGCCCGCCATGAACATCGGGAACACCAGCCGGATGGGGGCGACGCCGGAGGCTCTGATCGCGATCAACTCATAATCTGTGCTCAGGCGGCCGAACGCCAGCACCATCGCGACCAGGCAGGCCATGGGCACGGTGAAGCTGAGCATGTACGGGATCAGGTAGATGATGAGCCGGAGGATGTCGAAGATGCTGACGCCCTTGCCGATGACCAGCTCCGCGAATTTGACGATGTTGCCGACGAGCAGCACCGCGGTGAGGCCGCCGAGCGTCACGAGGAACGGTGCCAGGTGTTCCCGGAGCAGATAGGTCCGCAGGATTCTCATGCCGTCAAGGGCGGGAGTGGGGTTCGGGCGGCGGTCAGGATGAAGACCGCATTCGCACCCGACGACCGCAGGGCGCGAGCGCAGGCATCGGCGGTCGCACCGCTGGTGAGCACATCATCCACCACGAGCACCCCTCGGTCTGCGACGAGCGGGGTGCGGGCGACAAAGGCGTTGCGGACATTCTGGAAGCGGGCCTTCCAGCGCAAGCGTGTTTGGGTGCGCGTCCAGCGGGAGCGCCGCAGCGCATGAGGCAGGTACGGTTTGTCGATGAGCCGGGCCACCGTGGCGGCGAGCTCTTCCGCCGGGTTGAAGCCGCGCAGGCGCCGTTTGAGCCAGTGCAACGGCATCGGGACGACAGCGGCTATGGCGTCCTGCGGGAACGCGTCCTGAGCCGTTCTCGCCATCTCGTGCGCCAGACAGCGGCCGATACGCCAATGGCGATGGTACTTAAACTGCTGGATGGCGTGCTGCGCCGCGGCGGCGTACTGCCAGGGCGCACGCGCCTGATCGAACGCTGGCGGCCTCTCGCGGCACGCAGCGCACCACGCTACAGCGTCAAAGGCGCCTGGCAGCGTCACACCGCAGTGCTGGCACAGCGGTCGTCCGCTGCGCGGCATCGCGCCGCGGCACGCTGTACAGATCGCCTCGTCGGCGGAGCCTGAAGACAGCGCTGTGCGACAGAGGAGGCACGCAGGAGGGTAGAGCAGATGGATCACACGGCGGCCGAAGTGCATGCGACCGGCAGGATAGCATGCTCTCCTAGAGACTGTCAATGAAGCCGCGGGACGAGTATACTGATGCCGGATCATGTGAGGAGATGACCCAAGAAGAGATCCGCATACGTTCGCTGTATCTGTTTCTCGCGTGTTCCCAGGCGGTCGATGAGTTTAAAGGGAAACTCGAGGCCAGCTTTCCCGAACTCCCACTCTCCTCACAGCTGTTGCTCGATAAAGTGCTGAAACGGGAGCTGGGAATGTTGTTTCGTTACTGGGCCACCCGCAAGATCTGGGATCGGCTCGACGCGCATGAGGCCGACGCCAAGGCGTTGAACGTGGCTCTGCTGCGCCTCTTCACTGAAGGCTTCAGGCTCCCGCGAGACGGCAGCGGGTTGCGCTACGCCGAGCTTTCCACGCCGTCGGAGGAGATGCAGGAGCTGCGGCATCGGTTAACCGACGCCCTCGGGATGGAACGGCCTCCGCTCTTTGATGCGCTGCTTGGCGGCATCGGGCTGTGGCGCGACACGGTGCTGGGTTATACTGGCGAGGCCCTGGAGCGTCCCATAAATGAGCTGTTGAGTCAGGTGCAGCGGTGGACAGCCCAGAGTCATGAGGTGCGACCGTGAGGTCTCTTCCATCGCCAACCAAGCCCGTCACCTCACAACCAAGGAGGCTCGATGCCACGCATCATGCGATCACGCGCTAAGACAGCGGTGACCCGATCCTCGCCGGAGATCGTCTCTCGGGAGGAGATCACCCTGCTGGCGTATGCGCTGTTTGAGCAGCGGGGCAGCGTGCACGGCCACGCTCTTGAGGATTGGCTGGAGGCCGAACGCAGGCTTCGATCCCGGCGCCGAAGCGGCGGGAATGGACGATGATCCCACCCCTTGTGGCGTGGCCGGCGGCCAGTCGCTGGCCCAGGGTCGGTGGGATTCGTCGAGCCAGCGACGGCGTCGCCGAAGGCGACGCGCCACAGGGGGTGGGATGATGCTGAACCCTCGAGCGCTTGCGTATGTCTGTGCGGCGCTCTGCGGTGGTGTGGCGTTGCTGGTCGGGCTGGTGAACCTTTCCACCCCTGACTACGGACGGGAACTTCTTGAGCTGCTCGACTCGATCTACCCCGGCTATAGCGCGGATCGCACGATTGAGAGCGTCATGATCCTGACCGGCTATGCCCTTGTGAAAGGTGCCACCGGCGGGTGGGTCTTCGGTTGGCTGTATAACCGCCTCGTCAAAAAGTCATAACCGTCCATCCCAAAGAGCACGCTTCTTCCATGCGGATCATCGTCACGGGGGGCACTGGGTTCATCGGTGCGTCGTTGTGCCGTCGCCTTACCGCGGACGGCCATGAGCTCCTCGTGCTCACCCGTCGGCCGCGCGTTTCGAATCAGCAGCCGGCGATTCGCCATCTGCTCTGGGACGCTCCGGAGTGGGCTCGGGAGATGGCTCAGGCTGACGGAGTGATCAACCTCGCGGGCGAGCCGCTGGTGGCCAAGCGGTGGACTCCTGAGCAGAAGCGCATGATTCAAGACAGCCGCGTGCTGTCGACCCGGCGTCTGGTTCAGACCATGGCGGCGAATCTGCAGCGCCCTCGTGTCCTGATCAACGCTTCTGCGATCGGCTATTACGGGCCGCACGACGATGAGGAGCTGACGGAAACCGCGCCAGCGGGGCAGGGGTTTCTGGCCGACCTGTGCCAGCGTTGGGAGCATGAGGCGCAGCAGGCGGCACCACTCGGCGTGCGTGTGGTGCAGCTGCGCATCGGGATTGTGCTGAGCGCAGACGGAGGCGCGCTCTCCAAAATGGCCCCCCCGTTTCGATGGTTTCTTGGGGGACCCTTGGGCAGCGGCCGGCAGTGGATGTCGTGGATTCATCGCGACGACGTGCTGGGTCTCATTGCCTGGGCACTGAGCCACTCCGACATCGCGGGGCCGGTCAACGCAACGGCCCCGCAGGCCGTGCGGATGCGCGAGTTCTGTCAGGGCCTCGGGCGAGCGCTGCGCCGTCCCTCCTGGGCGCCGGTGCCCGGTCCCGTCCTGCGCGCGCTGCTTGGCGAGATGGCGGACGTGCTGTTAACCGGCCAACGCGTGATCCCGCAAGCGGCGCTACGGGCCGGGTACGCCTTTCAGTATCCTGAGCTGGGCGGGGCGTTAACGGCATGCCTGTCTGCGCTCCCATAAAATGGGGATGCCGCTGCGCGTCAGGTATGGCATACTGATACAAAGAGGCGGGGGGCCGCAGCACGATGAGCACTGATCTGGCAGGAAAACGCATCCTCGTCGTGGACGACACCAAGGAAATCGTGCAGGTGGTCTCCCAACGGCTAAAGAGTTGGGGATACCAAGTCCTCACGGCCGCCAGCGGAGAGGAGGGTCTGACCATGGCGATGGAGCAGGTGCCGGACCTCGTTCTCCTGGACATCATGATGCCGAAATTGAAGGGATGGGATATGTGCGCTCGCCTGAAGTCTGACCCAAAAACCAAACACATCCCGGTCATTTTCCTGACTGCACTAGGGCTTGCGGATCATGTGAAGGCCGGTCTTGAGCAGGGCGCGGATGACTACCTCGTCAAACCCTTCGAGCCGGAAGAACTTCGAGACCGCATTCGCGTGTGCCTCCTGCGTCATAGCCAATCCTCAAGCGCTTAAAGTACCTCACCAGGCGCGATGGATTTTTTTCCGGACCTCTTCTCCAATCTCTATCGCTTCGAGGCCCTGATCCGTCTGGGCGGCTACACGGTGCTCGTGGCCATTGTCTTCGCGGAGACGGGACTGCTGGTCGGATTTTTCCTGCCGGGCGATTCGCTCTTGGTGACCGCCGGTTTGCTGGCGACCGCTGAAGGTCCTCTGGATATCAGGCTGCTGATTGTCCTGCTGTCGGTAGCGGCGATCGCGGGGGATAGCACCGGCTACGCCATCGGCCACTACCTCGGCCCTCGCCTCTTTCACCGGGAGGACTCGCGGTTGTGTCATAAGGATCATCTCATCCGCACCCAGCGGTTCTATCAGAAGTACGGCCCGAAGACGATCGTCATTGCGCGGTTCGTGCCGATTGTCAGGACGTTCGCGCCGACGCTCGCCGGCGTGGGACAGATGCGCTACCAGACGTTTCTGGCCTACAACGTGTTCGGCGGTATTGGGTGGGTGGTGAGCATGACGCTGGCCGGCTATTTCCTGGGTCGTTCGATTCCAGATATCGAACACCAGCTACATTGGGTGATCGGCATCGTGATCCTGCTTTCCTTCGTGCCCATCCTGAAGGAGTGGTTGGCGATGCGGAAGGAAAGGCGTTTTCGCGCTTGACAACCCCAGGAACCGATGCTAAGCTGCGTTCGCCTGTCGAAAGGATGGATCAGGCGTGAAGACTCTGCGTTTGACAAGCTAGACTCATCCGACAACTTCTTTTGATGGTAAGGAGCGCCTTCCCAAGAAAGAAGGCGCTCTTTTTTTGTCTCCTTTCGATCGTTCTTTGACAATTCAAAGAAGTGGACCTGCCCCCAGACGATTTGGGGTTTCAACGGGGTCAAGCACTCTGTACGTTTTTTTGACGGAGAGTTTGATCCTGGCTCAGAGCGAACGCTGGCGGCGTGGATAAGGCATGCAAGTCGAGCGATCCTCCGCAAGGGGGATAGCGGCAAACGGGTGCGTAACGCGTAGGTAACCTACCCTGAAGTGTGGGATA
>CAYJRJ010000033.1:0-16588 GCA_964372775.1 uncultured Planctomycetales bacterium | reverse complement strand
CCTCGATGATCTGCCGCAGGACCCGGAACGCCTCGGTGCGCTCACACAAGACCTGCTGGAGCTGACGGATCGACACACCCATCTGTCGGCACCTCGTTGTATTCGAGTGTAGGGCACTACGTTGCAATAAGTAGACCTTACGGAAGTTACGGCTGCGTTACGTAGAGGTTAATTCGGCGTAACGCACGTCCCGGAGCATCGCACTCTCGACCGCCAACGCTGGTGATGCAGGTATGATATGATGAGTTCATGAATGAGAGCGTACCGCTCATGGCCACGTGCTTGAGGTGCGGAACACCCATGGCCGCGACAGCGCACTTCTGCAGCAGCTGCGGCGCCTCGGTATCACCGACAGCGTCAACTCCACTCCGGATGAAGTGGTACTACAACGTCTGGTTTGTCCTGCTGATGCTCTTCTTCGTCCTGGGCCCCTTCGGGCTGCCGCTGGTCTGGAAACACCCCCGATTCTCCAGAAAGGTCAAGATCACGCTGACCGTCGTCATGATCCTCTATACGGTCGCCCTCATCGATGTGACCGTGCGATTGGCGCGCACCGTCACGGAACATTTCAACGACTTCAATGCGACGCTTGGGCTCTAACGGGCCATGCGGTGGACTGTTCTTCGCGGTCGTGCTCGCCGGGTGTGTGCGCAGCGATTTCAACCTGGCCACGCAGCAGGAGGAGTACACCATCACCTCCACGGACAAGGAGGTGGAGATGGGCCGCAAGATCGCGCGCCGGGTGGCGGAGGAGCTCTCACTGGTCCAGGACGAATCGGTGCAGGAGCGCGTGCGCTCCATCGGCCGGAGGATCGTTGAGGTGTGCGACCGCCAGGAGCTCATCTACCACTTCGCCGTGGTGGCGGATGAGGAGGAGGCCAATGCGTTTTCCCTGCCCGGAGGCTACGTGTTTCTCAACAGCGGCTTGCTGAAGAAAGCGGCAAGCGACGATGAGCTGGCGTCGGTCATCGCGCACGAGGTCGCCCACATCACGGCGCGCCACGCGGTCAAGCGCTACGAGAGCAGCCTGGGGCTGCAGATCGTGCAGCTGGCGAGCCTGGCGGCGCGATCCGGCAGCGCCGCGCGCGGTGTCAGTGTCGCCGCCCGCGCGGCTCAGTTGGCCTATGCCCGAGGGGACGAGCTGGAAGCGGACCGCCTAGGCGTGAAGTATTTGCAGGCGGCGGGGTTTGATCCGAAGGCGGCGCTGACGTTTCTGGAAAAGATCCACGCGGTCCATCAAGGCAAGAGCGCCTACTTGCCTCGGGGAGTCGTGCGCCCGCAGTACGGCCTCACGCACCCGTTCGTGCCGGAGCGCATCCGGGCGGTGAAAGAAGCGCTCTTTGGCGTCGCGGACTATATCGACTATCTCAACTCACCCAACTAGCAACACAAGAGACCGCGCCACGCAATTCGGAATGCGGAGTGTGGAGTGCGGAATCGTACTCCGCACTCCGAATTCCGCACTCCGCATTGCGGACGTTTTCATCCGAGCAGCTTCCCGTCCATCGCCCAGTCGGATCGCTTGACGTCGCGGAAGACAATCCACACCTGCTCGGACTTGACCTTCGCGATCTCGACACACGCCTTCGTCAGCGCCTCCGTCAGCTGGGCCTTCTGTTGCGGCGTCCGTCCTTCAAGCCACTCAATCGTGATGACTGGCATGCATCCCCCGCACACGCTATGCCGCTACGGCCGATCGCCGGGGCCGCACGTGCGATGTGCGCAGCGCCGCGCGGATCTGCCCCACCAAAAAGATCGATCCGGTCACGACGATCACGTGGTCCGGCGAGACGGCATTCAACAGGTACGTATAGGCATCCACGGGATCCGACATGGCATGCACATCCGGCACAGACGGCACCACGTGTCCGGCCAACGTCGCCGCATCCATGGCTCGCGGATGGCGGCTGCGCGCGCACGTCGCGCCAGTCGCGATCCCCCGAAATGATTCGATGAACGGCGTGATGGACTTATCGGCGGACATGCCGATCAGTAGGTGGATCGGCCGCCCCGGGGACAGCTCCTCGAGCGTCTCGCGAAGCGCCTGCGCGGCGTGGGGGTTGTGCGCGCCGTCCATGATGACGAGCGGCACGTCGTGCACAACCTCGATGCGTCCGGGCCACTCGACCCGAGCCAGCCCCTGCGCCACCATCGTGTACGGGACACCGGTGTGCGAGAGCGCCTCGAGCGCGGCGACCGCCAGCGCGGCATTGCGCGCCTGATGGCGACCGAGCAGCGGGATCTCCAGCGAGTCATAGATGCCGCGCAGCGCCGTCACAGACGCCACCAGCCCTTCCAGGTTGTGCTCCAGGATGCTCGCCGTCAGATCCCTGCCGAACTCGAGGAGCATCGCTGCGCGCTCGTCGCAGACAGCACGAAGGACAGGCAACACTCCCTCCTGTTGCGGCGCCGTGATGACCGTCTGCCGGGGTTTGATGATGCCCGCCTTCTCCCGGGCGATGGCGACCGGATCGGCTCCGAGCACGTCGGCGTGATCCACGTCAATCGGCCCGATGATGGAGACCACCGGCTCGGCCACATTCGTCGCATCCAGGCGCCCTCCGAGCCCCACCTCCAGCACCGCGATATCCACCTGCCGCCGCGCGAAATGGGCGAACGCCAGCGCGGTGAGCACTTCGAAATACGTCGGCGGCCCGTCGCAGGAGTCCTCGCGCATGCGCTCGACGACCGGCTGCAGACGCTCCATCCCGGCGGCGAACTCCTCCTCGCGAATCCAGTCATCGCCGTGGGCGCGCTCGCAAGGGCCTTGGTCCCACACCCGGATGCGCTCGCGCAGATGCTCCAGATGCGGCGAGGTGTAGAGGCCAACCCGCAGCGGGCTCTCCCGAAGCATCGAGTAGAGCATGGCGCAGATCGAGCCCTTGCCGTTGGTGCCGGTGACCAGGACGCAGCGGAAGCGACGCTGCGGCTCGCCGAGGCGATCACAGAGCTGCTGCATGCGCTCAAGCCTGACCTGCCGCATCGCTTGAGGCTGATGCCGCTGCTCGTAGTTGGTGAACGACTCCAGGTACGCGACTGCCTCGTCATACGTCATGCTGCGAGAATCCCCCATGCTCTGGCGGGACATTTCCCTCCGCCAAAGAACTGTGGCGGAGGGAACGTCCCGTACTCCACCCCAAGAGGCCGCCGAGCCAATTCAACCCGACATCCGACCACTGAAAGAATCGTCCCGGAACTAACGACTGACAGAGCTCTTCCATCAAGCCGATTCCCGCCACCCACACCCACGCAAGGCGCCCCCGCCCGGCACGCCCCGCCCGCGCGGACCACGCGGCCAGCCACCCCAGCCCTGCGTACTGCACCACATGCAGTTGCTCGGCCGTGACCAGCCGGCCCAGCGAGTCCCGCAGATACGCGTTCCACAACGGCAGGGCCAGCGGCAGCGAACCGAAGAGGAGGATACTATAGCCGATGAACCAGCGCCGAATCATCCGCTCCCGCCTGCACGTCTGCACGCTTGCACGCGAGCACGGGGTGTCGGTCATGATCGTTGCCGTTTTCGCCACTCATCCAAGATGCGACGCAAATCCCCCTGCGCCGAGCGGATCACGAGCGCGCCGATGAGGATCAACACCGAGAACTGCCAGGCATCCTCCGGCCCCACCACCAACCCGGTGGCGATGTCTTCCGCCATGGTCAGCTGCTTCGCGAACTGGTCGATCGTCTGCTGCAGGCCGCCCTCGGTGACATCGAGTGATGACAGCTGATGGCGGTATTTCAGCGAGGGAAACTGCACGCCTCGCATGAGCAGAAAGGTCGTCAGCGCGTCTTCGCCCAGGTGCAGGTTGGCGTCGAAGTCGAACCCCTCAAAGTGCGGCGAGAATCCAGGAAGGATGATGGCCGGCCGCTCAATGAGCACGCTGCCCTTGCGCACCACCGTATCTCCCTGGTTCAGCGAGGACTCCGCCAAGAAGATGTAGGGCACCACCGTTGTGTCAAACGTGGCGAGATCCTGCAGGCGCATCCGACGGATTTCGGTCCGCGCGAGCGCGCGCTCCCACAGTTCTTGGATGTCCATGCGAGCGACGGCGTGTCTTAGCGCTTGCGCTTCATCAGTGCCGAAAATGGCGCAGGCCCGTCAGCAGCATCGCCATGTTGGCGCTATTCGCCGAGGCAATCGCCTCGGCATCGCGGATCGATCCCCCCGGCTGGATCACCGCGGTCACTCCCGCCTTCGCCAGCACGTCCACGCTGTCGGGAAACGGGAAGAACCCATCGGACGCCGCCACGGCCCCTCGGCTGCGCGCCCCTGCTTTGTCGATCGCCAGGCGCACCGAGCCCACCCGGCTGGGCTGGCCCTGACCGATCCCGACGGTGGCGCGGTCCGTGGCGATCACAATACCGTTGGACTTCACATGCTTGGCCGCCGTCCACGCAAACACCAGATCTTCCCGCTCGCGCTGCGTGGGCGCGCGTGTCGTCACGACCTTGAGCGCCTGCGCAGCGCGAGGGGTCGCATCAGGGCTCTGGCGGAGCCAACTGCCGGACACCTGGCGCCACTGTGGCTCCGCGGGAACCGTCGTGGGCCAATCCACGGTCACCACACGCAGATTCAGCTTCTTCTGAAACACGGCGACCGCCCTTGGATCAATGGAGGGTGCCAGGATCACTTCAAGAAACGTTTCAGTCAATCGCGCGGCGAGCACGGCGTCGATTGGCCGGTTGCACCCCACAATCCCGCCGAACGCTGATTCGCTGTCGCAGGCAAACGCGCGCTCGTAGGCCTGCTGGATGGCCGGCGCGCTGGCCAGCCCGCACTGCGAGCTGTGCTTGATGATCGCGCAGGCCGGCTCTGTGAAGTCGAGCAGGCAGCGCAGCGCGGCGTCCGCATCGAGCAGGTTATTGTAGGAGAGTTCCTTGCCCTGCAGCTGCGTTAATGTCGCCAGCCCCCACGCGGGGCCCGACGCCGGCACATACCACGAGCCTTGCTGGTGGGGGTTCTCGCCGTAGCGCAAAACCTGGCGTTTGCGCAGACGGATGGTAACCTCATCGGGGATCGCCGATGAGGCCGCGCCTGCCAGAAAGCCGGCGATCTGCTGGTCATAGTGGGACGTGCGCGCAAACGCCTCCGCTGCAAGCTGATGGGATAGGGTGACGGGCAGCGTCCCCTTGCCCATGCGCAAAGCCTGGGACACCATCTCATACTGCGTCGGAGCAGATACGGCGGCGACGTGGGCCCAGTTTTTCGCCGCCGCCCGCAGCAGCGCCACGCCCCCAATGTCGATCTGCTCAACCGCCTCATCCTGGGCGACGCCGGGCCGTTGGACCGTGTGCTCGAACGGGTAGAGATTCACGATCACCAGGTCGATCAGACCGCCCTGCCCCACCGATCGGACATGGCCTGGATCATCGCGACGGGCGAGGATGCCGGCATGGATTTTTGGATGGAGGGTCTTGACTCGCCCGTCGAGCTGTTCGGTGATGCCGGTAAACTCCTCCACGGTCTTGACGCGCAGACCGTGCTGGCGCAGAACGTCGGCGGTGCCTCCGGACGCGACCAACTCAATGCCGAGTGAGGCCAGCTCCTTGGCGAAGACGTCCAGACCGGCCTTATCGTGGCAACTCAAGAGTGCCCGTTTGACGACTACCATCCAACCCCCAACGTGACCTTGTGTAATGTAAGAACCTCGGCGGTTACATGACACATGACACATCGAACATTACACATGTGACAGTTTTAGCTCACGCTTAACAAGGTCTTGGAATGCACGTCGGAGTCGCCTCGCCACGGGTCCGGGCCGTCCAGAGCCGATCCGACGTCCATCGATGATGGTGATCGGCATCACTTCTTTCAGGGTGCTGGAGAGAAACGCTTCATCGGCATTGTAGACATCATGGCGCGTCAGCGGGACTTCCTGGAGCGGCAGGCGCAGCCGATGCGCGGTCTCCCACAGCACATCACGCGTGATGCCCGCCAAGAGCCCGGACCAGCACGGCGGCGTGACGATGACGCCCCGCTTGATGATGCCGAAGTTGCTGGCCGTGCTCTCCGTCACATACCCCAGCACGTCCATGAACAGCACTTCATCCGCTCGGCGTAGCTGCGCATCGAGGATCGCCATAACGCTGCCCAGCCGGGCGGAGTATTTCGCCTGCGGCGTGACAGCGCCCTGGGCCATAGAGCGCGTGGGCACGATCGCCACGCGCAGCCCCCGGCGGTACGCCCGGATCGGCGGCAGCACAGCCGGCTGCACGACGATGCTGGGTCGCGCTTCACCGACGCGCTGGGGCAAGAGTGCCACGCGCACCACCGCCTCCGACACGCCGGAGCGCTCCAGCGCGTTCTTCAGTTGCGCCGAAAGTGCGCGGCGGTTCGCCGGCGGATGCGTTCCCAAAAACTGCGCCGAGGCGTAGAGGCGGTCCAAATGCGGCTCTAACCGAAAGATGCGCCCGCGGTAGGCGCGCATCGTTTCAAAGCACCCGTTCGATGCGGTCTCAACCGGCACCGGGCCGTGCGGCGGCTCAACGAGTCTGGGCATGCCGGACACCGGACGGCTGTTCGACGCGGCGCAGCGCGGCCAGAAGGGCTTGCGCCTTGGCCAGCGTTTCCTCATATTCGCGTTCGGGAACGGAATCGGCGACGATGCCCGCTCCCACATGAAAGGACAGGTGCCTTCCCTGAATGACCATGGTCCGGATCGCAATGTTGAGGTCCATCGTGCCGTCAACACCGATGTAGCCGAGCGACCCGGTGTAGAGCTCGCGCGCCACCGGTTCTAGCTCGCGAAGGATTTCCATGCAGCGCACTTTCGGGCATCCCGTGATGGTGCCGCCGGGAAACACCGCGCGGATCACCTCAACGGCGTCGACCCCGGGCCGCAGCTGACCCGCCACATCCGACACGATATGTCTGACGTGCGAGTACGCCTCCAGCGTCATGAGCTCATTCACCGCGACCGATCCCGTCCGCGACACGCGCCCGAGGTCGTTGCGGGCCAGGTCCACCAGCATGATGTGCTCCGCGCGCTCCTTCTCGCTGAGCAAGAGCTCCAGTTCATACATCGCGTCTTCCGACGGCGTGATCCCGCGTGGACGGGTCCCAGCAATCGGACGGGTGTCGATGCGGCCCTCCTGCACCCGCACGAGCCGCTCCGGGGAGCAGCTCACGACACGGACGTCGTCCCATGAGGCAAAACACGAAAACGGCGACGGGTTGATATCGCGCAGCGCGCGATAGAGCGGCAAGGCCTGCCCCCGCCATGGCGCGGTGAAGCGCTGCGCGACATTGGCCTGAAAGATGTCACCCGCACGAATGTACTGAAGGGTCCGCGAGACCATCTGCTCAAATGCCGTCCGGGAGCTGGTCGCCTCCAGCGCGATCGGCGCACCCATCACCTCTGACGCGGATGCCTGCGCTGATCGGCCAGAGGAGGCGACGCGTGCCTCGAGTTGGTCCAATGCGTCGTGCGCCTGGCGCCGCGCCCACGCCGACGGGGCATGCGGATCCGCCACGCTCACGAGCCAGGTCCGCCGATCCAGATGGTCCACGAGAATCGACCGGCGCATCCCCCACCACGCCATCTCAGGCAGTGGGGATTCGGCGGGCTGCGGCGGTGGCAGCCGTTCGATCCATCGGTTGAGATCATAGCTCAGCCAACCCACGAGCCCGACGGCGCGTGCGTACGCAGCCGAAGCCGCCGACGCTCGATACCGCGCGAGCACACCCCGAAGCGCTTCAAGCGGATGCCCCCGCCACACGCGCGTGGAGGCGCTCGTGCGCAGCTCCAGCCGATCGCCGCGCGCGACGAACGTCAGCCACGGATCGAAACCGACCAGCGACCAGCGCCCGGTCACTGGATGGTGACGCGCGCTGTCCAGCCAGACGATTGGGGTGTCCGGCTGAAGATGGTCCACCAGGGAGGCGAGGTCGACGCAGCCATTGAGCGACTTCAGATAGACGGTGAGTGGGCCGTGACGGAGAGCCACAGGAGCCTCGTGAGGCATCAGAACGTCATTTTACCATAAGCCATGAGAGTGCGGAGTGTGGAATGGGGAGTGCGGAATCTTGAATTACAGCTTGATGAGGAGGAGCTTAAGCTTGAGCAATCGGACGTGCTCGCGAAGAGAAGCGGTCTCTTGATCGATCCGTTGCGTATCCTTGAGCAGCTCCTCGATCTGGGCCTCCCGGCGGGAGAGCTCCTGTGATGTCAGCGTGGCGCCGCCGTCACCCTTGAGTGATTTTCGCAACTGGGCAATCTGACGCCCGAGGCTGGAGCGTTGAAGCTGTTTCGTTCTCAACTCCTCGCTGGCCATTGACAGCGCCAGGGTCAGTCGCGCACGATCAGGCTCCATGCGCTTCTTGGCCTCTTCGGTCTTCTGGTGAGCGTTGAGCACGGCAGTCGCCAGCTCCTTGCGCAGTTGCTGAATTGAGTGATCGATCGTACTGCGCTTGAGTGCGAGCTCCCGCATGAACGTCTCGATCCGATTCCTTGTCTCCTGGTGCTTGTCCAGAACGTGGGTGAACTCCGGATCCGCCTTGAGCACCTCCTGGACCAGCGCCTCCCGCCGTGCCGGAGGCCCGCAGGAGGCGAGAGTCAGCAGGAAGAGCAACGCCAGAGAACGGTTACGGATGCGCATGATGAAACCCCCACACCAATCGCGTAGCTGCGGTGGAGGTCGGCAGAACGCTGAGCTCTCAAACACTCCGGATCGCAGATCCGGTCGCGCGCTCGCGATTGGTGTGGGGGCAGATCCTCACACCGATGATGACTGGCTCAACGAGTACGACGGCTCAATCGTGGCGACACGGACCCCGTTGCCGCTGGGCTGCTCTTCCTTGTAGGTGAAGAGCTTGCCGGCAAAGTTGCGCAGCGTCCACACGCCGTCCTTCACGCTGACCACGTAATTGGGCATGATCGGGATCTTGCCGCCGCCGCCCGGTCCATCGACGACAAACGTGGGCACGGCGTAGCCGGTGGTGTGGCCGCGCAGCTTCTCGATGATCTGCACCCCAACCGACACCGGCGTGCGGAAATGCGCAGTGCCCTTCACCGGATCGCACTGGTAGATGTAGTACGGCCGCACGCGCGTCTTGAGCAGCTCATGGAAGAGCTTCTTCATGATCGCCGGCCGGTCGTTGATCCCCTTGAGCAGCACGGTCTGGGAGCCGAGCGGCACACCGCTGTCCGCGAGCATCCCGCAGGCCTTCCGCACCGGCGGGGTGACTTCTTTCGGATGGTTGAAGTGGAGGCTCATCCAGACCGGCGCGTGCTTCTTCAGGATGGCGCACAGCGAGTCGGTCACGCGGTAGGGCAGCGTCACCGGGTTGCGCGTGCCGATGCGGATGAACTCGACGTGCGGGATCGCCTTCAGCTTCGTCAGCACATCGTCCAGCCGGTCATCTGAGAGGGTCAGTGGATCGCCGCCGGAAATCAGGACGTCGCGGATCTTGCGGTGCGCCCTGATGTAATCGATGGCGGCGTCGATGTTCGCCGATCGGCTGTAGCCGGCCGTCGTGCCGACGACCCGGCTGCGCGTGCAGAACCGGCAATACATCGAGCACACCTCGACCACCAGCAGCAGCACGCGGTCCGGGTAGCGGTGCACGAGGCCCGGCACCGGCATGTGGCTGTCTTCCCCGAGCGGATCGATCATGTCGTTGGGGCTGAGGCGATATTCCTCCTCCACAGGCACTGCCTGGCGCCTGATCGGACACGCTGGATCGTCCGGGTCCATCAAGGACGCCCAGTACGGCGGAACGCCCATGATGAACCGTCCAGACTTGCGCGTGACCGCGCGCTCTTCGGACGGGGTCAAGTTGATGACCTGGCGCAGCTGCTCAACCGTCTGAATCCGGTTAGCCATCTGCCAGTGGTACGTTTCCCACTCCTCGAGCGGCACGTCCTTCCAGATCGGGATCCGTCGGAACGCTTCCCAGCTCACCGTGCTTCCCTCCTGTGCCCCAACCCTCAAGGAGCGACCCGGCTCACCGCGAGCCGATCGGAACGTGAGGGCTCTTGAGGTTGGGTGTGGCCATAGCGGGCCATCGCCAAATTCACAATCCGTTGGATGAGGGCGGCGTGCGAGTAGCCGGCCGCCGTCGTCATGATCGGAAAATTGCTGTCGAGCGGGCTCAACCCCGGCAGCGGGTTGATCTCCAGCACGAAGGGGGTGCCGTCAGCTCGCAGCCGGATATCCGTCCGCGAGACATCGACGCAGCCCAGCGCCTTGTGCGCTCGCAGCGCGACGTCCTGGATCCGGCGCGTCGTCGACGCATCGAGCCGCGACGGGCACAAGAGCGTGGGGGCTAACCCCAGCGACGCATCGCCTTGAAACTCTTTCATGCGCCAGGAGTAGAAGAACTCCCCTGACCCCTGACAGGAGGAAAAATCGATTTCAAGGATCGGCAGCGGCTCCTCGCCGATGACGCCGACGGTCAGCTCCCGGCCCTCAATGAATTCCTCCACGAGAGCCTCCTGATGATAGCGCTCGTAGATGTGCGCCACCTGACGGCGCATCGAGGCCTCACCGCCGACGACGCTCTCGCGCCAAATCCCCTTGCTGGAGCCCTCCCGGTTCGGCTTGACGATTAAGGGAAAGGCCAGGCGCGCGTTCAGCAAAGTCTGCGGCGTCACAAACAGCTGCCAGGGCGGCGTGGGGATGCCCTCAGATGCGAGGATCTGCTTGGTTTTCGCCTTATCGAGCGCGATCGCCAGCGTGACGCTGTTGGAGCCGGTATACGGAATGTGCAATGATTCGAGGATGGCCGGTACCTGCGATTCGCGGTGCTCGCCGTAGACGCCCTCGGCGATGTTGAAGACCAGATCCACGCGATGGGTCAGGAACCACTGGGGCAGACCCAAGGTGGCTTCAACGAGATGGACGGTGTGCCCGCAGGCTTGCAGGGCGCTGACGATCGTCTCGATCGTACGCTGTGTGTCAAACTCCGAGTCCTGGTCGAACGGCACGCCGTTGCGCTCGTGGACATTGCGCTTCAGATTGTAGGTCAACGCGATGATGTAGGAGATAGGGACCCTGCCTCGTTGCGCGCACTGATCCCGCAGCGCACCAACGCCACCTGCAAGATACGGTTCACGATCTGGGCGTGCGTCATGCCCCGGGTTTTCGCGATATAGTTGAAGACGTCCTCCGTGGAGAGCGAGGGCAGCGGGTTAATCTCCAGCACGTACGGATGGCCCTGCCGGTCCACGCGAAAATCCACGCGGCCGAAATCGCGGCAGTCCACCGCGTGATAGGTCCGCAGGGCGAGTTCCTGCATCGTGCGCGCCAGCGGCTCGGCGATGGGTGCTGGGCAAATGTAGTCCGACCCCGAGCGCAGGTACGCGAACGTGAAGAACTTACGCCCCAGATTGGTCTGGCCGTCCAGCGCGATCTGGCAGACGGGATACGCGTCCGGCGATTCGTTGCCGATGACGGCCACTGTGAACTCCTGGCCCTCAATGAACTCCTCAATGAAGATCGACGCGCCGCGGTACGTCTCGGCCAGCACGCGCACCTGGTGGTGCAGCTCCTGCGGCGTGTTGACGAGCGAGCGGTCGGTGAGACCCTTGCTGGAGCCCTCGCAGCGCAGCTTCACAATGAGGGGGTAGCGCAGATCGACCTGCCACAGTTTTCCCGGATCGGTCACTTCAACGTAGCGCGGCGTCGGAATGGCCTCCGCGATCAGGACTTTCTTCGTCAGCACCTTGTCGAGTGTGAGGCCCAGCGTCAGCCCGTCCGAACCGACGAAGGGGACGCGTAGCATTTCCAGCAGGATGGGCACCTGCGACTCGCGGTTGCGTCCCTCGTAGCCCTCGGCGATGTTGAAGACGATGTCGACGTCGAGCTTGCCCCCCCGCTCCAGCAGCGTGCGAGCGCTGCCGATGCGGACCACATCGTGGCCCGTGCCTTTGAGCGCCTGCTCGATGACCGTAATCGTATCGTCGTGGTCAAACTCGGCGTTGAGATCCGGCGGATCGCCCGGCTTAAGGACGAACTCGCTTTTGACGTTATAGGTCAGTCCCACGCGCATTCCGACTCCTCAGCGTGCGGTATCAGATACCATTTTCGATCAGACCTTCCGAAGAAGGTATCTGATACCGCGCGTAAAAGAAAGAGGGACCCTCGCACGCAGGATCCCTCAACACGAACTCCGAGTTGTGCCACTAGTGACGCGCCGATCCTCACCGCACTCGCCGCGATCCACCGCAGATCGCGTGAGCATGCAAGGATCGAACGATCATCACGTGTGATTGCATCATCTCTATATTTCGTACCATACCTGCGCAATGGTGTCAAGAATGTGCCGCGAATATTTCTGAGAGCTGTGATACCATAACGACTCACGCACCGCGCAGCGAAAGGAGCTGTCATGGGCACGCTAGTGCTCATTCGTCACGGACAATCGCAGTGGAATCTCGACAATCGTTTCACCGGATGGGTCGATGTGCCGCTCAGCGACGAGGGACGCGAGGAAGCGCGGCGCGGCGCACAGCTCATTCGTCACTTGCGCTTCGACGGCGCGTTCACCTCGGCACTCCAGCGGGCTCAGGAAACGCTGACGATCGTGCTCAAGTCGCTCGGGCAGTCGAACATCCCCATCGAACGCGCTCAAGCGCTCAACGAACGGCATTACGGCGCGCTGCAGGGATTGAACAAGGCGGAAACGGCGAAGCGATACGGCGAGCAACAGGTCAAAATGTGGCGGCGCAGCTATGACATCGCGCCGCCGAGGGACAAGACCGAGTTGAATCCGGAAGGGATCAGCGAAAGCCTCAAAGACACCGCCGCGAGGACCCTGCCCTACTTTCATTCGAAGATCATGCCGTTGGTGAAGGCCGGGCAAACGATTGTGGTCGCCGCTCACGGCAACAGCCTCCGATCAATTGTCATGGACCTCGATCACCTCACGAAGGAGCAGGTGCTGGAACTCAACATCGCCACCGGCGCGCCCATCATCTACGAGATTGACAAGACTGGAAAAGTGTTAAGAAAAAATGTCACGAAACTCGATGTTGGCCGTAAGCCATAAGCCATAAGCCGTAAGCCATAAGCCGTAAGCAAGTTTGGTCTGCTTACGGCTTATGGCTTACGGCTTCTCTTAGGTTCCGCATGTAATGGTACAAATACTGCTGCGCGTAGCCGGCGTACAGACCGAAGTGGCGCCTCGCGTAGTCGTGCACGACCTTCCGCGTGATCTTGCGATGCCGGAAGTAGTAGCGCATCGCGCGCTCCATCCAGATGTCGACCGGAAACGCCTCGTACTTCTCGAACCCGAACAGCGCCACGCAATCCGCCACCTTGTCCCCCACTCCGTCGCACGCTAAGAGCGCGCGCTTGACGGTCTCGTAGTCCAACTGCTGCAGGTGCTCCACCGGTAGCTTCCGGTCGGACACCAGCCGCGCCGTCGCCTTGAGGTACGGCGCGCGGTATCCCAATCCCAGGTTACCCAGGCGCCGCTCAGAGACGCCGGCGAGCCGCTCGGCGCTCGGAAACGTGAAGCCTCGAAACCCGTTGACCCTCACCGGATCGCCGTAGGCCTGGCACAGCCGCGAAACCATCCCTTCGATGCGCTTGATGTTGTTGAAGGAGGCGCAGATGAACGATGCGAGCGTCTCCCAGCCGTCCTGCCGCAAGATGCGAAGGCCCCGATACCGCTTGATCGCCTCGTGGATCTGCATGTCCACATTGATGGAAGAGAGGATGTCGTCCAGCGGCAGATCGAGGGCAAAGTAGCGGCGCAAGCGCTCGGGTGTCGCCGCGGGATCCAGCGAGTCGCACAGCAGGCGCTGACCGTCCTGGCGCACTTTGACGGCGGAAGAGGCAATGAAGCCGCACCACCACCCGTCATGCTCATACCAGCGAAAAGACTGGCCGGACGTCAGCGTGGCCTGGAGGGAAAAATCCTTGGCGGGCACTTCAATCATGCAGAACAATCAACGGAGTTCGGAGTGCGGAATTCGGAATGCGGAATGTAATTCCGCACTCCCCACTCCACATTCCGCATTGCGTCCCATCAGACCTTAGGAAGGGTGATGCCCTGCTGGCCTTGATATTTGCCCTTGCGATCCGCGTACGACACCTCAGGTAGTGAGCCGGCCTCGAAGAAGAGCACCTGCGCGATGCCTTCAAATGAGTAGATGCGCGCGGGCAGCGGCGTCGTGTTGGAGATCTCGATCGTCAGATGCCCTTCCCATCCGGGCTCCAGCGGCGTGATGTTCACCACGACGCCGCAGCGCGCGTAGCTCGACTTGCCCAAGCAGATCCCCAGCACGGAGCGCGGCATGCGGAAGAACTCGACCGAGCGCGCCAGCGCAAAGGAGTTAGGCGGTACGATGCACACGTCACCCTTGAAATCCACGAACGAGTCCGGGCTGAACTGCTTGGGATCCACCACGGCCTGCTTGAGATTCGTGAACACCTTGAACTCGTCCGTCACCCGGATGTCGTAGCCCATCGAGGACAGCCCGTAGGAAATCACGCCGTCGCGCTTGAGGCGTTCCTCAAACGGTTCGAGCATCTGGTACTGCTTCACGTACTCGCGGATTTCCCAATCCACGAGCAGCCGGCCGCTCGAGCGAATGTGTTCTGCGACATCGACTGTTTTTGACTGCGTCTCAAACATGGTGCGGCCCCTTCCTTTCTGTGGAAAGCGTCAGGTACATGCGATTCGTCCCTCCCTGCACCGAAATCAACGGGATGCTCTTGTGTTTTCGCCGCAGCTGTTTGAGGTGCGGGTTGGCCTCATGGCGGACCCAGCTCACCGGCCGCTCCTTTACTTGCTGGAGCCCATCCTTGCCCCAGTGGGCCTTCACGAACGCCTTGCACTTCTTGGAGATCTCAGGCGTCAGCCACCAACCCATGAGACACCTCCTCGCTTACGAGCAACCTGAGGTGCATCCACAGTTCAAGCACTTGTAGCAGGCGGCGTTGCGGACCATCAGCGAGCCGCACTCCGGGCAGGCGGGCGCGTCGGCCTGCGCGACGAACGTCAGCTTCTCCTGCTGCTCAAACGGGTTGATGGTTGGCCCCGCCCATGCCGCGGGCTTTTTCTCCGCAGCAGGCTGCGATGTCCCGTTGGACGGCTTCGCTCCAGGCAACTCGGTGACCTTGAATTGCTGGGCATCCTCCGCCGGCAGAAACTTCAGCGCCATCCAGCGGAAGATATAGTCGATGACCGACTTCGCAAATCGGATATCCTTGTTGTTGGTGACGCCGGAGGGCTCAAAGCGCATGTGGCTGAACTTCGTCACGAGGACTTTCATCGGCACCCCGTACTGCAGGGCGAGCGAGACCATCGTCGCGAACGCGTCCATGAGCCCTGAGAGCGTGGAGCCCTCCTTCGACATCGTGATGAAGATCTCACCCGGTGTGCCGTCCTCAAACATCCCGACCGTGAGGTAGCCCTCATGGCCGCCTACAGAGAACTTGTGGGTGATCGCCTGGCGCTCATCCGCCAGACGCCGGCGATAGGGGGTGCCGACCGGCGCTTTACTTTTGCCCTTCTCCTCCTTGCTAGTGGAAAGCGGTTGCACGCGCTTGGAGCCGTCGCGATAGATCGCAATCGCCTTGAGCCCCAGCCGCCACGCCTCGGTGTAGGCCTGCACGATGTCTTCGATCGTCGCTTCCTGCGGCAGGTTGACCGTCTTGCTGATCGCCCCGCTGATGAAGGGCTGCACCGACGCCATCATGCGCACGTGACCCATATAGTGGATGGAGCGCGTGCCGTTGAGCGCGCGAAACGCGCAGTCAAACACCGGCAGGTGCTCCGGCTTGAGGCCCGGCGCGCCCTCGATGGTTTCCTTCTCGTTGATGTGCTGGAGGATCGCCTCGATCTCGGCGCCGTCATAGCCAAGCTTTGCGAGCGCCTTGGGCGCGGTCTGGTTGACGATCTTGAGCATCCCGCCGCCGACGAGCCGCTTGTACTTCACGAGTGCGATGTCCGGCTCAACACCGGTCGTGTCGCAGTCCATCATGAACGCGATCGTGCCGGTCGGCGCGATGACGGTGACCTGCGAGTTGCGCACGCCGGCATGCTCTCCGAGCCTGATTGACTCATCCCACGCGCGCGCGGAGGCCGCAAGGAGCGGCTGCGGCACCAGGCGGTGGTTGATCTTATCGACCTGCGCGCGGTGCTTGCGCAGTACGCGGACCTGCGGCTCGCGGTTGCGCGCAAAGCCCGCGTAGGGGGCGAGCTGCTCGGCGATCTGGCCCGACACCTCGTAGGCGTGGCCGCACATGAGCGCGGTGAGCGCCCCGGCCCACGCCCGCCCTTCCTCGGAGTCGTAGGCAATTCCCAATGACATGAGCAGTGCGCCGAGATTGGCGTAACCTAAACCTAATTGACGATAATCATGAGCCGTTTGCCCAATCTTTGGCGTCGGGTAGGAGGAGTTATCCACCACGATATCCTGTGCGATGATCATGATGCGCACGGCGTACTTGAACTGCTCGATGAGGAAGTTGCCCTCATCATCGAGGAACTTGAGGAGGTTGATCGAGGCGAGGTTGCAGGCGGAGTTGTCTAAGTGCATATATTCTGAACACGGGTTACTCGCGTTGATGCGGCCGGTGATGGGGAAGGTGTGCCAGTCGTTGACGGTGTTGTCAAACTGCATCACGTGATCTC
>CAYJRJ010000032.1:0-17377 GCA_964372775.1 uncultured Planctomycetales bacterium | reverse complement strand
TGCCGTCACCCGGCAGGAACTGCTGGCCATGGCCGGCTCGTTTCTGTTTAAGGGCAACGACATCAACAAGCCGGTCTCCGTGCTCAGCGGCGGCGAGTGCGCGCGGCTGTGCCTGGCCGGCCTCTTGCTGATGAAGCGCTCCGTGCTGCTCTTGGATGAGCCCACGAACCACTTGGATTTCGAAACGGTCGAAGCGCTCGGTGCGGCTCTGCGCCAGTTCCCTGGCACCGTGTTCTTCATCAGCCATGACCGGACGTTCGTCAACATGATCGCGACCCAGATCGTCGAAGTGAAGAATGGTGCTGTGATCCACTACCCGGGCAGCTATGCGGATTACGTGTACCGGATGGAGCATCAGGTGCGGCAGGAGTTGGAGGCCGAGGACGGGACCGGGGCACCGCAGCCCCCCAAGAGCAAAGCCCCGTCGGACTATCACCTGCGCAAACAACGCGAGTCCGCCAAGCGCAAGCTGGCCGGCCAGATCAAGCGGTCAGAGGAAGCGCAAGCGGCGTATAAGAAGGAACAGGACACCCTCGAAAGCGAGATGGCCGCCAATCCGGCCATGTGGAATCGTGCATTGACCGACCGGTGCACCCAGTTGGTCGCTCTGCAGCAAGCAGAGGAGTGCCGCTGGATCGAGCTGACGAAAGAGCTGGAAGGCTTGTCTGGCTAGATACTGGCGCTTCTGCAGGAAGCCAACCATCTCCGCGAAACTCGCAACCCTCCTCAGGATGATGTCGGTTGAGGAGCATCGCTCAGGCACCGTTGAATCACCCCTTCGAAGCTCCTCAACATGAGATGCCGCGCGACAAGCCGCATCGCCCAGCGCGGGATATAGAATGCTGGCTCCACCGCAACCTGGTGGGAGACGAAGGTTCCCTCAGGACTGGCCTCCAAGCGCCAGAATCCCTCGAACCGGCGAAAATCTCCCCGAACCGCCCGAAACGCGATGGCGTGCATCGGAGTCTCTTCGACGCGAAAGACGACGGTGAACCGGCGTCGAAACATCCACAGCCCGCCGCGGCCAGTTTGGTGGAGCATCGTAGCGCCGCCTTCCTCACCGATGACACGGCTCTGCGTCAAGAAGGGGACGATCTCGTCGAGATGATTGTAGTCGGTGAGGACACGCCACACCGCAGCCTGTGATCTCGGGATGACGCATTCCGCCTTCACGGTTGAGAAGCGACCAAGTTCCTGCTGCACCCTCACGGCAAGCGCCTGCCGGGTGACCTCGACGACATGGGGGGAGAGCTCGCGTGCCGTCACCACGGCGATCCCCCCGCCATTGACCGCGACACCCCACGCCACGACTGCAGCCACCGATCCGATGAGCCGAACGGACGGCGTCATGGCTGGCGCGTCCATCGACTCGCGAATCTCACCAGCACATGACGACGGACACGCACCAGCCCCAACATGAGCGCCGGCGGCTTCAAGTCGAAGGTGGTGAGGGTCACGGACGTCTGGCCCGACGCCTCAACGTATTCTGGAGAAACGGCGGCGTCGACCTCGAAGGTGATCGGCTGCTCAATCGAACGGATGCGCAGGCGTCCTTCCAGCCGATACCGACGCCGCAACGCGCGATCGGCCGATGCGTGTGGCAGGGACTCGAGTGCGGTCAGGACGAACCGGATCGTCGGATACCGTTCGGCCTCGAACATCGTCCGCATGTCCCGATCCCGGCCGGCGTTGCCGGTGTCCATGGCCATGACGTGGATCAGAATGTCCGCTGGCTGCAACAGGGTGTTCTGCTCGGGATCAAACGCCAGGATCCCTTGCACCGAATGGGCGATGCCGGTAAATCGATGTCCCATCGCGCGACCCGTAAAGGAGAGGGTCGTCTGGTCGTGATCCAACACGTACGTTGTCGCAGCCGCGCTCGCCTGGGACGCGAAGCCGAGGCAACTGACAGCCGCCACTGCGTACCATCTCAGTCGCATGCGATTTCCTACACCTTCCCACTCCTGTCCATCATACCTTGAAGGGCAGAGCGTATACAGCAACAAGCCAGCTGGGGACGCGCCTCGCGAGGCAGCAAGAGCGGGCCTCGCTCGGCATGCCGCGCCCTCAGAAGCCCTGAGGGCGCGGCTCGGGGCTCTCACCAAGGTTCTCGCTCCACCCTCTCTACCAGATAAAAAGCCCCGCCCAAAATTGGGCGGAGCTTTTTATCTGGCGGGGACGACGGGGCTCGAACCCGCGACCTATGGCTTGACAAGCCATCGCTCTAACCAGCTGAGCTACGTCCCCAATCGAGTTGTCAATGGTGGGCGATCCTGGGCTCGAACCAGGGACCTGCGGAATGTAAATCCGCCGCTCTAACCAGCTGAGCTAATCGCCCTGGGTCGTCGAGTCCGCACGGGATGGTCCAGGGAAACGACGCTCGTCAATTATACCCGACGCAAAGGGGAGGCTCAAGGCGGGCTTTGCTATAATGGGCGTATGATTCCACCTCCGGTCGCTGGCGGTGCGAATGAGATGTCCTTCTGCTGGCGCACCGCCATGGCCACTGTGCGGGAAACGATTTATTCCGGCCAGGCTCCCGCCCGAGGGCGGGAGCCGCGGCAGGGGGTGGGATGACGCTGGCGTACGAGGAGCGAGGTCAGGGAACGCCGGTGGTGCTGCTGCATGCGTTTCCGTTTTCGCGATTGATGTGGGCGGCTCAGCTGCAGACGCTGAGCGCGCGCGCTCGCGTGATCGCGCCGGATCTGCCCGGCTTCGGAGAGTCGCCTCGTCTCGCCGCACCCTCCATGGCCGGCATGGCCCGTGCGGTTCTCGCGCTGCTCGGTGCGCTCAAGATTCGCGAGCCTGTCGTATTAGGCGGGCTGTCGATGGGCGGCTATGTGGCGTTCGAGCTGCTGCGGCAAGTACCGGCGAGTGTCAAGGCGCTAGGACTCTTTTCCACGCGCGCCGCGGCGGATACCGCCGAGCAGCGCGCGTCCCGCCTGGTGCTGATCGAGCGCATAGGGCGCGAGGGGTTCGGGCCGGTAAGCGAGACGCTGCTGCCAAAGCTCCTCGGTCCTACCACGCTCGCCTCACGGCCGGAGGTCGTGGCGCGCGTGCGCGAGCTGATGCGATCCGCGACGGCTGACGGCGTGACGGATGCGCTGCGCGCAATGGCCAGCCGAAGCGATTGCACGGATCTGCTGGCCTCCATCACCTGCCCGACGCTGGTGGTGTCGGGGGCCGAAGATGCGTTCATTCCGTCCTCCGAGGCCGAGGCGATGGCGCAACGCATTCCCGGCGCGAGCTTGGAGGCGATCGCCTCAGTCGGTCACCTCGTGAATCTCGAGGACCCGCAGCGCTTTCACACCGCACTCGCGCGACTCCTCTAAAAATGGGGACGCTCCCCTTTTCCAAGCAATTCGCTTCTTCGTATGGAAAAGGGGAGCGTCCCCATTTTTTTCACGGCATTGACTTCTCAGATGCGACTGCTATCCTATTGAAAGGCAAAAGATGATTTCGCAGATTTTACACGGATTTCGCCGATTCTGGTTCATCACGTGGACGATCTCGCTCGGGTTGGTGGGCGGCTGCGGGATGATGGGGCCGTCGGCGAAGGAGACGCGCACGGTCCAGCAGCGCATCGAGGCATTGGATCAGCGGGTCACGTCCATCGAGCAACGGCGGCTTGGCGCCGCCAGCCCGATGGCGGACGGCGGCTGGAGCGAGTCGTCGGCCGTCGCCGATACAGCAAACACGTCATCTGCGGCGACGGGTATGCCGATGCGCGATCGGATGAGCGGGGCCTTCCAGAAATTCTTCCGCGGTGGAGTGAACCTGATTACTGGGTGGGTGGAGATTCCTAAGCGTATCCAAGAAACATCTCAGCAGTCGGGTGCTGCAGCCGGATGGACCTGGGGCCTGATGCGCGGCTTCGGCTACGGCTTCATCCGCACCGTCGCCGGCGCCTATGAGCTGGTGACATTCCCCGCGGCGGCGCCCTCTGGCTTTCGGCCCGTCATCCAGCCTGAGTTCGTGTTTTGAGCGCGCCGGCACTTCCTGGTCCCTTCCTTGAGCGGCTGCGACGTATCGTGCCGCCCTCACAGTGGTCATCGGTCGTCCACACCTTTTCCGAGCCGAGGCCCACGACGTTTCGCGTGAATACGTTGAAGACCACCGCGATCGCTGTGAGGGAAGAGCTCAGCGCGCAGGGGTTTCACGTCGAGCCGGTCCCATGGTACCGTGATGCGTTTATCCTCAGGAGAGGACGGCTGCGCGAGCTGCAGGAGACCGCGCGGTATCGTGACGGCGCGATCTACGTCCAGAGCCTCTCGAGCATGCTGCCAGCCCTGGTGCTTGATCCGCAGCCGGGCGAGGTGGTGCTCGATCTGACCGCAGCACCTGGCAGCAAGACGACCCAGATCGCCTGTCTCATGCAGCACCAGGGCCGCATCACCGCCAACGATAACAACAAGATTCGCTTCTACAAATTGCGCGCCAACGTCATCCAGCAGGGCGTGGGCGATATCGAGCTGACGCTGCAGCACGGCGAAACGTTCGGCCGGCGACACCCCAACGCGTTCGACCGCGTGCTCGTCGACGCGCCCTGCTCGGCCGAGGGGCGGTTTCTGCTCTCGGAGCCGAAGTCCTACCGCTTCTGGCGGCCGGGCAAGATCCATGAGATGGCGCGCAAGCAGCGCCGTCTGCTGCGCTCGGCGATCGATGCGGTGAAACCCGGCGGGGTCGTGGTCTATGCGACGTGCACGTTTGCGCCGGAGGAGAACGAAGGGGTCGTGCACTGGGTGCTGGCGCAATGCGGGGAAGCGGTCGAGGTCGAACCGTTCACGCTGGGCGTTTCAAACGTCACACCCGGGCTCGCGCAGTGGGAGGAGGCATCGTATCACCCATCGGTGCGGCAGACGCAGCGCATCCTGCCCACGAATGAGATGGAAGGCTTTTTCATCGCCCGGCTGCACAAGAGAGCCTGAGCGATTTCTGATAAGATAGCTGTGGGGAAAAATGGGGACGTCTACCTTTTCCAAGCGAGCCGGCCTGTTAAGTGGAAAAGGTAGACGTCCCCATTTGTTGCTGGCGCTGTGCAGCGCGGCAGTGCTGGGCTGGTCTGCGGCGGAACTCACTCCCCGAGCCGGCGAGCCGGTGCGCGGGCTGCAAATCAGTGTGCGTACCGAAGAGGCCGTGTGGCGCCTGGGCGAGACGAAGACGTTTGACGTCACACTGACGAACGTGGGCGAGACGACATACCTTGTGGACTTGTTCGGCGATTTGCACGAGGTCTACCAAGGCAAGCGCAGGCGCGGCTATGTGCCAAGCTGCTGGGCCTTCACATGGCAGCCGCAGGCGGTGGTCGAGACCGTGCAGCGCGGCCCCTATACGCTCTTCGCAGATCAGTTCCGCCGGCTGGCACCCGGTGAGTCGATGACGCAACAGCTCGCGCTGACGCTTGCCGGTGTTGCCCCCGGGACCTATCAGATCAAACTCGCCTACGTTCCGCGCGCGGCCGGCGCCGTCTTTAGCTTTCCTGACCACTGGGAGACCCAACAAGGATTCAAGGACCCGATGTGGATCGGCATGGCGCTCTCGAACCCGTTGACAGTCGAAGTGAGTCCCGAGTCCCAATGATCTGCCGCTTTCTTCAGGTCAGCATGAGTTGTCTGGCGTTGGGTTGTGCGACCTCGCCCTCGCGCTACGACGCACCCAGCCTGGCGTCAACCGAGACAGCGGTGGTGACCGTCTCGCCGTATGCTGGCACGATCTTGGAGATCCATCGGATCGATGGTCAGGAGGTCGGGCTGACGAATCACCCATCCTCCAATCAGTGGGGCAGCGATGAGCTGCGCGTCAGCCCAGGGCCGCACACGGTGGAATTATGCAGCGTCGCGCGGGTCGGTGGATTCACGAGCCCGGCGCGCACGACGGTGACGTGGTCGGCTCAGGCGGGTCGCGTGTACGAAGTGGTCTCCACAGAGCGGGGAATCGAGCTGGTGGCGACGGAGCCTTCCGAGTCAGTGTCGCCGGCAGCCGACATCCCCGCGGCACCTGCACCGGTTACCCCTGCGCCGACGCCTCCTCCCGTCTCCTGGCACGAGTTGAATGAGCGGATGGTGTCGCTGCTGAATGAAGGTGACAATGCCAAGGCGCTCGACGTCGGCCTGGACGCGCTGCGTGCCGCCGAAGAGGCGTTCGGGCCGCAGCACGCAGCGGTTGCGACGATCCGGTTTAATCTCGGCTATACGTACGAGCAGCTGGGCCGGTATGCGGAAGGGGAACGGCTCATCCAACAGGCGCTGGCCATCGCACAGCGCTCGGGTGCGATCGATCCAGTCAGCCGAGCCAGTTTCTTGTACGAGCTAGCCAATATCTCTCGGGCGCAACAGCGCGACGAAGACGCAGGGGCGCTCTACGAGCAGGTCTTCGGGATTTTGGAGCGTGCGCTAGGGGCGGACCATCCGGATACGATCAAGGCGGCGCTGGCCCTCGCTGACTCCTACCGGCTGCGCGGCCAGTCGTCCTTTGCGCTGCTGCTGTACCGCCGAGTCCTGGCGTTTCAGGAGAGGACGCTCAAGCCGCGCGACCCGCAGCGCTGGCCGGTGCTCCACGCGGTAGCGCAGCTCTATCACGCGCAGGGCCAGCATGACAAAGCGGAGCCGCTGTATCGGGAGGCGATGCGCTTCGTGGATCGCGCGCGTCCCGAGACCGCCGCGACGCTTCACGACTACGCCCGGTTACTGCGGGATATCGGCCGACCGAAGCAGGCGGTCAAATGGGAAGCGAAGGTTCAACGTCTGGCCAGCCAATAAATGCGCGCCCTCGTCACACGGTTGAGTGTCGTGGCGCTGGTGGCGTGGTGGGGCGCAGCCGGCGCGGCGCAGGACACGGTGGACATTGTTGACCCCATTCTAGGAAAGGTGGTGCGCATGGAGGCGGTGCACAAGAGCGATGAGGAGTGGCGCGCGCAGCTCACACCGGAGCAGTACCACGTCACGCGGGAGAAAGGCACCGAGCGGGCGTTCAGCGGCGCGTATCACGATCACCATGAGCCAGGGATGTATCGGTGCGTCTGCTGCGGCACCGCACTCTATCCCTCAGACTCCAAGTTCGATTCCGGGACCGGCTGGCCGAGCTTCTGGAAGCCGGTCGATGCGCGCAACGTGCGCTACGCAAGCGACTCGAACTTATTCGTGCGTCGCACCGAGGTGCTGTGCGCGCGCTGCGATGCGCACCTGGGCCACGTTTTCGACGACGGACCGAAGCCGACCGGCAAGCGCCACTGCATCAACTCCGCCTCGCTGCGGTTTGAGCGCGCCCCCACACCAAATCGCTGATTGGTTGCGAGTTGGCTCACCGGAATCGAGAGCTCTCAGTGATTCGACCTTGCACCGCGATTGTGGGATGCAATTTGGTGTGGGGGCGCGCAAAGTAAGCTTGCAGCGGCCGCGCGGCATCAGGTACGCTTGATAACGATTATAGAAACCGCCTCCCCTCAGAGGCACGAAGGGAGGGACGTTCCTCATGCGCAAGCGTCTGCATGCACGACGCAAAGTTGTCAAGCGGCGCCACCGCAGGACCCGGCGCTGATCGAGTGACACACGAGCATCATCCGCCCCGTCCCGCCGTTGGCGGGACGGGGCGTTGTGTTATACTGAAACCTCGCCATGCCCCCCACCCGCACGGATCGCCAACTCAGTGTGACCGAACACCTGGAGGAACTCAGGCGACGTCTGGGCATTTGTCTTGTGGCGCTGCTGGTGGCCGTCGGTGTGAGCGCGACGCAGGTAGAGTGGCTGATCCAGTGGCTGCAGCGTCCGGCCCAGCCGTGGCTGCTGCGCTTCGCCTATTTCCGCCTGACCGAGCCGCTGGTCGCCTACATCAAGGTGTCGGTGCTTGCGGGCATCGTGTTGACGATGCCGGTGATCCTCTGGCAGGTGTGGGCGTTTATCCGCGCCGGCTTGAAGCCGAAGGAGCGCCGCCTGGGGCTGGCGTTTATCTGGTGGGGGAGTGCCTTGTTTGCGGCGGGGGTGGCGTTTGCCTACGTCGTGCTGCTGCCGGTGGCGGTGCGCGTGCTCTTTGGGATCGGGCAGGATCTGCTGGAGCCGGTGATTTCCATCGACGCCTACCTGTCGTTTGTGACGGGGTTGACGCTCTCCTGCGGGTTGATCTTTGAGCTGCCGGCCGTGATCTTCCTGCTGGCCAAAGTCGGCGTGGTCACACCGGAATGGCTGCGGCAGCAGCGGCCGTACGCCATCCTCGTGCTCGTCATCATGGCGGCGCTCATCACACCCACGACGGATCCGGTCAATCTGCTGCTGCTCGCCGTGCCGATGGTGGCGCTCTACGAGCTCTCCATCATCCTGGCACGCTACGCCGTTCGCCGCGCACCGGGCTCATCCTCAGCACGCTCACCAGCACGACTGCCCACGCCACAGCCGCGCTAAGACACCACAGCCATCCGGTTGTGCGAGGCCCCACCATGACTTGCAGCGGCCCGATGGTCGAGGCCAGCAGCGCGTAGGTGGCCACGAGCCACTGAAAGAGTTGTGGTCCCCACGAAACGCCGCGCGGGGCGGCGACCGCCACAGCACTCCACCAGCCTGGGGGGCGGATGCTCGCGTAGAACTGCTTGAGCGTGCCGCGGTCCACCGGCGGTGTCAGCAGTGTCACCGGCAGCCACACCAGCGCGGTGCCCCCCACCATGAAGAGCAGTTCCGGTATGAGTCCATCGGGCCAGCCCATCCAGCGCAGCGCATGCGGACGCAGCAGGAGGATGGGGAGGCTTGCGCTCATCGCGGTGATTTCACTCCACGGGTTGATGCGCCACCAGAGCCAGCGCAGCAGGTAGACCGGGCCGATGCCCGCCGTCAGGTTCAGGACCCATGTGAACGATGCGCCGATGGTTTGGTTGGTGAAGGCAATGATCATGGCGCCGAGCGCCAGGAGGAAGGGTAGCAGGCGGGCAACGAAAAGATAGTGGCGCTCCGAGGCGCGACGATTGAGGAATCGCTTGTATCCGTCGTTCAGCAGATACGAGGCGCCCCAGTTGAGCTGCGTGCTCAGCGTCGAGAGAAACGCGGCGAAGAAGGAGGCCACGAGCACGCCGCGCCATCCCGTCGGCAGCAGCATCGTGATGAGCCGCGGGTAGGCCCGCTCGTGGTCGACAAAGGCGGCGCCGTTGTGCGCGCCCACCAGCAGGTCGTTGGGAATGAGCACCAACGAGGCCAACGCGGTGATGACCCACGGCCAGGAACGCAGGCAGTAGTGGGCGAGGTTAAACCACAGCACCGAGAGCATCGCATGCCGCTCATTTTTACAGGAGACCAGCCGCTGCACCACGACCCCGCCGCCGTCGGTGTTCTTCCATGCCCACCATTGAATGAGCACCAGACCGAGAAACCACCCGAAGGGTGAGCTCCAGAACGTTGAAGGATCCTGCGGCGGCGGAGGGATGACCGCCAACGCGCCGGAGCCGGCGAGCCGCTGGGCGAGGGCGTCGAGCCCGCCCACCGCGCCGACGGCGTAGACTGCGAGGACCACCGCTCCGACCATCGCCCACACAAATTGAAACGCATCCGTGAGGACGACGCCCCAGAGTCCGGCCATTGAGGTATAGGCGGTTCCCAGCATCACAGAGCCGATGATCGCGCCCTCGCGGCTCAAGCCGGTCGTTTCCTGGAGCACTTTTGTCATCCCGGTGACCGGCCACACGCCCATGATGTAACAGTTGTAGAAGAGTCCCCAGTAGAGCGCCTTAAAGCCCCGCAAGAACGCCGCCGCCCGGCCGCTGTAACGCCGCTCGACGAGCTCGACCTCGGTCATGACGTTCGCCCGCTTCCACAGTCTGGCGAAGACAAACACGGCGAGCATCGTGCTAATACCCAGCGCCCAGACCTCCCACACGCCCCAGATGCCCTTGCGGCGCACCATGCCGGTGACGAGCAGCGGCGTATCCGAGGAGAACGCGGTGGCGGCGATGGAGGTGCCGGCGAGCCACCAGCCCAGCGCGCGGTTGGAGACGAAGTAGGCCTCGAGGTTTTTGCTGGCTGTGCGCCGCATGAGCAGGCCGATGGCGACGCTCATGAGGCAGAAGATCCAGACAATCGACCAATCAATCCAGTGCATGACTCAGACGTACGGGACTGCCCCCTTTTTCGCCACGCCGATCTCCCCGCGAAAAATGGGACTGTCCCGATAACGTACCCGGCGTCATGGCGCCTAAGATGCACGCTGTTTTCGCCCCCGTCGTCGCAGGCAGATGATTGACGCGTCCGTGGATCGCGCGCAGGGCGAGAAAGGCGAACGCGACCGGCTCTTTCGCCTGGGCTGGGATACCGTACTGCTCGATGGAGCGCACCGGCACGGGGGCGAGGAGTCTGGCCAGATGCGCCATCAGCGTGCGGTTGCGCACGCCACCACCGCTGACGATCACTTCGCGCAGCCGCTGCCGGATGAATCGCCGGTAGCTTTCGGCGATACTAAACGCCGTGAAGTAGGTCAGGGTGGCCAGGACATCGGACGCTCGTTGCGCACGCCGCTCGCCGAAGATCTGCCGCAAGAGCGTGTCGTTGAACAGCTCGCGGCCGGTGGATTTCGGCGGCGGCTGGCGGAAGTACGGCTGGCGCCACAGCCGCTCCACCGCGCGGTGGTCGATGCGGCCTGTGAGGGCCATGTGCCCGTTGAGATCGCAGCGCGCGCGTCCCTTGGTGGCGCGCTGTGCGGCCAGGTCGAGGAGGCAGTTGCCCGGTCCGGTGTCAAACGCGATGGTCGTGAGGCCGTGGCCGACGACGGTGACGTTGGCGATGCCGCCGATATTCTGCAGGGCGCGAGCCGGTCCGCCGCCGAAGAAGACTTCATCAAAGTAGGGCACGAGGGGCGCCCCTTCGCCGCCGGCGGCCAGATCGCGCGCGCGAAAGTTCGCGACCACCGGAATGCTGGTGCGCTGGGCAATGACCGCCGGCTCACCGAGCTGCAGCGTCGAGGGGAACGAATCGCGCGGGCCGTGGTAAATCGTGTGGCCATGCGAACCGATGACGCGCACGCGCCGTGGTGCGACGCGGGCGGACTGGAGCAGTCGCACGGCCGCACGGGCGAAGCGCTCTCCGAGTTCCATGTGTAGCGAGGAGAGCTCGCGCGCCGGCAGCTCGGCGGCGTGTTTCAAGCGCCGGCGCAGCGCTTCGGAGTAGGGTGTCGTGCGCTCAGCGAGGACCGTGAGACGGTGCGTATGGGAAAATTGCGCGAGGGCTGCGGAGATGCCGTCGCAGGACGTGCCGGACATCAGGCCGAGAGCGAGAAGAGGCATCAGGAAGGTGGAGGGTGGAGGGTGGAGGGTGGAAAGAACACAATCATTCGCGTTGAAGGGCTACTCGAAGCGAACCATGGGCCAGAGCGAGGCGGCGCTGCGCTTCGCGAACGCTGCTCCCCAGACGCGCCATCACGACGGCGGCTTTCGTGTCGCCGTGCGCCCTCGCCAGCGTACGCGCCGCAGTGCCGGGGTTGCAGCGGGCGAGCATTTGGATGATGCGGATCGCGCGCGCGCGCAGCTTCCGAGACGTGGGCCGCACATCGACCATCAGGTTGCCGTGGACCTTGCCCAGGCGCACCATGGCGCCAAGAGTCAGCATGTTGAGGACGAGTTTGGTCGCGGTGCCGGCTTTCAGGCGCGTCGAGCCGGTGAGGATCTCCGGTCCGACTGCGAGGCGGATGCGCATAGTCGCGGGGACGCTGGCGCGCGGGTTACACGTGAGAAGGATGGTGTCTGCGCGTCGCTGTCTGGCTGCGGCGAGCGCGCCGGCGACAAACGGCGTCACGCCGCTGGCCGCGATACCGACAACGACATCCCCGCGCCGCACGCGCTGTCGGATCAGGCGTTGCGCGCCAAGCCGGCGATCCTCCGCGCCTTCGCGGGAACGAAAAACCGCCGGGCGCCCTCCGGCGATGATGGCTTGGACGCGGCTGGCAGGCGTGTGGAACGTCGGCGGACACTCGGCCGCTTCGATGATGCCGAGCCGGCCGCTGGTGCCGGCACCCACGAAGTACAGACGCCCCCCGCGGCGCAGGCGCTCGGCGATGCGCGTGACTGCACGCGCGATGAGAGGCAGCTGGCGCCTGATAGCGGTCAGCACCCGCGCGTCCTCGCGGTTCATGAGGGAGAGCAGGTGAGGCGTGGAGAGCGAATCGAGGTGGCTGGTGGCAGGATGCCGCTGTTCGGTTGGGAGCTCGTGATACCGGACGCGACGCATGAGCGTCGTCAGGATAACACACCGTACGAAAAATAGAAATGTCCCGGTGCGGGGCGGGTCCTGGCTGTGCGACTGCGGATGGCGGCTGGGCCTGGCAGGACATTCGCCCGCCGCATCGCTGGCGCGCCCCGGCGTGGCGCGCTGCGCTCTCAACATTGCTCGCTCTCCCCCGCCTGCGGCGGGGGATCCTGCCCGCTCGCAATTTTCAGGTGCGGCGTGGCGAATGTCCCGCCACCCGCCGCCGGCGCGTGCTCGAGGTGTGTCCGGCTACTCGCTCTACCTCCATGCTGCGCACCCCCGCCTGTCCCGGCGCAGCGCATGCGCTTCGCCGGGTCGGGTGGGGGGGCGACAGGATCCTACGTACTAGCAATTTACGGGTGGAGTTGATAGAGTTGTCGCTATGACGCTCGACGAGCTGATCGGTGCGCGGCTGGTGGTTGGCTTCCAGGGGACCGAGGCGACCGACGCGCTCATCGCGCAGCTGCGCGCGCTCCACGCGCACAGCCTCATCCTCTTTGAACGTAACTTTGTCTCGCCCGAGCAGCTCATCGCGATGCTGCGCCGTCTCGAGGAGGCGTTGGGGCGTCGGCTGCTCGTGATGGTGGATCACGAAGGAGGGCGCGTCATCCGCTTCCGGCGCGGCGTCACGCAGTTTCCCGACGCCTTACGCCTCGCGCAAACCAAACAGCCTGGCGACATCGAACGTCAGGGCGCGATCGAGGCGCAGGAGCTCAAGCGGCTTGGCGTGCGGGTGAACCTCGTCCCCTGCGTCGATGTGCTCGCCGAGGGCTGCGATCCGGTGATCGGGGATCGCTCCTACGGCAGCGATCCGGCCCGCGTGAGCGAGTTCGCCATCGCCAGAATCCGCGGGCTCCAGGCGCAAGGCGTTGCCGCCTGCGCCAAGCACTTTCCGGGCTTGGGATCGGTGGGCCGCGATCCGCACAAGTTCTTGCCGACGATTTCCCTCTCCCAGCCAACGATGGAAACGGTCCACTGGCCGCCGTTTCGCGCTGCCATCGAAGCCGGGGTCGCGACGATCATGTCTTCTCATGTCTGTTATCCGGCCCTGGGCGATCCACCCGGGCTGCCGGCGACGTTTTCCCCCCGACTCATCCGCGAGTGGCTGCGGCACACGATGGGTTTTGCCGGCGTGATCCTGACCGATGATCTGGAAATGGGGGCGCTGCGGGAGTTCGGAGGGATCGGGGAGGCGGCGCTGCACGCCACCGAGGCCGGGCACGACATGCTCCTGATCTGCTCGGATCTGGCGGCGGCCGAGGAAGCGCTTTCCGCGCTGCGTCAGGCCTATCAGGACGGCCGGCTGGCCCATGCGGAGCTTGAAACCAGCGTCGAGCGTATCGGACGATTGCGGAAAAATTTCCTGGTCTAACCCTTGTCGAATGGACGAAAAATATGGTAATGTTTCTTGTTGGGAGCCGATAAGGGCACACTTCCGCCACCTTGCGTGGCGGACGCGCCGAGCAGTGTGGCGTGCGTCGAAAGGCGGGGTCGCAAAGCTCAAGGCCTACGTCGGCGACGCGGCGGGCGAGCGCTGGAGAAGCGCACTCCGCGGTTGGATGGCGGGGCAGAGGCGCTGCAAGGTCCGCGACGTCCGATAGGGTTGCTTAGCTGCCGAAGCTTCTGAGGGCGCTTTGGTCGCGCTTTATCGAGCTCCCACTACTTCATCCATCATTGGGCACCCCGCCAACGGCGGGGTGTCTTTTTTTGTAGGCTTGGTATAATGGGACCGCGATGCCCCAGCTCTCCGCGACCACGCTGAAGCTGTTCCAGGAGTGCCCCCGCTGTTTTTGGCTGCACGTCAACCAGAAGATCGAGCGACCGCGCGGGCCGTTTCCCTCGCTGCCCTCCGGCATCGACCGCGTGCTCAAGACATATTTCGAAACCTACCGGCATCAGGGAGCGCTGCCGCCGCTCATCCGCGGCAAATTCGAGGGCAAGCTGGCCGCGCAGGCGCTGACGCTGGGCTTCACCGATGAGCGCACGAAGGCGCGCCTGTGGGGCAAGCTCGACGACTGCGTGATCCTGCCGGATGCGCGGCTCGCCCCGCTCGATCATAAGACGCGCGCGTCAGCTCCGGCCGACGTCAGCTATACGCAGCAGTACTACCAGTTCCAGATGGACGTCTACACGCTGCTGCTCGAGCGCGACGGCAAGCGGACCAGCCGCACGGCCTACGTCGTCTACTACTTTCCCGTCGCTGGCGTGCTGCACGACGGGTTTCCGTTCGACGTCGCGGTCCATCACATCGAGACCCGCCCCGAGGTCGCCTACCAAGTGTTCCTCGAGGCGTGTGCGTGCCTCGCGGCACCCCTGCCGGCATCGGGCGAGCGGTGCGAGTTCTGCCGGTGGGCCAGCACGCGCGAGTCGTCGATCAAACCCCCTGCGCCCGCCGCAACCTCCGGAGCATTTCCCGAAGATCTCTTCGCATGACGGACGCGCCCGCCTCGTGGCTGCTGTTTCTCGCCTGCGCGTTTGGCGCCGAGGTCGTCGGGACGATGGCAGGCTTCGGCGCGGCGACGATTCTCACACCGGTGGCCGTCTTGTTCATGGACATGAAGACGGCGGTCGCGATCGTCGCGTGCTTCCATCTGTTCGGCAACGCCTCGCGCCTGGTCTTTTTCGGGCGCCGCATCCGGTGGAACGTGTGGGCGCAGTTCGGCCTGACCGGCGTCGCCTGCAGTCTGGCGGGTGCCTTGGTGGCCGCGCGCCTCTCTTCTGCGGCCATCATGCTGGCGTTCGGTATCTTCCTGCTGCTCTACGTCGGTAGTTCGTGTGCGCCCGCCCCCGTGCGTTTGCCCCAGGCGCCGACGACGTTGCTCGGCGGCGGGATGCTCTCGGGATTTATTGCGGGATTCTTGGGCACGGGTGGGGCGATCCGTTCCGCCTGTCTGCTGGTCTTTGGATTGCCGAAGGAGGCGTACCTCGGCACCTCGGCGGCGATCGCGCTGATGGTCGACGCGACGCGCCTGCCCGTCTACGTGCTCGAGGGTTTTCTTCCCCGGCAATTCGGATCTGTGGTGATCGCGCTCGTTGGTGTGGCGTTTGCCGGTGCGTGGGTCGGACAGCGGCTCGTGCGGGGCGTGTCGGAGGCGGCGTTTCGACGCGGGGTGCTAGCACTGCTGGCGTTGATGGGATTCAAAATGGTGTTCGACGGATGGCGCGCGCTGGCGTGGCAGCCCTGATGGCAGCCGCTTCAGAGAGGGCACATATGCAGCAGTTGACACGCATCTTTGTGGTCGTGGTATGGATCGGGGCGGGGATGGCGGTGGTGGGCTTCGTGCAGCCCTGGGCGCACATTGATCTGCGTGAGCCCGGCATGGTCAAGCAGCTGCGGGACGTCGCTCCGATGCAGGATACCATCGGGGGCTTGATGAAGGATCTAGGGAAGATCACGGTGAAGATCAAGCGTGGGACAGAAACCATCACCGGGGATTTGCCTTCGCTCGCTGACATCCCGAAGCAGGTCAGCGGGCTGCAGATTCCTCAGATGGCCAATCAGGACAACGCGCAGGTGGCCATCGCGCTGATGGAGCTCTTCACCTGGGAGCGCCAGCATCTCGGCGCGAAGAGCTACGCCGTCTACCTGCTGCCGGGAGCCGCACTGCTGAGCGCGTTGCTGCTGATGTGGCTGGGAGGCTCTGCGATCGCCGCTTTCGGGACGGCGGGGGTGTGCGCCGGTGTGGCCGGCTTCGGATTCTACAAGCTGCTGACGATCAACACCCAAGCGCTCTTTATTGCGATCACCATCGGCCGGGGATTGTGGCTGTCGTTATGGGGCTACGTCGTGATGGCGCTGGCGGCGACGGGTCTGGGGCTCTGTGTTATAATGGCGCCACATCGCCGGGATAGCTCAGGTAGTAGAGCGGCGGCCTGAAAAGCCGCGCGTCCCCAGTGCAAGTCTGGGTCCCGGCGCCACCCTCTGACACGACATGGCTACTGCGCTAAACGTACTGGTTGTCGACGACGAGCCGAAGATCTGCCAGCTCCTCGAGCAGATCCTCACCGCCCGCGGCTGCGCCGTCCGCATCGCCCATGACGGCCTCGAAGGACTCAGCCGGTTCAAGGAGCAGCCCGCCGACGTCGTGATCACCGACATCAAGATGCCCAAGGTCTCGGGCTTCGAGCTGCTCCGGGAGCTCAAGCATACCGATCCGCTCCTGAACGTCGTGGTGATCACGGCGTACCCGTCGATCCAAGGGGCGGTCGAGGCGATGAAGTTCGGCGCCTGCGACTTCATCACCAAGCCGTTCGACATCGCCCAGATTCAGGCCATCCTCTATCGGTGCCAGCAGCGGGTGAGTCTCACGCGCCAGTTCCGCCATACGGGCGAGGGGATGCTCAAGCTCGAGGAGCTCAACCGGCGTCTCGCGGAGCTCAACGACCTCAAGAGCCAGTTCCTCGCCGTCCTGTCGCACGAGATCAACACGCCGCTGTGCCTCATGAGCGAATGGGTGTACCTGCTCGGCGATGGAACGCTGGGACCGCTCTCACCCGACCAGCAGAACGCCGTGGGCGCCCTCACCAACGCCTACGAGCGGCTGCACCGGCTGCTGCGCCAGCTCATCGACCTCATGCACGGCGCGCAGATTGTGCTCAGCCGCCGATCGGTGACGGCGCAAGAGCTCGTCCAGCAAGCGGTGACGGCGATCATGCCGAAGGCCGAAGCCCGCTCCATCACGGTCACGGTGCATCTGCCCGATGCGCCGCTGCCGCTTGAGGTGGACCGGGACCGTTGTGTTGCGGCGCTGGAGTACGTGCTCGATAATGCCGTGAAGTTCAACCACGAGCACGGCCAGGTTGACGTGGAGCTCACCCAGTCCACGGAGGCGATTCAGATTCGCTTCATTGATAGCGGCATCGGGATCCCGCCGGATGAGATGGAGAAGATCTTCATGCCGTTCTATCAGATCGACCGCCGGCTCAACCGTGCGTTCGAGGGTGCGGGCATCGGCCTCACACTCGCCAAGCGCTACATGGAATTGCACGGCGGCACCCTGGAGATCTCCAGCGAATCGAAGGTGGGCACGACCGTGCTCATCGGCCTGCCGAAGCCCGCGCTCGTCGCCACTCTGCCGCACTCCGAGCCGACCTCGCTCTAGCCCGCGCGGACGGTAGCGCAACTAAAATTGTGTAAAGTGCGGTAGTAGGGCATCCTTCCATCCGGT
>CAYJRJ010000031.1:0-17931 GCA_964372775.1 uncultured Planctomycetales bacterium | reverse complement strand
GCGCGGCTCAGGCGCAGCGGATCCAGCAGGCGCTGCGCCTCCCGGCGGCTCAGCAAGTGATGCGCCACCGCCAGCTCCTGGATGGATCGACCGCTGGCCAATGACTCTTTGGCGATCTTGGCGGCGTTCAGATAGCCCAGCCGGGGTGCGAGGGCAGTGACAAGAGCGAGGCTGCGCTTTGCAAAGGCACCGCAGCGCTGCCGATTCGCAGTGATCCCTTTGACACAGCGCGTCGCAAACACGCGGCTGGCCGTCGTGAGCAGATGCAGCGCTTGCAGGAGGTTGTAGGCCGTCACCGGCATCATGACGTTGAGCTCCAGCTGACCGGCCTGCGTGGCGAAGGCGATGGTCGCATCATGTCCGAGGACCTGGAATCCCACCATATCGACCATTTCGGGAACGCTCGGGTTCACCTTCCCCGGCATGATAGAGGAGCCCGGCTGGACCGCCGGCAGATCGATCTCCCGCAATCCGGTATTCGGCCCTGAGCTCATGAGCCGAAGGTCATTGGCGATGCGAATCAGCTCCAGTGCGTACGCTCGCAGGCTTCCGGAGAACCTGGCGAAGTCCGCCAGGCTTTGCATGCGTTCCATCAGGTCCTGCGCGGGCCGCAGCGGCAGTCGAGTCCATCGCCGCAAGGCGCGGATGGCGAGCGTGCGGTAGCGCGGATGGGCGTTCATGCCGGTGCCCGTGGCGGTACCGCCGAGATTGAGCTCCTGCAGGGCGCGCGCAGCCCGCTCGATCTCGACACGCGCTTTGCGCACTGCCAACGCATAGGCGCCGAACTCGCGCCCCAACCGGACAGGAACCGCATCCTGCAGATGGGTGCGCCCGGCCTTCACGATGCCGGCAAAGGCGCGGGCCTTCTGCCGCAGCGCTCCCTCCAGGACCTTCATCGCCTCAAGCAACGCAGGCAGCGCCATTAGAGATGCTAGGCGCATGGCTGTCGGGAACGTGTCGTTGGTCGACTGCGCCATATTCACATGGTCATTGGGGCGCAGGTGGCGGTAGGTGCCTTTGCGCGCGCCCAACAGCTCATTGGCGCGATTCGCCACGACCTCGTTCATGTTCATGTTGAATGAGGTCCCGGCCCCGGCCTGATAGACATCGACGACAAACTGATTGTCATGCCGGCCGCGCAACACCTCATCGCAGGCGCGCATGATCGCCCGTGCCAGCCGTGGAGGCAACTCACCGACGGCGGCATTGGCCTCGGCGGCCGCCTTCTTGATGAGCGCGAACGCGCGCACCATCTCCGGCTGCAATCGCAGTCCGCTGATCGGAAAGTTTTCGACAGCACGAAGGGTTTGAATACCGTAATACGCGGAAGCGGGGACGCGCTTCGTCCCGAGGGAATCGCGCTCGAGGCGGGTCGGCATTAATCCGTGGGATCGCTTTTCACAATCTGTGCGATCTGTGTCACGAGAATTCCGCGAAGATCTCGTCCAAGCGAGGGGGGCTGGAGGCCTGCGCGTCACGGATCGTCTCGGCGACGCCTTCTTCAAACGTCGGCCGCGGCACCTTGTACAAGGTGCCCAGCAGCACGTGGTCGGTCTGCAGGGCCAGCTCAAACGCCTTCACCCGATTCGTCACATCGTGGTCGGAGGGCACCTCGGCGAGGCGCGCCGGGATGACTTTGTAGGTGTTGTAGAAGGTGATGCACGGGCTGATGACGTTCAGGAACGCAAAACCCTTGTGCTCCATCGCCTGCCTGATCAGCTCGGCGAGCTCTTTCGGCTTGCCTGAGTATCCCTGGCCGACGAACGTCGCGCCGTAGGCGATGAGCATCGCCAAGGGATTCAGCGGCTGCTCGATGTTGCCGTACGGCGTCGAGCCCGCCTTGAAACCGGCGGGCGAGGTCGGCGAGTACTGGCCCTTGGTCAATCCATAGGTGGCATTGTCCATGATGAGATAGACCATGTCGGGGTTGCGACGGGCGGCATGGGGAATGTGGCCGCCGCCGATGGCAAACCCGTCCCCGTCTCCCCCCACCCCAATCACCTGGAGGGAGGGGTTGGCGAGCTTGACGCCAAGTGCCACCGGCAGCACCCGGCCGTGGACGCTGTGGAAGCCGTAACTCTTGACGAACCCCGGGGTGCGTCCGGAACAGCCGATCCCTGAGACGACGACAAGATCTTTGGGATCGACCTTCAGCCCGGCCAGCGCCTTGTAGAGCGAGTCCAAGACGCCGAAGTCCCCGCAGCCGGGGCACCAGATTGGATGCTCGTCGGTCTTATAGCTTTGTGGCGAAACTTGCTCGCCGACCGCCGTGGACATGGCCCGCCACCTCCTCAATCTTGTCGAAAATTTCCTTCGGCGTAAACGGCAGCCCGACGCACTTGTTGAGCTGCACGAAATCGTAGGCGAATCGCTTGCGCAGCGCCGTCGCAAACTGGCCGGTATAGTTCACCTCGGGAATGATGACCGCCTTGGTCCCTTCGATGAACTCGCCGAGCTTAGCGAGCGGCTGCGGATAGAGGATTTTCGGGTGCAGGGCGCCCACCGAGTAGCCTTTGTCGAGCGCCATCTGCACCGCCTCGCGAATGACCCCCTCCGTCGCCCCCCAGCCGATGATGCCGATCTCCGGATGGGGCGCGCCATAGGTTCGGACGAGCTCGTTGGCAATCGCTTCCACCGCTTTGAATTTCCCGTAGCGCTTTTGGGTCAGCCGCAGGTGGTTTTCATGATTGGAGGCGGCCGGATAGCCGATCTCATCATGCTCCAGCCCCTCGGCCACATAGCCGCCTCCGGCCATCCCGGGAATCGACATGGGCGACACATGATCCGGGGTGAAGCGGTAGCGCTTGTAGGCGGCCAGCTCATCCGGCTGTGGCTTGCGACGGTCGACCACGACCACCTTGGAGGGATCCGGCACGGGGACCGTCGCCTTGCGATGGCCCAGCGAGGCATCGGAGAGCACCACGACCAGCATCTGGAACTGCTCGGCGAGATTGAACGCGCGCATGATCCCGTAGAAGCAGTCTTCGACGCTGGTCAGCGCCATGACGATCCGAGGGCAGCTGCCGTGGCCCCCGTAACAGGCCAAGTAGAGATCGCCCTGCTCTGTTTTTGTGGGCATGCCGGTGGACGGACCGACGCGCTGGACATCCACGATCACCGCGGGAATCTCGGCAGCGACCGCCAAGCCCATCATCTCGATCATCAGCGAAAAACCCGGGCCGGACGTCGCCGTCATCGCCTTCTTGCCAGCGAACGAGGCGCCTAGCACCACCCCGACCGCGGAAATTTCATCCTCGGTCTGCACGACGTAGCCACCGAGCTTGGGCAGCTCTTTGGCGAGAAACTCCATGATGTCCGTAGCCGGCGTGATGGGATAGCCGGCATAAATGCGGCAGCCGGCGGCAATGGCCCCAAGTGCGAGCGATTCGTTGCCGGAGAGCACCAGCTCCTTGGCCTGCCGCGGGCCGCGGCCGAGCCGCACCGGATCGCGCTTGGGCAGCTGCCTCGCATGGTCCGCCCCGACGCGCAGCGCCAGCAAGTTCTTCTGCACCACCGTCTCGCCCTTGCGGCCGAATTTCTCCTTCAGGAGCGCCTCGAAGGTCTCAAACGGGATGTCAAAGAGCTGCGAGCAGACCCCCAACGCCACGATGTTCTTGGTGAGCTTGATCCCCACCTTCTCCGTCGCCAGCGAGGTCAGCGGAAGAGCGTAGCACACCAGCGAATCGGCTGAGGGAGGCGTAAACGAATCCGAATCATACAGCACCACGCCGCCGGCATGGACATCCTTCACATGATTGTCGTAGGCCTCTTGGTTGAAGGCCAGCAGCACATCCACGGATGCGCCGTAGGAGAGCAACAGGCTTCCCGAGGCCCGGACTTGGTAGTTGGCGTGGCCGCCCTTGATTTCCGCGGGGTAGGTCCGAAAGGTGTAGATCTCAAATCCGGAGCGGGCCAGGGCCAGGGTGAGCATTTCGCCGGTGCTGATCACCCCCTCGCCTCCCTCACCACCGACGCGAAACACGTAATCGATCATGGTTTCCTAAAGATACGTTAGCGCGTCGGCGCGTTTCCGCGTTGGCGTGTGACCTCTACGCAACGCGCAAACTCGCAAACGCGCTAACACGCAACCGGTTACACGTTTACCAAGATGTCGTCCCCTTGCACCGTCACGTCAAATTTCTGGACTTTGATCGAACTGTCCATCGAACACTCGCCGGAGCTTACGTCATACTCCCAACCGTGCCAGGGGCAGGTCACCGACGTGCCGGAGAGTGCGCCCTCCCCCAACGGCCCGCCGCGATGTTTGCACGTATTATCGATCGCGTAAAACGTCCCCTCGCTGTTGAACACCGCGATCGTCTTGCCGCCGACCTCCACGACTTTCCCAGTTCCCGGGGGGATATCCGCTTTCGTCGCGACTTTGGTCTGAGTCGGCATTAGATGAAGTCCTCCATGATCGCCGCCAGATCGTTGCGCTGCAGCGGCTGCTTCGCCAGCGGAATGCCGCTGCGCAGCGCCGGTTCTTCATCCTCATACGTGGGCCGTTCCACCTTGTAGAAGAGCCCGATCGGGATGCGGGCACCCCACTCGAACGCCTTTTCCATCGCGAGGCGAAAGTCCGAGGTGTCGTGGCGCTCATCCTCGAGCTTGTAGACCCGCTCGCGGAACCAGGGATAGGTATTATGCTTGTTGTAGGTCACGCACGGCGAGAAGACATCAACGAGCGCAAACCCCTTGTGCTCGATGGCGCCCTTCATGAGATTGGCCAAATGGAGGTTATCGCCGGAGAACCCCCGCGCCACGTAGGTGGCGCCGCAGGTCAGCGCGAGGGCGATCGGGCTCAGGGCGATCTCGATGACCCCCTCGGGGGTCGATTTGGTCCGCATATCTTTTTCCGTCGTCGGAGACGCCTGGCCGGTGGTCAGCCCATAGATCTGGTTGTCCATGACGATGTAGGTCATGTCGACGTTGCGGCGGCAGGTGTGGACGAAGTGACCCACCCCGATGCCGTAGCCGTCCCCGTCACCGCCGGTGGCGATCACCGTCAGCGCGTGGTTGCCGAGCTTGGCCCCCGTGGCCACCGGCAGCGAGCGCCCATGGAGCCCGTGAAACCCGTAGGCATTGATGAACCCCGGCAGGTTGGAGGAGCAACCGATGCCCGAGACCACTTGCACGGTATGGGGCGCGATCTCCAGATCGGCCAGGGCCCGTTGGAGGGCATTGAGCACCGCGAAATCGCCGCAGCCCGGACACCAGTCGGGTTTCACCTTTCCGATGTATTCTTTGACTTGGGCCATGCGTTTACCTCCACACGTGCGGTATCAGATACCATTTTCGTGCGCACGAAAATGGTATCTGATACCGTTCGTTAATGCTGACGAGTGACCTCGGCGCCGAGCGCCGGATTTTCGATCGGCGAGAAATCAGGTGGCAGCCCTTCATCGCTCACGACCGATGCGATGACCGGCTCCTTCGGCTTCGTCTTGAGGATCGTGCGCGCCTGGTCAATCACCTGCTTGGGCTCAAACGGCTCGCCGTCAAACTTGCGCAGGTGGTGCTGGATGCTCACCCCGGTCTCCATACGGATGAGCCGCACGAGCTGTCCGGTGTAGCAGGCCTCGACCGACATCGTCATCTTGCACCCGGCCAGCAGCTTGCGCACCGCCTCCGTCTGGAACGGCGCGATATGGCGCAGGCACAGCACATTGATGCTGAGGCCTTCCTTGTTGAGCTGCTCCATCGCCTCAAGCAGCACGGAGTAGGTCGAGCCCCACCCCACCAGCGTCAGATCCGCGTTGCGCGGGCCGTCGATCTGGGGTGGCGGCAGCTCCTTCAGCAAGTGCTCCAACTTTCGCATGCGCTTGTCCATCATCTTGGCGCGCACCGGCGGATTAGTGAACACATCGCTGATCACCACGCCATCCTCATCGTGCTCATCCGTCGCCGAGGTGTAGATGGTACCGGGCGTGCCGGGCAGCGCCCTCGGCGACACCCCGGTGGGGGTGTCCTGGAAACGCCGGTAGGCGCCGTTCGCCTGCGTCACAAGCTGCCCGCGCTCAATCGGGATCTTGTTGATGTCCACCCCGTCGAAGGTCTCCAGCCGTTCGGCCAGATACAGGTCGCTCGTGATGAGGATGGGGCATTGGTACTTCTCGGCGAGATTAAACGACTGAATCGTCATCGTATAGCACTCTTCCAGGGTCCTCGGTGCAAAAATCGCCCGCGGAAACTCCCCCTGTGAAGCACCCAGCAGCTGGAACAGATCCGCCTGCTCGGTCTTGGTGGGGAGCCCGGTCGAGGGGCCGCCCCGCTGCACCTCGACGATGACCACGGGCGTTTCGGTCATGCCGGCCTCGCCGACCGCCTCGGTCATCAGCGCGAAGCCGCCGCCGGCGGTGCCGGTCATCGCCCGCACACCGACGTGCCCCGCCCCGATGGCCATGTTGACCGCGGCAATCTCATCTTCGCATTGTTTGACCAGCAGCCCTGACTTTGCGCCGTACTTGACCAGCCAGTGCAGCAGCGAGGAGGCGGGCGTCATCGGATACGCCGAGTAGAACCGGCATCCCGCCGCGACCGCGCCGAAGCCGATCATCGGATTGCCGCCGGCGAGCGGCCGGCGCTTGCCGTCGCCGTCGCCGATGCGCATGCCGCCCGGCTTGAACTTTTCTTTGGCGAACGTGATCCCCTTATCAAATGCTTCGAAGTTCACCTTGATGACGGCTTCGCCCTTCTTCTCAAACCGCTCCTTGATGAGCTCGCGGATCGCCTCCGGATTCAACCCGATCACTTGCATCAAGGCACCCATCAGTGCTGTGTTCTGCATGAGCTGGTTGCCGACGAGCTCCATGACGGGAATCCCGATGAGCTGCACGTTGGCGGGCACCTGGTCGGGTTTGGCCTGGAACTTATCGGTGTTGTAGAAGATCGCGCCGCCGGGGACAACACGCTTCGTGTAGCGCTGGAACGTGTCCTGGTTGAGCGCCACCAGGTAATCTAATTCGTCGCCCTGCGTGTAGACCTTGTGCGTGCCGATGCGGATGTGCATGCACACATGGCCGCCGCGGATGACGGACTGGTAGCTGTTGTACGCGAACACGTGAAAGCCGGAGCGTGAGCACGCCTTCGCGAACGATTCCCCCGCAGAGGCGATGCCGTCGCCGGCCGCCCCGCCGATCCAGATGGTCAGTTCAGTCTGCAGTTGCGTCATCGTTATGACCTCGCGCTCACGGCGGCTTTCGCTGACGCCGCCGGCTGGCCGGCGTCCTGCGTCATCTTCGTGATCTTCGCGGCCACCTCCAGGGCGTCCGCGAACCGCCGCTGCCACATGTTGCGGCCGAAGATGAAGCCCGTCACGCCGGCGTCCAGTGCTACTTGGACGTCGTCGTAGAGCTCGTCGTCGTTGCGCTTGGATCCGCCCGACATCAGGGTCAGCGTGCGCCCGGCCGACGCCACAACATGGCTCAACATCTCAAGCTTTCCGAGCTTGAGGTCCTTGTATTCTTTCGGGTAGAGTGCGCGCTTCTCCTCATCGACCTTCGGGTAGTTGACCTTCACGACATCCGCGCCCAACTCCTGCGCGACGCGCGCCGCGTAATCCACCGCGTAGAGGCTGTCGCGCCCGCCCTTCTGCTCCATGAACTTGCCACGCGGGTAGGCCCACATGATCACAGGGATGCCGGCGCGCTCCGCCTCGCGGCGCACCGTGCCGAACTGGATGAAGTCCTCGTCCTGCCGCGGCGACCCGATATAGGAGGTATAGCCGATCGCATCCGCGCCCAGGCGCACCGCATCCTCGACGCCGGCGTTGCACGGGGAGAACGCTTCGTCATCGGGCGGCACCTCGGTCTTGCCGTTGATTTTCAAAATCAGCGGCACCTTGCCGGCGAAGGCGTTGAGGTACTTCTCGGCGAGGCCGATCTGAAACGCAATCGCCGAGAAGCCGCCTTCGAGGGCCAGACGCAGCTGGAACTCCGGATTCAAGCTCTCCGGGTTCACAAAGAAGTCCCGCGGCCCATGCTCCAGCCCCTGGTCGATGGGCAGGATCATCAGCCGCCCCTTGCCCGGCCCGTACTTATAGAGGAGCCGGTGCAGCCTGGCCTTCTTCCCGGTCGGCAGGTTCATGTCCTCGATGGTCAAGGGCCGCTTTGGCATACCGGGTTACTCCTTTTATGGTTTGGAGTGCTGAACCGCGTTCAGAAGCTAAAACTGAATGCCGGCGTCGTTGAGGAAGCGTCTGTCCGCGTCGGTCAACTCGAAGAGCAGCTCTTCCCCGGCGGGCTTGCCACCGATCATGGGCACGACGTAGATCGCAAGCTCGACGTGGCCCTCACGCAGGAGCTTGCGCAGGTCCCCGAAGTCGGGCGACTGCGCGACCATTTTTTGGATGGCCTTGTTCAACCGCTTCAACTGCTTCCCGAGTCGCTTTTCAATGCCCATCCGCTCCTCCATGAGCCTCGACCGGTTCCGCCAGCAATCGTGTCGCCGTCTGCGACACCCGCATGGAGCAAAATTTTGGCCCGCACATCGAGCAGAACTTCGCGTCCTTGTAGAAACCGTCCGGCAGCGTCTCATCGTGCATCGTGCGCGCGGTGTCCGGATCCAGCGAGAGCGCGAACTGCTGCTCCCAATCGAACGTGAACCGCGCCCGCGAGAGCGCATCGTCGCGCGAGCGAGCGCCCCGCCGGCCCCGGGCCACATCAGCCGCGTGCGCCGCGATCTTGTAGGCGATCACGCCGTTGCGCACATCCTCCTCATTGGGCAGCCCCAGGTGCTCTTTGGGCGTCACGTAACAGAGTAGGCTCGACCCATACCAGCCCACCATCGCCGCACCGATCGCGGAGGTGATGTGGTCGTAGCCCGGTGCCACGTCGGTCACCAGCGGTCCCAGCGTGTAGAACGGCGCTTCGTGGCAGTAGCGCTGCTGCAGCTTCACGTTTTGCTCGAGCTGATCCATCGGCACATGGCCCGGCCCCTCGATCATCACCTGCACGTCTTTGGCCCACGCGCGCTCGGTCAGCTCGCCCAATGTCTTGAGCTCCGCGAGCTGCGCCTCATCCGAGGCATCCGCCAGGCAGCCCGGCCGCAGGCTGTCGCCGAGGCTGTACGACACATCGTGCGCGCGCAAGATGTCGCTGATCTCATCGAAATGCTCGTAGAGCGTATTTTGCGCGCGGTGCGCCGCCATCCATTGCGCGAGCAGGGCGCCACCGCGGCTGACGATGCCGGTGATCCGGTTCTTGGTCAACGGCAGATACTCATAGAGGATGCCGGCGTGGATCGTCATGTAGTCGACCCCCTGCTCGGCCTGCTCCTCGATCACCTGCAGCAGAATGTGCGGTGTGAGATCCTCCACGCGATTGACCCGTGTGACCGCCTCGTAGATCGGCACGGTGCCCAGCGGCACCGGACTGGCGGCGATGATCGCCTTGCGAATCTCGGGGATGTCACCGCCGGTCGAGAGGTCCATCACGGTGTCGGCACCGTAGTGGACCGCCATGTGGAGCTTCTTGAGCTCGTCCTCAATATTGGAGGTCACCGCCGAGTTGCCGATGTTGGCGTTGATCTTGACGGATGCCGCCAAGCCGACGCCCATGGGGTCCAAACTGGTGGCGAGGTGGTGGAGGTTGGCCGGTAGGATCAGCCGTCCCCTCGCAACCTCGGAGCGGATGAGCTCCGGGTCCAATCCCTCGCGCACAGCCACCCGCTTCATGGCGTCGGTGATGACTCCTTGTCGGGCGCAGGCAAGTTGTGTGACGGCACGAGCGCTGGCTGGCATAGAAGGTTTCATTCTATCATAAGGAGCGCGCCTGGGCTAGGCCCCACACCAATTTGCCACATGCAGTCGTCGAGCAGAACCGGACGGTAAGTGACCCACACAAGCATGTGCACCGATGCAATCAATCAGCGAATTGGTGTGGGGCCTAGCCCCTGCTCGACGCGCCGCGCAATCCATTGGGAAATCTTCGGATGGGGCAACAGCGCCCTTCCCCGATAGGCGTAGCTGAGACCGTTGAGCCGTTTGGGGATCTTGCCCTCGATGCCGCCGTTGGCCAGCAATACCGGAATCACCAGCGCACGCCCGGTCTCGGCGTGCCGGCGAACCGCCTCCCGCATCTGGCGCGTTGCCTCTTCCTGCACGGCTGCGGGCGCGTCATCGCGCATCGTCACCGGCACGACGCCGCGGAATCCGCCTGTGGTCTGGAGTCGCTGCCCCACCCGTGAGAGCGCCTCGATCCAACGGTTGTTATCCTCCTCGCTGACCGGCCCGTGCGCGACCAGCACAATCGTTTCTTGTTGAGGACGCCGGCTGAGCTCTTGCGCCCGCTCCAGCAGCACCTCGGCGACGACCGGATCATCGTCGAGCGGGGCCATCATCACCACGGGCACATGGAGGGACACCGGCGCGACGCCCTCCCAGGGGCCGCGCTCCCGAAGCCCCAGCAGATATTCGTACTGGCGCATCACCTCGGACGCAGAGGAGACCAGCAGCGGGACAACGACGATGCGCGCAGCGCCCTGCTCCTCGAGATCGTCCACAGCCCGCTGGATCGCTCGGACTTCCTGCGCGTGCATCCCCATGCCAAAGGCGACCTCGACGGGATCGCGCAGCTTCGCGGCGCGCACCGCGTTGGTGACCAGGCGGTTCCATCGGCCGGTGCCCCCGTGGGCCAGTACGAGCACACCAACCTGTTGCGCACCTCGTACCTCGTGAAGCGTATCTCGTGGTACATCCACGGCCCAAAGGCAGACTTGTCCCCCAAGCAGCAGCCCCACGAGATACGAGATACGAGATACGAGCGACGAACTCGCCGTCATGCGGTCAGGTTGGAACGAATCAGCGTGAGAAATTCCGAGCGGGTCTTATCGCTGGCGCGAAACACTCCAAGCATCGAGCTGGTGATGGCTTTGGCGTTTTGCTTTTGCACGCCGCGCATCATCATGCACAAGTGGGAGGCCTCAATGACGCAGGCCACCCCCAACGGCTGGAGGTGCTCATTGAGCGCTTCGGCGATCTGGGTCGTCAAGCGTTCCTGGACCTGCAACCGTCGAGCGAAACAGTCCACGAGCCTCGGGATCTTGCTCAGACCAATGATCTTGTCCTTCGGCATATAGGCGACGTGACACTTGCCGACGAACGGCAGCAGGTGGTGCTCGCAGAGCGAGAAGACATCGATGTCTTTGACAATGACCATCTCATCCTGCTTCACCTTGAAGTAGCGATTGAGGATCTTCGCTGGATCCTGGCGGTAGCCTGCCGTAAGAAACTGGAGCGACCGCGTGACCCGCGTCGGGGTGCGCCTGAGCCCCTCGCGGTTCGGGTCTTCTCCTATCAAGCGCAAGAGCAAACGAATCGCATGCTCCCACTCTTTTCCCGAGGGGATCTCGAGAACTTGCGTCAGCCGCTTCAATTCATCGTCGTGAGTTGGCATCTTGGCACCTTTTTCGGGGCAGCGAATCGGGACAGTCCCATTTTTCGCCACGGCACGAGCAATGCGAAAAATGGGACAGTCCCGTACGTTGACGTTTACTTCCAGTCTTCCATCAGTTTCAACAACAAACGGACGCCGATGCCGACAGCGCCCTTCGGAACGTAGGGCTTGTCGCGTTCGGTCCAGGCGGTGCCGGCGATGTCCAGGTGCGCCCACGGCAGCCCCTCGGCAAACGCCTCAAGGAATTTCCCCGCGGTGATCGTCCCAGCCTGCCCGGTGTCGGTCACATTCTTCAGATCTGCCACGTCGGACGTCAATTGCTCCGCATACTCATCCCACAACGGCAGGCGCCAGACGCGCTCATAGGTGACCTTGCCCGCCTGGTTGAGCCTCGCTGCCAGCCGCTCATCCTTGGTCATTAGCCCGATCGCCTCGGCGCCCAGCGCGACGACGCACGCACCCGTCAGCGTCGCCAGGTCCACGACGCAGTCCGGCTTGTAGCGCTTCGCGTAGTGGAGGCAGTCGGAGAGCACCAAGCGGCCTTCGGCATCCGTGTTGATGACTTCCACGGTCTTGCCCGAGAGCGTCTTCAGGACGTCGCCGGGCTTTTGCGCCGTGCCGGAGGGCATGTTGTCCGTCGCGGCGATGATGCCGACGATGCGATACGGCAGTTTCAGCCTCGCCGCTGCCTTGACGGTGCCCAGCACCGCCGCAGCACCCGACATGTCGTACTTCATCTGCTCCATCTTCGCGGAGGGCTTGAGGCTGATGCCGCCCGAGTCGAACGTAATCCCCTTGCCGCAGAGCGCAAATGTGGCTTTTGCGCGTGAAGGACTGTAGTCGAGCACGATGAACTGCGCGGGATGCGCGCTGCCCTGCGCCACACCCACCAGACCGCCAAACCCAAGACGCTTAAGTTGGGCGAAGGGGATCACCGTGCACTTCAAGCGATGGGCTCGTGCGATCGCGCGGGCGGTGTTGGCGAGGTACGTCGGTGTCACGAGATTGGACGGACCGTTGATCAGATCGCGCGTAAGCGCGACCGCCTCGGCCACGACTTCCGCTTTCTCGACGCCGCGCTTGGCCTGCGCCGCATCACCGGCGCGCTCGACTACCAGCGTGATGGCATCGATGCGCTTGTTGCGCTCATGCTTGGGGACCTCCTTGAGTTTGTCGTAGCGATACAGCCCCAGCAAGGCGCCTTCGGTGAGCGCTTGCGCCACGTCCGCGGGAGTACCCAGCCCGCGCTCGCGCAACACCGGCAGGATCACCGAGCGCTGCCCGCGGGCCCGAACGGCACGCGCGGCGGTGCCGGCAAATCGCCGCACGCGTTCCGGCGACAGGTCTTTGGCCTTTCCCAGGCCGACGACCAGCACCCAGCGGTTATCGCGCGGCAGCCACAGCGTTTCGTTCGGCGCGCCGCGAACCCCTGAGCGGGCGACCAGCTGCGTCAGCGTGCGGTCTCTTGCGGACGAATCAGGGAGCAGCCGTTCCGGTCGCTGCTCACCCTCGAACGCCGCATAGACCTGCACCCCATCGCGCACCTGACCCAATCGACCGACTCGAACGTGAATGCGCATAAGTCCTCCTCTTGCTCCTTAGCCTTGTCCTTGGGTTCCCCCGATATCGCGGGAACGAGTAGTTGGATCATCGGCGTCGCGATGGCGTTCAGGCCAAGCCCACCAGATGATTAGGATAAGTATCAGTAGGATAAGCAAGAAAAGTAGGAAGCCAATCATGAATACAATTTACTCACGATGCAGGAAAAACGCCATGAGTTCAAACCCTTGCTCAAATCGTTTCGCGGACCCTTTGACAGCCACCTCATTATACGCAGTCACGCCATCCCGTGCGCCATTGGTCGCGTAGAGGGCAAACGGCACGGGTTCGGCGATGTGGGTCTTTAAGACCGTGCTGGTCGGGTGGTCGCAGACGATCAGGATCGCGAACGGCTCACCGCGTGTCTTCAGTCCTTCGAGCAGCGTGCCGACGACGAGCCGATCGGTGTCCTCGATCGCCTGAATCTTTTTCTGCACATCACCCATGTGCCCAGCCTCATCGGTGGGCTCGACGTGCACGAGCACGACGTCGTGGTCATCGAGCGCCTTGAGCGCGTAGTCCGCTTTGCCTTTGTAGTTCGTGTCGAAGTAGCCGGTGATGCCGGGCACCTTGATGATATCAAATCCGACCAGCGTGCCCAAGCCCCGCACGATGTCGACCGCGCTGATGCAGGCGCCTCGCACGCCGTATTGCTGCTGAAACGGCGGAAACGTTGCGACGGTCCCCTGTCCCCAGAACCAGAGCATCGTCGCCGGAGACTTCCCTTCCTTGATACGGCGTTGATTGACGGGGTGCTCCTTCAAAACGCTCACTGAGCCATCCATGATCCGTCGGAGCCGGTCCGAGGCTGCGCCCGTTGGCAGATGAGGCGCGATAGGCTTTCCTGAGATGTCGTGCGGCGGCGTACACTTCGTCTTCGCCAGTTCCTCACTTGTCACTTGCCACTTGCCACTTGTCACTACGGCCAGATGGCGGTAGCTCACACCTGGATAGAAACGGATCCCATCCGTCCCCAGCCGTTCATTCGCTGCTTTGATGAGTTCTGCAGCATCTGCGCTTTCGATGTGGCCGGCGGAGTAGTCCGCCAGCACGCCATCCTGGACGGTCACCGTATTGCAGCGGAAGGCCACATCGTCGGGCCCGAGTCGAATCCCCTGTGCCGCCGCCTCGAGCGGAGCGCGACCGGTGTAATATTTCCGCGGATCGTAGCCGAACACGCTCATGCAGCCAACGTCGGAACCCGGCGGCAGGCCATCCGGAATCGTCTTCGCCAACCCGGTGACGCCTTCGCGCGCGATCCAATCCATGTTGGGATGCTTCGCGACTTCGAGCGGCGTCTTGTCCCCCAACTCCTTGATCGGCCGATCCGCCACTCCGTCTGGAAGGACGATAACGTATTTCATCGATTCTTTGCAGCTTTTTCGGGACAGTCCCCTTTTTCGCCACGAAGCGAACGATGCGAAAAAGGGGACAGTCCCGCACGACAACACAATTTCCGCAGTAGGTCGAACGAATAGAAGCCGGTGTGATGGCCGTCAGACCAGTGGATGGTGATGGCGTAGCGGCCGACGAGCTCGAGCTTCTCGGGATGGACATCCGCAGCAATCGTCGTGGAAATGAGCCGCACCACTCCGGTCATCTCATCCACGCAGCCCGCGCATGGGCACGCCAGCCGCAGCGCCCGCGCCGGATAGACGCTCACGTGCCCATCCTGCCACGTGATCTTGACATCGTGCTGATTCGCCCGCCCGATCTCGACTGGCAGAAGCGAGTTCTGCTGCATCATCGACGTCGCCGCCTCAGCTTTCCATACACGGTCAATGCTGCGCGATACCTCAGCATGTCCGGATTGACACGAAGGGCGGAATCGGCCAGCCCGATGGCGTACTGCATCCGTTGCGTCGGCGAGAGCTTCAAGAACTGCAAGACGAGCCACTGCTTCTCCTGAGGCAGTCCGCGCTGGCGATTCATCTCTTCGGCTTCCTGCGCGCATGAACTGACTGAATGAAGCGAAGATATTCGATGTCCTCCTTATCCTTCTGTCGTCCGGTCCTCGTCTTTGTCTGGATTAACTGGGGGATCGGCATCAGGGGAATGGCGACTCCTTGATCGCGAACCTCAACTCGTCGCCTATAGACCTGATGGAAATTGCGCAGCGGCTTGACCATAATGTCGACAAGCCGAAAGGGTCGCTTCGACTCTTCCAAGGCGAACACCTTCATGCCTTTGCGCTGTGTCCACTCACGGCGAGTCAGCATATTCGCCAGTCCCGTCACAGCCACCGGAGCCTTCGGGACAAAACCCAAGCGCGCCATGACGTTCTCCAACCGTTGCAGGTTATCTGGCGCGAGCCACACGGAAAGATCGAGATCGAATGTCGCGCGCGGCACACCGTAGTAGATCGCCGCCACCCCGCCAATGACCAGGTACTTGACTCCTGCACGGTTGAGTGCCTGCAGAATATCAAGCGAGCCGGATGAGCCCGGCCGTGGCACCCCCATCAAAATGTCACCTTCACGACCTCTCCTTGCATCCCGCGGATGCTGACCTGGGCGGCGAGCTGCTCGGCGGCCGCGGTGAACGCCTTCGCCGCAACACTCTCAGGGTCGCTCACGACAATCGGCCGGCCCGCATCTGAGGTCGTGCGCACGGCGGTCGCCAGCGGAATCCCGCCCAGAAACGGAATGTTCAGCCGCTCGGCGGCCTTGCGCGCTCCGCCGCTGCCGAAGATCTCTTCCGTCTTGCCGCAGTGCGGGCAGACATACGAGCTCATGTTCTCAATAATGCCAAGGATCGGCGCGTTGAGTTTTTTGAACATCGCAATCGCTTTCTGCGCGATGTTCAGCGCCACGTCCTGCGGCGTCGAAACGATCACGACGCCGGTGAGGGGGATGGACTGGCACAAGGAGAGCGTGACATCACCCGTGCCCGGCGGGGTGTCCACCAGTAAATAATCCAGCTCGCCCCACTCCACCCCGCCGAGAAACTGCTGCACGGTCTTGTGCAACATCGGCCCGCGCCAAACCACGGCCTCACCAGGCTTCATGAAGAACGCCATCGAGATCACCTTCAACCCATCCTGCTCGACAGGCGTGATGCGGTTGCGCTCATCCACCTCAGGTACCGCCGTAATTCCGAGCAGCGTGGGAATCGAGGGACCGTAGACATCGGCGTCCATCAAGCCCACGCGCGCGCCACTTTTGACTAGCGCAAGTGCCAGATTGGCGCTGACGGTGGACTTGCCCACCCCGCCCTTGCCGCTGGCAATCGGGACGATATTTTTGATCGCCAGCGGACCGATCCCCTGCGGCAGCGAGATCGAGGAGCGGACCTGCGACGTCATGCCGATTTCGACTGACTGCACCCCCGGGATGGCCGACACGGCCTTACGCGCCTCATCTCGCATCAAATCGCGCACCGGGCAGGCCGGCGTGGTGAGCTCGATCTGAAATGCCACCCGACCGTTATCGATCGTCAACTGCTTGATGAAACCCAGGGAGACAATATCCCGTTTGAGGTCAGGATCCTGGACGGTCCTGAGGGCGTCGAGAACGTCTGCTTGGGTGACAGCCATCGGATCAACTCGGAGAGACACACTAACACAGATGACACAGAGTTCTAAAACAGATTACACAGAGAAAACGGTTCTATCTGTGAAATCGATTTTTTCAATCTGTGCCATCTGTGGTTACCCTTCTTTCGCGCTGACCGCTTGCTCGAGCTTGACGCCGGTGCCGCGCGGGATGACCATCCAGAACAGCTCCTGGAAATCGTCCCAGTTGGTGAGAACCTCCAGAGCGATGTTGCTTTTAGTGGCGACGAAGTGGCGCTCCAGCAGCGTGCGGACATTCGCGACATCCTCCGCGCCTTCCAGCCGGTCCAGCTCGACAAGCTCCAGATTGACGCGCTTCTCAAACACGCGCTCCTGATCCAGCACGTAGGCGCGCCCGCCGGTCATGCCCGCGCCGAAGTTACGGCCGGTCGCACCCAGCACCAGCACGATGCCGCCGGTCATGTACTCGCAGCCGTGGTCGCCGAGGCCTTCCACGACGGCAAACGCGCCGGAGTTGCGCACCCCGAACCGCTCACCGGCCCGCCCGGCCGCGTAGAGCACGCCGCCGGTCGCGCCGTACAGACAGGTGTTGCCGATGATGACGTTCTTGTGCCACGCAAACGCCGACTCATCCGTCGGGCGGATGATGAGCTCGCCACCGGCCATCCCTTTGCCGACGTAGTCGTTTGCCTCGCCGATGAGCGTCAGGCGAACCCCGTTGATGCAGAACGCGCCGAAGCTCTGGCCTGCCACGCCGCGCAGCGTCACGTCAATCGTCGCCGGCGGCAGTCCCTTATCGCCGTGCCGTCGGGCGATCTCACCCGCGAGCCGAGCTCCCACCGTCCGGTGGATGTTACGGATCTCGTAGTTGAGCTTCACCTTCTTCCCTTTGCCCTCCAGCGCCGCCTTCGCGTCCTTCAGCAGTTGGTCATCGAGCGGTTCGTCATGCTCCCAGTCGTTGCGCGGCTGCGAGTGGGTGCGCGGGCCGACGTCGACGGTCTTCATCAACCCATCCAGCTCAACGGTGGCCGCCTTGGGCGACAGATGCTGCGTTGAGCGCCGCGTCAGCAGATCCGTACGCCCGATGAGCTCATCCAATGTGCGCGCACCCAGTGCGGCGAGGTACTCGCGCAACTCCTGGGCGATGAAGCACATATAGTTGACCACCATCTCCGGCGTGCCGGCGAAGCGCGCGCGCAGCTTCGCATCCTGTGTTGCGACGCCGACCGGGCACGTATTGAGATGGCACTGGCGCGTCATCACGCAGCCCGTGGCCACCACCGCCGCGGTCCCGAACCCGAACTCTTCGGCGCCGAAGACGGCGGCCATCAGAATGTCGCGGCCGGTCTTCATCCCTCCATCGGTGCGCACGATCACTTTCTCGCGCAGGTGATTCAGCCGCAGCGTCTGCTGCGTCTCGGCCAG
>CAYJRJ010000030.1:13622-20413 GCA_964372775.1 uncultured Planctomycetales bacterium | reverse complement strand
TATGCCTGAGGGGAGGGACTTACGTCAAGGTGCGGTGGAGCCAGCCGCCGAGCCAGCCGACGAGCGGCGGCACCCAGAGGGAAGCGAGGAAGCGTACGAAGGCCACTTGCGGTCCGAGAATGGGCAGCTCCCAGACGAAGAAACGGTTGAGTCCGATCAGCGCCCAGGCCGCGATATACGCGCACACCGGCCCGACCGCCGCTCCCTTAGCGAGGAAGGATGCGAGGATGGGAAAGTGGGTGAACGGTCCGCCCGGGGTGAGCATGCCGGCAACACTCCCGATGAACAAACCCTTGACCCCTGAGCCATGGCCCATCCACTCGCTGATGAGCTCAGCAGGCAGCAGCACGTGCAGGAATCCGGCCAGGGCGAACCCGAGCAGGAGATTCGGCAGGACGCTGACGAACAGTTGAGTGCCGCTGGTGACCGCCTGGCCGACGCGCTGCGGCCCACCGGTCCGCCATGCGACGATGGCGCACAGCAGCACCAGCGTGCCGATGAGGACCCACGAACGCCACATCGATTGGACTGAAGGCACCATCACGAGGATGTCGCAAGAACGCGCTGCACGGCCTCAATGACTTCACCGGCGCCGTTGAGGCGCTCGGCGATCCGTCCGTCTCGGCCCATCACATACGTCACCGGGATCCCGGAGACGCCGTACTGGTCGGAGATCGGCGTCTCCTGTTGGGCGTCGGCAATCACCGGGTACGGCAGGCGATGTTGCGCGATGAAGCGCTTGAGCGTGTCGAGATCCTCATCGGTGCTGACGGCCAGCACGCGCACATCCTTGGATGTCCACTGCTGCTGAAGCTCTCGCAGCTCTGGGATTTCCGTGCGGCAGTAGGGACACCAGCTGGCCCAAAAATGCAGCACGAGCACTCGACCCTGATATTCCTCAAGCGTATGCGTCGTGCCATCCAGATCGGTCGCCGTGAAGGAGGGCGGGCGGAATCCTTTGCCTAACCCGATGCGGTCGGCCAACCCCGGAGCGCTGGCAGTCAGGACAAGAGCGGACACGAGGAAGAGCCAGGAGAGGCGGCGAGGCATTGAATGCGGCCTACGGGGTGCGCGGCCGAAACAAGCCGAGGCTGGCGGTGTAACCGTGAAGGAAGTTGGTGGTGCCGATCGGGCCGATCTCGCCATTACAGAAGAAGCCGCCGACCGGCACGTTGCCGCTGACCGTGCGCAGCGTCTTCACATCATGGTGGGGCGTGCCGTAGAACGACTTGCCGCGCCCTGTGCAGTTGAACATCAGACAGCCGGCGGGGATGGGATCGTGGGGCGACTTTCCGGACTGCACGAGCAGCCGGCGCAGCTCCTGGCGGGACGTCGCCGCATCACGAAGATGAAACTGCACCGTCTGGCCCACCCGCACCTCCTCCGCCACGGCCAAGGCGCCTTGCTCGGGATCCAACCCGACGATGCTGCGGATGAGAAAATCGCCGGGAACAAATTTGGAGCGCAGCTCGTTGACGACCACCCCGAGCACAATCGCCCCCTGGCGGGCCAACTCCCGGTCATCCGGCAAGAGGCTCGAAAGCACCTCATGGAGGGCCACGAGCGCCTGGCGCCCGCCGAGCTCGAAGATGAGCTGTTCCTCCGCTTTTGTGACCACGTACGGGCGGCCGATCGGCCGGCACCCCTGCGAAACGATGGCATCCATGGTGATGTTGCCGGTCATCGCAACACCCACCATGCCCTCATGGAGCACCTCGCCGCCGAGAAAGAGCAGCTGTTCCCCGGGCTCGCGGCCGCCGCTGACCAATCCGCCGACGATGGGACGGGTGCGGTAGGTGTGGTTCAGCTCATCGAGGACTCGCATCGGTGACGAGGTCAGCGGATCCACGAAGACCACGAAGACAGGCTCGGCCTCAGGCGAGGCGCCGACTTTGTCCACCCAGAAGCCACCAGCGCTGGCGTGCTCCAGCTCATCGGGCGACGCCACGAACGGAAAGAGCTTCACGTCAGGCAGCGATGCCGCCACCACCGAAATCGCCGGCACCCACTCCATCTCTTGTTCGCCGCCGATGATCCCGCTGCCGCTGCAGCCGATCAGCACGCGCGGGTGCAGCCGCTCGTGAACCTGGTGGAGCACATCGGGCCACGAGGTCTTGTAGATCGTGGAGACAAACACGCAGGCGAGGTCGCATCGCCGGTCTACCAGCTGTCCAGCCGCCTGCCGGCAGGCCGCATCCGTCGCGGCGGTGGCATTCACGACGTCGCTGATGCCGGATGTAAAACGCATACCTCCAGCTTAGGGTCTGCTCGTCGGATTGTCAATGGTAGCCGGCGCAAGAATCCACGCTGCGGGAACGACATAGGGCTTGAGCTCATCGGGCGCGCGGGCGATCACCCGCGTGGTCGTCATGACGATGATAGCGGAGGCGTTCTGCGTGAGGCGGTCGATGTCGCTCCATTGCCACAACGCCGGTTGGCGTCGCCGGTGGCCGAGGGCGGCGTGCGTTGATGCGAGAAACAGCTCCGGCGGCCCCAGGATCAATTGAGGGTGGCGCTCCAATACCCACAGCTCATGCGCTCGCAGCACCTCTCGCGGCAGCCGCAGAAACACCGTCGTCTCCTGATGCGGACGCCGATACCCGAGATTGACCAGCCCTTCCCCCGCCGCTTCCACGGTGGTGAGGCTGCCCTCCAGCGTGCGCGCGACCACCACCCCGACACGATGAAACGTCCGCGCGAGGACGCTCTGCGCCCCATCGACGACGCGGCCGGGCCCGGACCACGTCACCAGCCCCTGGGGACGCATCACCGCGCGTCCGCTGAGCCGATTCAGATCGCCGGTGACGTGCTGGAGCCAATCCACGAGCTTATCCACGCGAACGAGCATGCCGCTGCCCGGCCCTCGCAGATCTCCCACGGAGGCTGAATACGTGGAAGTCGCATCCCCCAGGCTCAGCTCGCGCAGTTGGAGGGCATCCACGAATTCGCCGATCCGCTCGATGACCAGCCAGGGCGGCAGCCGATGATACCCCGCTCGGATCGCGTCCGCTGCCCGTTCGAACGGCCGTAGCGGCCGGCCGGGCAGCGGCAGATCGATGAGCCAATCCGCAAGACGCAGCGCCTCCACTTCCGACGCGCCCAACCCCGTATAGAGGATCGCGTGGAGATCCCAGGGCCGCCGCTCATCGTGGAGCCGTACGAACCGCCGACGGGGGCAATCCTGAAAGAAGCGTTCCTCGCCCGTCGGCTCTGCGAACGATGGTGCAGCGGTCAGGAGCAGGACTGCGACACCGCAGATGACCCTACTCATAGATTCCGCGAAGCGCCTGCCCGTCGAGTTCGGCCGGATCGTAAGACCAGCTGATCATGTCCAGTATCGTCGGCGCCACATCCACGAGGCGCTGCGGCGCGGACCAGACGCCGTGAGGAATGTTCGGACCCGAGACAAACCAGCTCATGCGCATGGACTCGCGCAGCGGATAGCCGTGATCCGTTCCCTCGCCGTCATCCGAGCGAAACGACCATCCCTGGGAGGCCGTGATGACTAGATCCGGATCCCTCACCGCAGCCAGGTCCTTGAAGCTATCGCTCCAGGCGAAGAACTTCGCCATCGTCACCACCGCGTCGGGATACCGGGTGCGGGCCGTCGCCGCCAGCCACTCGCGATCCGTATGGTCGGCGTCGATCCATGCCGGCGTCTCCACCGCTGCCAGGAATTGCGCGTCCTGCAGATACCCCAGCGGATCCACTCTAGCGAGCGGCGGCTTGTAGAGCAGCTCGCCGTTCGCCGATTGAGAGATCGCGCGGATCGGTTCGTACCGAAACCGCTCCGCAGTATCGTACCGCGCGCGATGGATGATGGCCTGCGAGGCTTCGTCGCGATAGACCAGGGTGCGCTGCTCATCGAGCTTCACGAGGATGAGATCCACGGGTCGGGGACCTTGCCCGTCCCACTCCGGGGGACGAAAGCGGATCAAGGACTCTAAGAGGTTCATCGACTGCAGCGGCCGAACCTGATACGCCATCAATTCCGCGAGGCGGTTGCGCTGCCAGGCGCCTCTGAAGTACGAGCCGTAGGGCAGGAACACCTTGGCCTGCCCTGCGCCCTGGTTGTCGAAAAAGAGGAAGCGCGAAGTATCAATGCCCGCGTGCATCCACTCCTGTCCCACCACCTTGACATTGCACCCTAACTGCTGGTGGGCCCAGTCGCGCGCAAGGTTGCAGGCGCGGGTTGCCTCACGACCAGGCTCACCGCCGAGATGACCGTGGTCTGACACGAGGATGAGATACGTCGACCGATCCCAGCGCAGCTCGCGCAGCCGCTCCAGCAGGCGCCCAAGATACCGGTCCGCCAACGCCAGATCCCGTCTGGCGGCGCCGAACTGGCCGCGCCGGCTGTGATGGCTGGTCTTATCCGCCATCGGAAACCACACCGCGATGACCCGCGCATCGGAGTTGCCGAGCAGCTCTTCCATCGCGTAGTCGGCATTGACGCGATCCAGGTGCAGCGGCAGACGGTGCGCAAGGTCAAACGGCCCCAGCGTGTTGATGGCGCGGTGGAACCACTGGGGCGGCGGATTCATCGGCACGATCGGCAGCGTCGTGTACTGAAAGGCCTGACCAAGGCGGCTGGCCAGCGTTGGCACGCCCCGCTTCGCCAAGAACGCGTGGGTGTTCTCCGGCGCGTACTTATCCAGCAGGTTGATGACCCGCGTCACCGGTTTTGGGATAAAGCCGTCGGGCAGCCACTCGCTCATCTGCCCGCGCGTCTTCAGCGTCGCGCGCTCGAATTGGTTCTGGGATTTGATGCCGGTCCGATCGGAGAAATAGCCGGTGAACAGCGAGCCGTTGGCGATCAGCGTGTTGGAGGGAAACACCGAGAACGCGTCGGCCACCTCGATACCCTGATCCAGGAAGGCCCGCTTGAAGTTCGGCAAAAAACCGGCCTGCGCCATCTCATGGAGCGCATCAGGCCGCAGGCCATCCACGTAGAGCAGCAGGACGCGGGCGGCGGCAATCGGGTGTCCGTTGAGCTGACCGGGGGCAACGCGCGGGAGCGGTTCGGTTGGCGGGAGAGGGCGCGAGGCGCGTTCGACGGTGACACGGAAGCGCCCTCGATTATCCGCCGGGTCATCGTCATTGATGCCAAGCCACAAGCGCCCTGCGCGGTCGGCCGTGCCGTCGTAGCGCGCGCCGACGTAAAACGGCGTTCCGTCCTCGCCGACCTTGCCGATGAGACAGAACGCGGGAAACGGTCCGTCCGCCATCGCGGGCAGCGCAAACGCGCGGACGGTCGCGCGGGGATCTCCGCCGTCATCACGCGGCCAGAGGTAGGTGCCCTGTGGACCGACGTGGTGGTCCACCTTGGTTCCCATAAACCAGTCGCGCAGACGCATACCGACCACTCGCGCGGCGCCGTCGGCTTCGAGATGCAGCGGATCGCCCGGCTGCAGCTCGATGTCGGTCGGCATCCACGCCTCATCCGCAGGAACAACCACCGTCACCGGCTCCGCGTGAGCGCAGGGAGCGCCAACCAGGGCGGCGAGCGTGGCGGCGACGATCCGTGCGCTGATGCGGAAGAACTGACGGGGCATGGCTTCGTATTGTACAATGAAGCGGCCTCACACCGCAGTTGACACCACAGAGGCGCAGAGGAGACGCAGCAACACAGAAGAACTCATGTGCCAGGTCTCTGTGTCTCTGTGGACTTCTGTGGTGCTGTGGTGTGCCGGTGGCATCACATGAGCAATTCTTCTATCCATCCGTTTCAGTATGATCCGTTCCAGCAGCAGGCGATCGAGGCGATCGAGCGCGACCGCTCCGTGTTTGTCGCCGCACCGACCGGCTCCGGCAAAACCGTCTTGGCGGACTATGTCATCGAGCGCACGCTCGCGCGCCATCAGCGCGTCGTCTACACCGCCCCGATCAAGGCGCTGAGCAACCAGAAATTCCGCGACTTCGCCGCGCGCCACGGCGACGCGACTGTCGGCATCCTCACGGGCGATGTCACGATCAACCCCACCGCGCCGCTGATGATCATGACGACCGAGATCTACCGCAACGCGCTGCTGGAGGACGTCGAGCGGCTCTCGCGCTACGCCTGGATCATCTTCGATGAGATCCACTACCTCGACGACGAGGAACGGGGCACGGTCTGGGAGGAGGCGATCCTCTTTACTCCGGTCCACATGAACCTGCTGGCCCTCAGCGCCACGGTGCCCAACGTCGAGCAGATCGCCCAGTGGATCCGCGACGTCCATCAGCGGCCGGTCGACGTCGTGGAGGAGACGCACCGGTCGGTCCCGCTGTCCGTGCTGTTTCAGTGCCACAACAAGATCGTCAGCAACGAGCAGGAGCTCAAGCACATCGGCTACGGCCAGCAGGCGCGCCCGCCCCATTACGCGTCCCGGCACCATCAGCGGCGCTTCCTCCAGGCCAACCGGCTGGACCCGCTCGTGCATGAGCTGCGCGATCGCGACCGGCTGCCGTGCATCTTCTTCACGTTCGGCCGACGGCGCGCGGAAGATCTGGCATGGGAGCTCGCGCGCATGTCGCTGATTGGCCCGACCGAGCAGCGCGCCCTGCGGACGATGTTCGACGAGCTGTGCGCGCGCTTCGGGCTGACGCAGGACCGCAGCGTGGCAGCACTGGGCCATCTCATCGACTGCGGCATCGCCTTCCACCACGCGGGAATGCTGCCGACAGTCAAGGAGGTCGTCGAGCGCTGCTTCGCCAGCCGCCTCATCAAGCTCATCGTCACCACGGAGACGTTCGCCCTCGGGGTCAACATGCCCGCCCGCAGCGTCGTGCTCGACGCGCTCACCAAGCGC
>CAYJRJ010000030.1:0-13522 GCA_964372775.1 uncultured Planctomycetales bacterium | reverse complement strand
CGCCAGGCCGGTCTGGAGCTGATGCAGCGCAAGCTGGATCTGCTTGACGCGCTGGGATATCTTGATCGCGAAGGGCTGACTGAGAAGGGTCTGTTTGCGTCATGGCTCTACGGCTATGAGCTGCTGCTCACCGAGCTATTCGTCGCCAAGCATTTAAGCCAACTGGACCCAACGGGGCTCGCGCTGCTGCTGGCGGGTATTGTCTTTGAGCCGCGGCCCCGCAGCGTACCACCCAAGACCCATCGCCTGAGCAAGCAGCTCGCCGCACTGTGCGAGGAGCCGCTCGAGCGCATCCACAAGGCTGAGGCGCGGTTTCACGTGTTTCCCAAAACGAAAGTGCCAGCGTTCGCTCTCTCCGCGCCGCTCGACGCCTGGATGCGCCAGGAGCCCTTCCACCGGTTGCTGAAGCTGTGCGACGTGGATGAGGGGGAGATCGTGCGCTATTTCCGGATGACGCTGCAGCTGCTGCGCCAGCTCGCCGAAGCGCCGGGAGCGGATGCGCGGCTGCGCGCCACCGCGACGAAAGCGGTTCAACGGATCAACCGGGATGTGATCGATGCCGAAGCGCAGTTGCGGATGGGCTAAACGTCCGGTATCAGATACCATTTTAATTTCATTAAAATGGTATCTGATACCGGCACTCATCACGCTGACGGGGTGCGCGACACCTCAGTACGCACTCCGCTCCACGCCGGTCCCTGAAGAGTCCGCGTCGGCGCTGCAGATCGAGCGCTCGATCAGCGCGATCCAGGCGAAAGAGTTTGGACAACAGGGGGCGCATCCGATCCGTTCGGATGAAACGCTGGTCGGCTTCAAGGTGCAGTCCATTATCGACCGGCTCAGCCGCGTGACCGAGCGGCCGAATCTTCACTACCGCGGCTATCTCTATCTTGACCAGGATCCGAACGCCGCCGCGCTCGCCGACGGGCGCGTCTACATCAGCACGGGGTTGCTCAACTATCTCGGCAGTCGAGGCAGCCGGGCGGACGAGTTGGCGTTCATCCTCGGGCATGAGCTCGCCCACACCGTAGCCCAGCATCTCGTCAAGCGTTATCGTCTCCTCCAACAGCGACAGCTCCTCATCGGACTGGTGGCGGCGGGCGCGTCTGCGGCGACGCGGGGTGGGAGTGCGGGCGTGCAGCAGGCGGGGCGGCTGGTTGTTGACGTAGCATCGCTGCTCAACGACGTGTCACTGAGCGGCTACAGCCAGGAGCATGAGCTGGAGGCCGACCAACTGGGGATTGAGTACGTGATTCGGGCGGGGTTGGACCCGCGCGCCGCGCTGGATCTGTTGCAGGACTTCGCGCGGTTTGACAACCCGTGGCCGATTCTGCGGACCCACCCCTACATCCTGCGACGACGTGAAGACTTGGCACGCTACCTAGCACAGCGCGGGACGCCACCGCACCAGCCCACCACCATGCCCCCCGCATCGACCGCGAACACCCAAGTGCGCGTGCGCGAACTACGGAAGATTCAGCAGATGTATCCGGAAGGATCGGTGAGCCGGCGGAACCTACAGCGGCAGATCGATGCGCTGGAACGGAATCCTGAGCGATGGTGAGCGATCCCAAGCGAGGCCAACGGCTGAGTCGAGGGAGAGTCGAACCGGAGTCGAAGGATTAGTAGCGGCCGGACTTCGTCACCATGTCCCGAAGGTGCTCCACCATCTCGGACGGATCAACTCCGTGGCGCCAGGCGACTTCGTCAACGCTTTCGTAGCCTTCACGCAGCCGGTTGACGTGCAGCTGCTCGAACACCGGCCCGGTCCGGGGATAGCGCTGCAGGATTTCGTTCACGCTCATCGCTCCGGAAATCGGCGGATGCGCTCGCTCCATCGGCCGGCCTCCCATCTGCTCGTAGAGCACCGGGAATACGCGCGTTTCCTGCTCCTCGATCCGCGCGCGAAGCTGCTCGATCGCCTGGGAGAGCCGCAGCATGACCATCGGCGAGGAGACCCGCAACCCGCCCAGCAACAGCTCATTCACGCCGCGAAACAGCGCGAGCTCCGCCGCGTGGTCATGGATTCGAGGGATATCGGGATTCGCCAGGGGCGCGCTGTAGTAGAGCTGCATCGCCCGCTCCTCCCGCTGCAGATGTTCTTGCAGGTACTTCTGAATGGAGCCGCAGAGCTCCCGCACGAGGATGCGCGTGTCGGGGACGGATTCCATCGCGAATTCGAGCAGGGTGAGCTTCTTGCGCAGGAAGGCATGGTCCTGATGCAGCGGGCCGGTGAGATCCATCGGTCACCTCCGTGTGGTGGGTGGCAGGCGTTGACCGACTAAGCAGATAGCTTCAGCCTAGTCCTGTGCGGAAAGCGTGTCAAGCTGAATCGCTGACTTACTCCAGCGGCATCCCGTGTCGGGTGGTATTCGTCGCCACGGTCTTCGGGATCATCAGGTGCAGCAGATAGTCTGGACCGCCCGCCTTCGTGCCCAACCCGGAGAGCCGGTGGCCGCCGAACGGCTGCCGGCCGATCATCGCCCCGGTGATGGGACGATTCAAGTAGAGATTCCCGACGTCAAACGCGCGCACCGCCTGCTCCAGATGGGAGGGCGAGCGCGAGTAGACGCCGCCGGTGAGCGCGTAATCCGTGTCGTTGGCCAGTGCGAGCGCTTCCTCGAACGACGCGACCCGAAAGACGCAGATCAGCGGCCCGAACAGCTCCTCGGTCGCCAGCCGATCCTGCCGCGGGACGTCCGTCACCACGGCTGGCCCGACAAAATATCCGGCCTTCGGCAGGCGGGCTGCCGGATACTCGTACGCGACCGTCGCCGCCTTGCGCGCGTGCGCGAGTGCTTCACGCAGCCGCTGCTGCGCCGCGGCATCGATCAGCGGGCCGACATCGGTCCCCGAATCGGAAGGATCGCCCACTACCAACCGGTCCGCGGACGCGACGAAGCGCGAGAGAAACCGCTCAGAGACCGCCTCATGCACGATGAGACGCGAGGCCGCCGAGCACTTCTGTCCGCCGTAGCCAAACGCCGACTGGAGACTGCCGGCCACGGCGGCATCCAGATCCGCATCATCATCGATGAGGATGGCATTTTTGCCGCCCATCTCCGTGACGACGTGCTTCACGAACCGCTGCCCCGGCGCGACCCGTCCCGCGGCCTCGATGATGGAGAGCCCCACACTCTTGGAGCCGGTAAACAGAATGGCGTGCACGCCGGGATGCGCCACGAGCGCTGTTCCCACATCGCCGCCGGAGCCTGGGAGAAACTGCAGCACGCCGTGTGGCAATCCCGCGTCCCGCAGGGTCTGCGCGATCTGCGCGGCGATGACCGAGGAACAGCCCGATGGTTTGAGGATCACGGCGTTGCCGGTCACCAGGGCGGCCGAGGTCATGCCGGTGAGAATCGCCGCCGGGAAGTTCCACGGCGAGATGACCGCCGCCACCCCGCGCGGCAGATAGAGGGCGCGGTTGCGCTCGCCCAACGGCTGCAGCAGCGGCCGGCCGTGAGCGAGCTGGAGCATTTGCTCGCCGTAGTATTCAAGGTACTCGATCGCCTCCACCACTTCGACATCGGCCTCGCGCCACGTCTTGCCGACTTCCACTACACTCCAGGCAGCCAACTCCCACCGTCGCTCGCGTATGAGCGATGCCGCGCGCCGCAGGCACGCCACGCGCTCTGTCACCGGCACCGCGGCCCAGCGCGGCTGCGCTTCCTGCGCGATCCGCACGGCCTCTTCGGCGTCGTCCAGGCTCGCCATCGCAACGACTCCGACGATCTCATCGGGACGCGAGGGGTTGTGCCGGGTCAGTGTGCGCGGCGTCTCCCGCGCGCGATCGCCGATCCACAACGGATACCGACGGCCCATCTGCGCGCGCACCCCCTGCAGGGCGCGGCGCATCCGATCGCGCGCCTCGGTGGCGGCAAAGTTCGCCAGCGGCTCTTCGCGCCATGCCGCTGCCGCAACCGTGGCCGTCACGCGTGTCGCATGCGCCTCTGGTGCGGCGAGCAACTCCTCGACACTGCGCTCCTGAAACAGATCCTGGCGCAGGAAAGACTCGTTCGCGGTATTCTCCAGAATCCGTCGCACCAGATACGCCATGCCGGGGATCAACTCCCCAATGGGCGTGTAGATCCGTACTGGGTAGCCGCGCGCCACGATCGCTCCCCGCAGCGCGTCGCCCATCCCGTAGAGCAGTTGAAACTCCAACTGCTCGTTCGACAGCCCCAAGAGTTCCGCGACCGCCATCGCGTGAGCAATCGACCGGACATTGTGGGAGGCGATCGCCGTCGTCACCAGCGGATGAGCGCTGAGCAAACGCACCGTCAGTCGTTCAAACGTGCGATCGGTGTCCGCTTTCTCTTCAAACACAGGACTGGGCCAGTGGCTGCGTTGGGCCAGCGCGACCTCGAAATCCCAATAGGCCCCCTTCACCAGGCGCACGGTGAGCGTGCGCTCATGGGCCGCCAGCCACGCGAGCAGTCCTTCGACGGACGACTCGGCGTCGCGCACATAGGCTTGCACGACCACGCCAAACCCCGAGGGTGCGAGGCCGCGCTCCAGCACCTGCATCGCCAGCATGAGCGTCAGATCGCGCAGGTCAAAGTGCTCCATATCCACATAGATGAACGCGCGCTCCTTCGCCGCCAGCTCCAGCAGCGGCCGTAGGCGCCCGAGGGCCTGCTCGACGCTCGCCTGCGGGCTGATGGGATCAAACCGGGGGCACAACGCCGAGGGCTTGACCGAGAGATTGGCGAGCGGCCCGCAACTGCGGGGAGGCGCTGCTCCGCCGGCATAGGTGTGCGCCATTTCACGTACGAGCCGCTGGCATGCCTCGAGGTATCGATCGGCCTCGGCTTCGCTCAGGACCTGCTCCCCTAATACGTCCAGGCTGCACGTGGCTCCCGCAGCCGCGAGTGTGCGGACGACATGGGCGACGCCTTCCGAATGCTGCTGCGCGATGAACTGATGCGCGACCTGCTCCACGAGCTGCCGGATCAGCGCGGCCAGGGCCCCCTGCGTCAACAGCCCCGGGCGCGCCAGACCCGCACCAAGGCGCAGTGTGCGCGGCAAGCGGAGGTTCTCGGTGGGAAAGTATTCACGGACATGGCGGGTGACATCGGCCGGTGTGCGCACGCTGGGAAGGACGTCGAGAAAGCGCAGCACCGCGCCCTTCACCGCCGGGTCGTCAAGGCACCAGGTGAGGACCTGCGCCGTCCAGCGATTCAGCACGGACAGGTGCGCGTGCTCGCGCCTCGCCGCGGTAAAGAGCTCCTGGCCGATCGCCTGCGTGCGCGCTTCGACCTCGCGTAGATCAAGCTGTTGCCCCATGCCGGTACGTCCGATATCTGATCTCCATGATATCAGATATCGGAACGATACCGGGACTGATGGTATACTACCGGCGAGATGGCCTCCGAGGTCGTGCAGATCAGCGGGCACATCATCGACTCGCTGATCCTGCCCAAGATCCTCGATGAAATCATGGATCTCAACGGCACGTTTGAGATCCTGGAGATGCGCATCGGCAAGCGCAAGACCGACCCCTCCACCGCCCGGTTGCGCGTCGAAGCTCGCTCCTTGGGCCATCTCTCGACCATCCTGCGGCGCCTCTCCCGTCTTGGAGCCGTGCCTGTGCATCTTACCGACGTGAAGCTCGAACGCGCCACGAAGGCCGGCGTCTTTCCGTCCGCGTTCTACTCGACCACGAATCTGCCCACTGAGATCCGCTTTCGCGGACGCTGGCGGCCGGTGCGCAACATCGAGATGGATTGCGGCATCGTGGTGGACCCGCGCACCGGGCAGGCCCGCTGCACGCCGATGGCCTCCATCCGCAAGGGTGCGTGGGTCGTCTGCGGCTCGGACGGCGTGCGCGTCACGCCGCTGGAGCGCGCGCGCCAGGCCGAGGTGTTTCAGTTCATGGGGAGTGCTGTCTCCTCCGAGAAACCCAAGGCTCAGCTGATCCAGCGGCTCGCGAAGGAGATGCGGGTGATGAAGCGCGGCGGACAGAAGATTCTGGTCGTGGCGGGACCGGCGGTGATCCACACCGGCTCCGGCCCGTACCTGGAACGGCTCATCCGCGCCGGGTTCGTGGATGTGCTGTTTGCCGGCAACGGCATGGCGACCCACGACATCGAATCGGCGCTCTACGGCACCTCGCTCGGAGTGCGCCTGGACCGCGGCGAGGCGGTCAAGGATGGCCACGACCACCACATGCGCGCGATCAACGCGATCCGCCGAGCCGGAAGTATCCGCCAGGCGGTCCGGCGCAGGCTGCTTAAGCGCGGGGTCATGCACGCTTGCATCACGCACCACGTGCCCTTCGTGCTCGCCGGCTCGGTCCGCGATGACGGCCCGCTGCCGGATGTGATCACGGACACGCTCCAGGCGCAGGAGGCGATGCGCGCGCATATTCCCGGCGTGGGGATGGCGCTGATGATCGCCTCGACGCTCCACGCCATCGCCACCGGCAACATGCTGCCGGCCACCGTGAAGACGATCTGCGTCGATATCAATCCCGCGGTCGTCACGAAGCTCGCGGATCGCGGCACGTTCCAAGGCGTTGGGGTGGTCTCCGATTCCGCCTCGTTCTTCCGCGAACTCTGCTCGGCCCTGCGTCTCTAGATTCATGCCTTTTCCACCCTCCACCCTCCACCCTCCACCGTCTTTCTTAATGTGCCGTCCCACCCACTACACCATCGCGTACGAAATCAACCCGTGGATGAGCCTCAAGCGCCAGGCGAATCGCAGACGCGCCCTGATCCAATGGGAGCAGCTGCACCGGTTGCTCACCCGCACGCTGGGAGCGCGCGTGGAGCTCTTGACGCCTCACCGCGGCGTGCCCGACCTCGTCTTTACCGCCAACGCGGGGTTGGTGAAGGGGCGGACATTGATCCGCAGCAACTTCCGGTACCCGCAGCGCCAGCGAGAGGAACCCATGATCGAGCAGTGGTTCAGGCGCCACGGCTATCGCGTGGTCCGGCTGCCACAGACGTCTCGGTTTGAAGGCGAGGGGGACGCGTTGTGGATGGGGGAAACGCTGGTGCTCGGCTTTCGTTTTCGCTCAGACGCGCCCAGCCACGAGTTGTTGTCGCGTCGGCTGCGTGCCGAGGTATTGCCGGTTGAGCTGGCGGATGCGCGGTTTTATCACCTCGACACGTGCTTCTGCCCGCTGGATGACTCAACGGCCCTGTGGTTCCCGAAGGCGTTCGACCGTTACGGGCGCAAAGTCATCGAGCGGCTAGCACCTGACCTGATCAGCGTCTCAGAAGCCGATGCGAAACGGTTTGCGTGCAACGCGGTCGTGGTCGGCCGTGCGGTCGTGATGCAGGCGGGGGTGTCACCGGCTCTGCGCCGGCAGCTGGCGCGACGGGACTGTGAGCTCTATCCGGTGGACCTGTCGGAATTCCTGAAGGCGGGCGGATCCGCCAAGTGCCTCGTCCTTCGCCTGACCTGAAAAAAGGGGACGTCTACCTTTTTTCGAAGGAAAAAGGTAGAGGTCTTTTTTTACACGCGGGCACCAGGGCCGTAATACGCGGGCTCGTTGCCCTGCTTCCACTTAATGTTGCAGCCGATGCTGGGCGTTTGGTTTGGACTGACGGGCTCGCCGGCGAGCACCGCGTCGATCGCCGCCCGCAGGTCGCGCCCAGTCACCGGCTTGCCATTACCCGGCCGGCTGTCATCGAGCTGCCCGCGGTAGACCAACGTTCGCTTCTCATCAAAGAGGAAGAAGTCCGGCGTGCAGGCTGCGGTGTAGGCTTTCGCCGTCTCCTGGCTCGCGTCGTAGCAGAATGCAAACGTGAAACCCAGCTCCTTCGCCATCTCCTTGAGCTTATCCGGCGCGTCATCCGGGTAGTGTGCGGCGTCATTCGCGCTGATCGCCACGATCCCGATGTCCTTCTTGGCGTAGTCACGCCCTAGCCGCGCGAGCTCATCCTTCACATGCTGCACGTACGGACAGTGCCGGCAGATGAACATGACGAGCAGCGCCTTCTTGCCGGCGAACGCGGCCAGCGAGATCGTGTTGCCGGACACCGCATCGGGCAACGTGAACTCCGGCGCTTTCGTGCCAAGGGGCAGCATGGTTGATGGAGTGAGGGCCATGGGACACCTCCGTTAGCTCAGCAGCTGGTTGATTTTTGCGGCGAGAATAAAATCGTTTTCCGAGAGGCCGCCGATCGCGTGGGTGGACAGCTCAATGGTCAGCTTGCGATAGCCGGTCAGATGCAGGTCCGGGTGATGGTCTTCCGCTTCGGCGATGGGCGCGATCTTCTGGATGAGGCTGACCGCGTCGAGAAAATCTTTGCACTTCACCATCCGCCGGATACACTTACCCTCGATGAGCTCCCATCCAGGCACATCGGTCAGCAGCGCCTGGGCCGCGCTGGCCGGCAGAGGTGTTGTGCCGCCTTCGCATGGCTTGCACTTGCGCGATGCAAACGGTGAAGCAGCCATTCAATCATCACCTGGACACCACAGATGCCACAGAAACCACACAGAATCACAGAGAGAAGCTGAAGTCCTCTGTGTCTCTGTAGTCATTCTGTGTTTCTGTGGTGTTACGAGGGACGCGCAATTTTGACCACACGGTAGGGCACAATCGCGCTGGGCAGTTTCAGCGTGAACTGCTCCCCCCGCTTCTTGCCCAAGAGCATCTTGCCCAGCGGTGAAGCCATGGAGAGCTTGCCGTTGGACGGATCCGCCTCATCCGGCCCGACCAGCAGGTAGGTAAACTCTTCTTTTGTCTGTTCATCTTTCAGCGTCACCAAGGCACCCACCCGAGCCTCATCCGCCTTGATCTGCAGGTCATCGACGATGCGCACCTGCGTCAGCTTGGTATCCAGCTCGGCGAGCCGTTTCGCGACGTGCTGGAGTCGTTCGCGCGCCGCGTGGTACTCCGCATTCTCGCGCAGGTCGCCCATGGCGGCGGCCTTGTTTACCTCGTCCGTGAGCTGATGTTTCTGCTGGAGGAGTGATTTGTGCTCGGCCTGGAGCTTGGCAAGACCGTCTTTGGTGAGGTAGGTGTCGCCCATTGCGATTACCGGCTGAAGGCTCGAGGCTGGAGGCTCTAGGCGGTTCCCTTCAGCCTAGAGCCTTGAGCCTTCAGCGAATAAAGTTACTTCGACCACTTTTTCTTCGGTGGCACTTCTGTTTGGGCGACAGGAACCGGTGACGGCTCGGACCACCCGGAGGCTGTCTCGCTGTAGCCCGGCGGCAACTCCTGGCTCATCGGCGATGAACCGCCCGTGGCCATGCAGTTCTCATACGAATCGGAGACCGGGAACCCGTTGAACCCCGGAACCCAGAAGGTCACGACATCGATAGCGCCGGAGCCCAGCCGCAGCACCCCGCAGCCGACGCCCTTGGCCACCCCGGTGAGCGTGCCGACAAACGGAGGACCGGCCTTGGTTTCATTGACCACATTCACGATGACATCGACAAAACACGTCCCCGCATTGAGCAACCCGCGGCCGATCATCCCGCCGGCTTTTCGTCCGTACTGCGATGATTCAGCGGCCTCATGCACCCGCGTGCGCGCCGCCCACACGGACGGGCTCCCGAAGACAACAAGGCAGACAAGTGCCCAGGCTATTCGCTTCATGGCTCCTCCGTCGTTGTCACACGATGCTGATGGTCAGTCTAACGTGAAAGGGCTGGGGTGTCAACCCCACCACCTGGCGGCGCGCCGACGTCGCCGCCGCGCTGCGGCGAGTCGCTATCAGCGACTCCGTCAGGTGGTGGGGTCAACACGCCGCGCGTGACGGCGCTGTGCGCGGACGATCAACACCGTCACCGTGGCGATGAGCGCACACGGCACGGTTAATAAGACGGCGATGCTCAGCGCGTAGCCTTTGGCGGTCGAGAGCTTCTGCGCGAGCTGACCAGGATCGAACAGGGCCTCCTTGCAACCCGGACATGCCTCCGCGATCAAAGGCAAAAGGCAAAATGCAAAAGGCAAAAGTACAAGGCACAATTCAAAATTTTGCCTTTTGAATTGTGGTTTTGCCTTTTGCCTTTTACCTTTTGCATTCACGTTCATAGGTGGTAGAGCATCATGTACACCACGACGCCGGTGACCGACACATAGAGCCACAGCGGCGCGGTCCAGCGCGCCAGCGCCGTGTGCGCGGCAAACCGCCGTCGCATCGCCAGCCACACGGTACGGATCACCAACGGCACGATCACGACCGCCAGGATGGTGTGGCTGATGAGAATCGAGAAGTACACGGGACGAATCCACCCGGTCTGCTCGAATCGCACCGAGCCCACCTGGGCATGATAATAGAGGTAGGAGGCGAGAAACAGCGCCGAGACGGCACAGGCACCGAGCATACACGCCGTATGCGCCCCCGTCTGCTTGGCCCGGATACAGATCAGGCCGGCAACGATCAGCCCCGCGCTCGTCGCGTTGAGGAACGCGTTCAGCGTCGGCAGCACGCTGAGACTCATGACCCTTCGCTCAGCAGCCGATGCGCATCACGCAGCAGCGCCGTGAGCGCGTTGGGCTCGGTCGCATCGTAGTAGCCCCGGATGCGCCCCGCCCGGTCCACGAGCACAAACCGCACGCTGTGGGCGATCGGCTCACGCGCTGAGGTCCCTTCCCCGAGGCCGAGGCGAAACCCCTCCTGCGCCAGACGACCGATGTCCTCCGCGTGACCGGTCAGGAACGACCATTGGCCGGCCTGCGCGTGGTAGCGCGCCGCATACGCCGCCAATACCTCCGGCGTATCAAAGGCGGGGTCGACACTGAACGACACGAGACGCACATCCGGCAGCGCGCTTGTCAGCGCTTGCAGCTGAGCCATCTGCTCACTCATGAGTGGGCACTGGCCTGCGCAGCGCGTCAAGATGAAATCCGCGATCCACACGCGCCCGCGCAGCGCCTCACGCGTGATGACCTCTTGCGATTGGTCCGTCAGCGCAAAGGAAGGCACCTGGCCATGGATGGGCAGCGGTGCTGGAGCGGGAGGGACATGGGCGCGAACCGTCGCCCATGTCGCACCAATGGTCAGTGACACGATCGCCACTCCGACTCCCCACCACTCACGTGTGCCGATCATCATCCGGGCACTTTATCGAGCCCTAAGAGCGTCATCAGCGTCGGCAGGTACGCCACCGAGGCGATGAATAACTGCCGCGCGCTCGCTCGAGACGGCACCAGTGCGCTGCGCACCGACAGCAGCAAGAAACCCGCACTCAACGCCAGGGCCCCGCAGAAGTACACCCCCCCGCTGAGGCCGATGAGGGTGGGAAAGAGACTGACGGGAACCAGTGCGAGCCCATACAGCGCGGTCTGGCGGGCTGTCGCCCAGCCGTCGGATTCGATCACCGGGAGCATCTTGAATCCGGCCCGGGCATAGTCCTCGCGATACAACACGGCAATCGCGAGAAAGTGGGGCAGCTGCCACACAAAGAGCAACGCGAAGAGCACCCACGCCTCAATCCCCAGCGCGTTGCGGGCCGCGGCCCAACCGATCATCGGCGGCAGCGCCCCGGGAATCGCCCCCACCAGCGTGCACAGCGATGTGCGGCGCTTGAGCGGCGTGTAGGCCAAGAGATAGAGGAGAGCTGAGATGAGTGCGAGCGCAGCACTCAGCAGATTCACCCCCAGCCCGAGCACCGCCACGCCGATGATGATCAGCCATACCCCGAACCGGTGGGCCGATGCCGGATGCAGGCGACCGGCCGGTAACGGACGGTGCTGCGTGCGCGACATGAGTCCGTCGGCCTCGCGCTCCATCCACTGATTGAGCGCATTGGCACCGCCAACCACCAGCGCCGTGCCCACCATCGTCAACAGCCACCGCGCCTCGTCAAACGGCACCGAAGAGCCAAGCCAATACCCCACGCCTGTGGTGACCAGGACCAAGAGACTCAAGCGCGGCTTGGTCAACTCCAAGAACGATATCAGATATCGATATCTGATATCGATATCTGATATCGGTTTGGAACTCTTTGAGGTGGTCGCCCGGACCACCTCCCACGCCAACAGCATCGCCTGCGCCAAGATCAAAGCACCGGTGGCTTGGTGGGCGGTGCGCAACGCCAGCATCCCACGGTGAGCGAAGACCGCGAAGCCGAGGAGAAGCTGCGCACCGACCAGCGCCGCCAACCGCCACGCGTGGGGCGCCGCCGAGGCAAGGCGCTGACGATGGACGCTCACGCGCCCTGCGGCCAGCAGCGTCACCAGCGCCAAGCTCACGGCACCCACGATGTGCGCGAGGACAGCGTAGCCTGTGTGGCGGATGACGGCGCCGAGCACCAACTGCAACGCCGCGAGCGCGCCGACGGCAAGCCCGAGCAAGCGAAGTGTTGCGCCGGCACGACCGTCGAGTGAAACCGCGGGGACCCATCGGGACGATATGCCGTAGGCGAGTGCCGCCACGAGGCACAACACGATCTGGCCCAGACATGCATGCGCGATAGAAACCACTGGAGGCAAGAGGAGCAGCACAGTCAACCCTCCGAGCAGCGCCTGAACGACCACCGCAGCCAGCGCCGCGTCACCCAGCCGACGCACCCAGCGACGCGATTCGACGCGTCGCAGCCACACCGCCAGTGCGAGGATCATCAGGCCCACGACCGCCGCGATCATGCGGTGGCCGTGCTCATAGAGGATGCCGCCGACCATCGGGGGAAACCACATCCCGTAGGCGAGCGGCCAGTCCGGCACCGCCAGCCCGGAGTCCGTGGAGGTGACCAACCCCCCCGCGATCAGGAGGAGGAACGTTGCGATGGCAGTGAGCGTTGCGTAGCGATGCAGCATTTGCGTTTACGTACGTACGGGACTGTGCCCTTTTTCGCCGCGCCGATCACCTTGCGAAAAAGGGGACTGTCCCGATTCTGACTCGTACGTGAAATCTCACGTCTTCACGTGCTGCGGCAGCCAGTCGTCCTTGCGCCCCGGCACGCTGTACTCATAGGGGCCGCGGTACACCGTGGGTGTTACAGCGAAGTTGCCGTGGGGTGGCGGGGAGGGCGTGATCCACTCGAGGGTATTGGCCTGCCAGGGATTCTCGCCCGCCGGTTTGCCGCGCAGCAGGCTCCAGAAGAAGTTGATCACAAAGAGCAGCTGCGCCGCGAACAAGATGAAGGCCGCGACGCTCATCATCCGGTTGAGCCCACCGACATGGGCCAGGTGGCTGTATTGGCTGTAGTCATAGATGCGCCGCGGCATGCCGGCAATCCCCAGATTGAACATCGGGAACATGACCGCATTGAAGAAGATGAACGTGAGGAAAAAGTGGAGCTTACCCAGCGCGTCGTTCATCATCCGGCCGAACATTTTCGGATACCAGAACGTGATACCGGCGAAGATGCCGAAGAGGCTGCCCCCGAAGAGCACGTAGTGCAGGTGGCCGACGATGAAGTAGGTGTCGTGGATGTAGAGATCGACCGGGGTGGAGGCCGCAAAGATCCCCGTGAGCCCGCCGATGACGAACATCGAGACAAACCCCAGCGCGTGGAGCATCGGCGTCGTGAGCCGAATTGAACCGCGCCACAGCGTGCCCAGCCAGTTGAACGTCTTGATCGCCGAGGGCACCGCGATGACCATCGTCGAGACCAT